>JBNKOL010000074.1:0-62182 GCA_050294655.1 Sedimenticolaceae bacterium
CGAGCCTACTTGTCTCGCCGCCCCATTTTCATAGTGATGCCTTTTAAGTACACTAAAAAAAATGTAATTTCAATAAGTTAGAATTACGTTAACTTATTTGCACTCATAGAAAGACGTTAAGTAGCCCGATCAGGCTTGAACCAAAATCGTCACAGAGACACTCGATTGCGCTGGCCAGAATCCGTTAACCCATTGATTTAATAGGTATCACATATTCAGTATCACCCACCGAAGGCAGAGAACGCTTTGTCGGATTTCTACGCGCTGAGTACCCTCTCACAGCCTCGCCAACAGTGGACTATCGGTATAACTCTGAGCAAGATACGGAATGTATGATGAATTACAGGATGTGTGACCATAATGTGACTCACTCCAGTCACATTATGGCCAGAAAGGACAAGTTGAGTCACAAAAGCACGGGGCCAGCAATCGCAACTTGTTGATTTTAAAATACCTTTAAACAGACAACTGGATTCGGGAGGCAGGGGCCGGAGGTTCGAATCCTCTCACCCCGACCATCACTTTCCCGTAAATTTCTTGCCGTTTGCTTGAACTTTAATCAGCCACTCCCATGTGGAGATCATGCAGCTTGATTAAAAGAGGTCAGTCTCCGCGGCCGATAGCGTAATAAGCAAAACCCTCCGACTTCAATCGCTCGGGATCGTAGATGTTTCGCCCATCGAAGATGACCGGCGCACTCAACGTCTGTTTGATGTGGTCGAAATCGGGACTGCGGAATACCTGCCATTCGGTAACCACCACCAGCGCATCGGCACCCTGTAGCGTCTGCTGCTGGTTCTCGCAATAGACCAGGTCGTCACGTTCGCCATAGATGCGCCGGCACTCTTCCATCGCTTCGGGGTCGAAGGCTTGCACCTTGGCGCCTGCCTCCCAAAGCGCCTCCATCACCACCCGGCTTGACGCTTCGCGCATATCATCCGTATTCGGCTTGAAGGCGAGGCCCCAAAGAGCGAAGGTTTTGCCTTTCAAGTCACCATTGAAGTGCTTGTCGATCTTTTGGAAAAGTACCCGCTTCTGGCGATAGTTTACCGCCTCGACCGCGCTCAGCAGCTGGGCGTCATAGCCTACTTCATGGGCGGTTCGCTCAAGCGCACTCACGTCTTTGGGAAAGCATGAACCCCCATAGCCACAACCCGGATAGATAAAGGCATAGCCAATGCGCGCATCGGCGCCGATGCCATGGCGTACCTGCTCCACATCCGCTCCCAACCGCTCGGCCAGATTGGAGAGTTCGTTCATGAAACTGATCTTGGTTGCCAACATCGCGTTGGCGGCATACTTGGTCAGCTCGGCGGAACGGATATCCATCGCGATGAGCCGGTCGTGATTTCGATTGAACGGCGCATAGAGCGCACGCAATAGTTCGGTCGTGCGGGGATTATCCGTACCGATGATGATGCGATCAGGCTTCATGAAATCATCCAATGCAGCCCCCTCCTTGAGGAACTCCGGATTGGAGACCACATCAAACTCGATCTGCTTGCCATCGGCTGACAGGGTCTGGCGAATGCGTTCCCTGACCCGATCGGCGGTGCCGACCGGCACGGTCGACTTATCGATAACCACACGGTACTCCGTCATATGTTCGGCGATTGACTGCGCCACCCCCAGGACATACTGCAGATCGGCCGAGCCATCCTCATCGGGCGGCGTTCCCACGGCGATGAACTGGAACAGGCCATGGGACACGGCCTCCTTGGCGTCTGTGGTGAAACGCAGTCGGCCAGCGCCGGCATTGCGCTCGACCATTCTATCCAGACCTGGCTCATAGATCGGAATTTGACCGCGTTCCAGCATCTCGATCTTACGTTCATCCACGTCCATGCAGAGGACATCATTACCCACTTCGGCGAGACAGGCCCCCGTAACCAAACCGACATAGCCGGAACCAAAAACTGTGACTTTCATGTGCGATCCTGTTGCTGCAAATTGATAACTGTTGTGAATTATTTATCTTCTATGTGACGTGGTTGTTACGTTTGGCCTGAAGGCAACCCAACACTGACCGCATGTTCAATCTCTTCATACAATTGATCCGAGGTGGCTGTTTCAGCCTCGATCAGGGGCAGTCGTTCGACTTTTGCCCGGCCCCGAACAAACACCGACTCAACCACATGCCCCGGCCGTGCAGCGCCACTGATGCGCAGCGGAATCACCGGCGCCTTGCTGATCGCGGCCAGGCGCGCCGCGCCCGCTTTGGTGCGGCGCGGCGGATCACTATCCAGATGAATCTTGCCGTGAGGGAACAACGCCACTACGTGACCCTCGCGCAGCGCCTTGAAGGCTTGACGTAGTGCCTTCTCCGGCGAACGTTCACGATCCACCGGTATACAACCCGCCGCCCTAAACAACCACTGCACTCCAAATCGCTGATACTGCTCCCGGGCGATCAAAAAACGCAACGGACGCCGGCTACAGGCGATCATCAAGAACGGATCAAGACCCGATATATGATTGGCGACCACGATTGCCGGGCCTTCCGCCGGCAGCGGCAGTTCGACCAGTTGCAGGCGATGATAGCGGACACACAGGAGCCGGATAAGTCCGTCCACCCAGTTGATCCAGCGAGAACCCCAGTCGATCCGGTTGGCCTTGGCGCACTGGCGGGAGAGCCAGACCAGCCCTGCAACCAGTGCAAACAAAAGCACAAACAACATCGTTGACGTTTCCACTCTGTCAGATCCTGCCGGCCAAGGGTCTATGATTGCCTCTTGCCGCCGTTGCGGTAGACCTTGCGTTGAAACAGGTCCGTACGCCGGCTGACCAAGCGATCGACAAACAGGATGCCGTCGAGATGGTCGACCTCGTGCTGCAGGGCGCGGGCCTCGAAACCCTCCATCTCGAATGTGAGCGTCTCGCCGTAGGCATCCTGCGCATGGCACTTGATGCGCTCCGCACGGATCACGTTGCCCGTGTAGTCAGGTACCGACAGACATCCCTCGCGACCCAGCTCGAAGCCGTCCCAATCGGTTATCTCGGGATTCACCAACACCAGCCGGCCGTGGTTCGGCACCGGCTTGCGGGTGTTGGAGCAGTCGATGATGACGATGCGCTGCTGTCGCCCCACCTGGGTGGCGGCGATGCCGACGGCCGAGGGACCATTCAGGCGTGTCTCTTCCAGGTCATCGATAAAACGGCGCAGTTCCTGATCGAACTCGACGACATCCGATGCGACCTGTTTCAACCTGGGATCAGGCAGTTTCAGTATCTCCAGAATCGCCACGGATCACCCGATCAAGGTTTCGATCGGTGAGACATGCACATCGATGTCCTGTGCCTTCAGGGGCTCCAGCGCCACCTCCAGCACCTCCAGCGTGGCTTCGGCATAACCCTGAATGGTCATGATATAGACCGGCTGCTGTTCCGTACCCACCACATCTGACTCCAGCTCGAGGATATTGAATCCGCACGCCGCCAGAGTGCCGGTGACACGGGCGACGATCCCGGCGCGATCGGCGCCGTTTACCCGCACCTGGAAATTGGGCACCCGGTGCTGGTGCAGCGCGCCATGAATCGGGTCAAGATGGACCTGCAGGCCCAGTTGCTCTGCCACGGGTTCGAGCGACGGCAATAACGATTCCGCCGCTGCGGAGCCACCCACCATCATCATGATGGTGAAATTGCCGCCCAGTCGGATCATCGAGGCCTCACCCAGGTTGAAGCCCCCCCGATAGAGGGCATCGGTAACCCGCGCCACGATCCCCGGCTGGTCTTCACCCACCAGCGTCAACATCTGCCAATCCATCAATCAATCCTCATAATCGTGTATCAGATCCCAGCCGGTCGAGCCAGATGAGAGAAGCCATTCTACCGGTCACACCCTCGCGCCGGTAGGAGTAAAACAGGGACGACTGGGTCCAGGTGCAGTAATCACCACCCCCAACATAACCAACCCCTAAACGCTGTAACCGTTGGCGCGCCAGTTGATAGATATTGGCCTGCCAGCGGCCACGGTCGTTTTTTTGAAAGGCAGCCTGGTCACCAGCACAAAGTTCGACGAACGCCTCGCGCACCTCATCCCCCACCTCGAAGGCATTCGGGCCGATGGCCGGACCCAACCAGGCCAACAGCTCCTGCGGTGACGATGACAGACGCGATACGGCGGATTCCACCACGCCATTCACCAGGCCCCGCCAGCCGGCGTGCACCGCACACACCGCCTGCCCGGCCCGATCGGTCATCAACAGCGGCAGACAGTCCGCGGTCAGCACGGCACAGACCTGGCCGGGTTGTCGGCTCAATACCGCATCCGCCTCGCAGTCAGGCTGATCGCAGGCACTGTCAGCCACCTGACAACCATGAACCTGTCTCAGCCAGAAGGGTTCACCTGGCAGGCTGCAGGTCTCGCGCAACCGCATCCGGTTGCGCGCCACTGCCGCCGGGTCGTCATCCACATGCTGCGCCAGATTGAGGCTCTCGTAGGGCGGTCTGCTGACACCGCCCTGGCGTGTGGTGATCAGCGCCTTCACATGAGCGGGCGCCGGCCAGTCTGGGATCAGCGGCCGGATCACAGGGCGGCGTCCATTTCAAGGACCGCCAACAACTGTGACATATCCTCGGGCAGAGGCGCTTCCCAGGAGAGAGACTCCCCACTCTCCGGGTGCTGCAGGGTCAGGCGCGCGGCATGCAGGGCCTGGCGACGAAAACCGCGCAGGACTTCGATCAGGGAATCGCTGGCGCCGGATGGCAGCCTCAAACGACCACCGTAGAGCGGATCACCCACGAGAGGAAAGTGGATATGGGCCATGTGCACCCGGATCTGGTGAGTACGCCCGGTCTCCAGATTGACCTTGACTGCGGTATGGGCGCGAAAACGCTGCAAAACACGATAGTGAGTCACCGCCGGCTTGCCCGACTCGATCACCGCCATGCGCAACCGGTTGACCGGATGCCGCGCAATAGGGGCATCGACCGTACCGCCTGCGGTCATCACCCCCTGGCATACCGCACGGTACTCCCGCTTCACACTGCGCGCCTGTAATTGTTGTACCAGGGCGTTCTGAGCCGGCAGTGTCTTGGCCACGACCAACAACCCGCTTGTCTCCTTGTCGAGCCGATGCACAATGCCCGCCCGCGGAATCCGCGCCAGCGGCGGATGATGAGCCAATAGTCCGTTGAGCAGGGTTCCTTGGGGGTTGCCTGCCGCCGGATGCATGACCAGGCCAGCCGGTTTGTTGACGATCAGCAGCGAAGCGTCCTCGAAGAGAATATCCAGCGGCATCGCCTCGCCCTGAGCGAAGACCTCAGGCTCCAGCTCCGGACGCACCAGGATCCTCTCGCCGCCGCGCAGCTTCTCCCTGGGACGACAGCTGCGGCCGTCCAGCAACACCCGCTCGGTTTTGATCCAGTGCTGCAACCGGCTGCGGGAGTAGTCGGGACAGAGTTCAGCCAGCAACTGATCCAGGCGGGATCCGGCCGACGCCAGGGGCACCACGAACTCAAGCGGCTGAACTTCGGCTGACAACCGATGGTCAGACGTCATGGTTAACCCTCAGAAACCGGTTTCCGTTATACTCTCGCCTCACATCGTTATCCCAGGTATTTGTATTCCACCCATGATTGCCCGCAACCTTTTCACACTCTTTGCCCTGCTACCCTTGCTGTTTGCCTGTGCCGTACCCGACCTGCAGGACGAAACCAAGGACTGGAGCGCCAGCCAGTTCTACTCTAAGGCCAAAGATGCCTTGATGGGCGGCGAATATGATAACGCTATCAAATACTATAACGGGCTACAGGCCAGATTCCCTTTCGGTCCCTACGCAACCCAAGCCCAGCTCGACATCATCTACGCCCACCACAAGAAAGGGGAACCCGATTCCGCTATTGCAGCCGCCGACCGCTTCATCAAGCTAAACCCGCAGAATCCCTATGTGGACTATGCCTACTATATGAAGGGTCTGGCCAACTACGACCGCAATACCAGCATTCTGAGCCGACTGATCGAGACCGACCCGACGCAACGCGATGCCGGGGCGGCGCGCTCATCGTTCAACGAATTTGCCGAACTGGTACGCCGCTATCCCGACAGCAAATACTCCGCCGACGCCCGACAACGGATGCTCTACCTGCGCAACAACCTCGCCATGTATCAGATACATGTGGCTCGATACTACATGAAACGGGGTGCCTACCTGGCTGCCGCCAACCGGGCCAACCGGGTGATCACGAATTTTCAGCGGACCGATGCGGTAAAGGAGGCGCTTGAAATCATAGTGGATGCCTACACCCGCCTTGGCTTAACGGAGTTGGCTGAGGATGCCGAACGAGTGCTCGCGCTGAATCTGGAAAAAGGACACCTGAAACAGCCAACTACCACCAAGGAGGATTCAGGCATCCTCACCACCATATTGTCGCCCCTGAAACTGGACAACGACTGAACCACCCCGCTGGTGGGGGTGGTTGGTTCAGATGGCCGCTTCGTCCTCTTCGCCGGTACGGATCCGGATCACCCGGTCCACCGGTGAGATAAAAATCTTGCCATCGCCGATCTTGCCGGTACGCGCGGCATTGGTGATCGCATCGATACAGGCATCCACCTGCTCGCTGGCCACCACCAATTCGAGTTTTACCTTCGGCAGGAAATCGACTACATATTCAGCACCACGATAGAGTTCGGTGTGCCCCTTCTGTCGCCCGAAGCCTTTCACCTCGGTTGCCGTCATGCCGGTAATACCCACTTCCGAAAGCGCCTCCCTAACGTCCTCCAGCTTGAAGGGCTTGATGATTGCTACCACTTTCTTCATATCGACGCAGCTCCAAATGATGAATTTTTTGATCTTTTAATCGGGTCCGGGGAGTTTAACGCCCTACTACCGACCCCGTCCAATCCTGTCAATACCCCTTATTCCAGGTCAACGGGTAGCGACGATCCCTGCCAAAGGCTCTGCGGGTAATTTTAATGCCGGGAGGTGCCTGCCGCCGCTTGTACTCATTCCGGTCCACCATACGGACCACCTTGTCGACGGTTTGCGCGTCGTAGCCGGCGGCGGCGATCTCGTCGACCCCCTGATCCTGCTCCACATAGCGCTCCAGGATACCATCGAGCACAGCGTAGTCAGGCAGCGAGTCGCTGTCCTGCTGGTCGGGTGCCAATTCAGCTGACGGCGGCCTTTCCAGCACCCGCTGTGGAATCACCGGGCTGATGCTGTTGCGATAGGCGCAGAGTCGATAGACCAGTGTCTTGGGTACATCTTTGATCGGCGCGAAACCGCCAGCCATGTCGCCATAGAGAGTAGCATAGCCAACCGACATTTCGCTCTTGTTGCCGGTGGTCAACAGAATTCGCCCCTTCTTGTTGCTGATCGCCATCAGGATGATACCGCGGCAGCGTGCCTGAATATTCTCTTCCGTTACGTCTACCGGCTTGCCTGCAAACTCCTCTTCCAGCATGGAGAGAAAGGCCTTGAAGGCAGGCTCGATCGGTATCGAACGGTAGGCGACGCCAAGCGCTTGCGCCTCCGCCACCGCATCCTGATTGCTCATCTCGACGGTGTAGCGGGAGGGCATCATCACCACTTCCACCTGCTCGGCCCCCAGGGCATCTACCGCGATCGCCAGGGTCAGCGCCGAATCGACACCACCCGAGAGTCCGAGAATGGCGCCTTGAAAGCCATTTTTACGCACGTAGTCGCGCACTCCCAGCACCAGAGCCGCGTAGACACGCTGTTCCTCTTCCATCTCCACCATGATTGAGCGACCGATGGGAACCGGTGGAGCTTGCTTCGTATCGAAACTGATGGTCGATGAACTCTCCTCGAAAAACGGCAGTCGCTGCTGCAGTACACCGGCTGCATCGACCACGAAGGAGCCGCCGTCGAACACCAGTTCATCCTGTCCACCGACCAGGTTGGCATAGACAATCGGCAGGCGGTTTTCACGAGCGCGCTGCTGCACCAGCGCCTCGCGCTCCGGCGCCTTGCCGATATGAAAGGGCGAGGCGTTGATATTGAGCAACAACTCCGCTCCGGCCGCCCGACTCATCGCCGCCGGCTCAGCCTGCCAGATATCCTCGCATACCGTGAGGCCAATGCGTACGCCAGCGACTTCGAAAGTCACCGCCTCATGACCCGGCACAAAATAGCGCTTCTCATCGAAAACGCTGTAATTGGGCAGCAGGTGCTTGGCATACTCGACGACAATCTCGCCATCCCGCCACACGCCTGCCGCATTGTACAGTCCCTCCGCCTGCCGCAACGGGTAACCGACCACCAGATGAATACCGTTGACTCTGGAAAGAATCATCGCCACCGCGCGCTCTACCCGCCGGATGAAATAGTCCCGCAACAACAAATCCTCAGGAGGGTAACCGGTCAACGCCAACTCGGGAAACACGATAATGTCGGCCTTGCCGACCGCTTTTGACGCGGCCTCGATAATGCGCTGCGCATTGCCTTCGATATCGCCAACCAGAAAATCGAGCTGGGCGATCTGGATAGTGAGACTCAAAACGAACACTCCTTATGGAAAACCATTGACCCGGCAAACAAATAGGGCATGTTGGGTCGATATGTGCCTGCCGTTTACGCTACCGCTTGGGGGGCTTTACGCATGCCCTTGCTCTGTGTTGTGACGCTGGCTAAGGGAATCGCCATGACCTGCGAGTCACGCCTTGCTCAAGGACATGCGTGAAGCCCTGAACGCACCTTATTTGGTTGCCGGGTTAATTACTGACGCAAGAACCTGGCTTCTGTTATGCTGACCAACGACACGGCTTCAGCCGGTAAAGTGGTATTATTTCAAAAAGCGGCTCCGGACAGAATCTTTCCATGGGACTTAGAACTCTCCTGCTCGGTCTGGCCTTGTGGGGGCTCTACTTGATCATTCGCCACCTGGCTCAGCAACGGAAACAGCAAAATATCAAGCGCGCCAGTCCCAAGGCGGTCGACAGCGTGCAGTGCGCCCATTGCGGTCTCCATCTTCCACGCCAGGAGGCGCTACGCCGAGGGAACACCTACTATTGCAGCCAGGCTCACCTCGACGCCGTTAACTCGGATGATCCACCTGACTGATGACTAGCCTGCGCACACGCTGGGATAGCCTGAGAAACAGGACAGTGCTCGAAAGCCGACGCCTGAGTCAAGCCGAGGCACTGCATTGGAACTCCCTACGCCTGTTCCTGATCTATCGGATCATCGTCGCCCTGGGCCTACTCTACCTCTTTTACAGCGGTTCGGGCCCTGACTTTCTCGGCCAGACAGCGCCAGAGCTGTTCGGCTTCGTCAGTACGCTCTACATCGCCCTGACGATCCTCTCCGCCCTGTTTTGGCACTGGCGGACACCTGGGCCCGAGCCTCAAGCCTACCTCATCCTGTTCGTCGATATCGCCGCCATCACCCTTATGATGCACGCCAGCGGCGGAGTGCACAGTGGTATCGGCATGTTGATCGCGGTCTCGATCACCGGCGGAGCCCTGATCATGGGGGGACGAGCGGCACTGCTGTTCGCCGCGCTGGCATCCCTGGCGGTGATTACCGAACAGCTCTACAACCATTTCAACGGCATTCCCGGGGTGCGTTTCTCCCAAGCCGGCTTTCTCGGCAGCGTCTTCTTCGCCACCGCGATGTTGACCCTGGTTCTCAGCGGCCGTGCGCGTGCCAGCGAGGCGCTGGCCAAGGCCCGCGCCGATGAGCTTGGGCACATGGCGAAAATCAACGAGTATGTCATCCAGCACATGCGTACCGGTGTATTGGTATTGGATGCCGACAACCGGATCTTGATGATCAATAACCCGGCTTGGCATCTGTTGGGTATGCCTGCCGCTGCCGTCGGCAGCACGCTGCAGGCCGCCTCACCGGAGCTGAACCGGCGCCTGGGGCGATGGCGAAGAGATGTCACCTATGACCCGAAGCCCTTCCAAGCCCAGCATCAGGGTCCCGAGCTTAAAGCCCAATTCAATCCTTTGGGCAGCCGCAACGAAGGGGATGTCTTGATATTCCTCGAAGACACCTCACAGATCACGCGAGAGGCCCTGCAGCTGAAACTGGCCTCCCTGGGCCGCCTCACGGCCAGCATCGCCCACGAAATACGCAACCCGCTGGGCGCCATCAGCCACGCCAGCCAACTGTTCGGCGAATCTCCCGATCTCAATTCAGCCGACCGCCGACTCACCGAGATCATCAAGACCAACTCCGAGCGCGTCAATCAGGTAATCGAAAATGTCCTGCAGATCTCCCGCAGAAGCCCCCGCAATCCGGTTCCGATCCTGCTCAAATCCTGGTTTGAGGAGTTGTCAGCGGAGCTGATCAAGAACCAGGGCTTTCGATCCGCTGAGCTGCACACTCAGATAGAGCCCGAAACCTGCAGCGTCATCGCCGACCCTGAACAGCTGCGCCAAGTGGTGACAAACCTGTGCAATAACGCCCGTGAAGCCATCGACGATCCAGCGATGCTGGAACTGCGCATCGTCGGCGGCGTGATCCAGGAGTACGATCATCCCGTGGTGGATATCCTCGACAACGGCCCCGGGATCGACCCCAATGTCGCCAAACAGATCTTCGAGCCCTTCTTCACCACCCGCAACAAGGGCACCGGCCTGGGACTCTACATCACCAAGGAACTCTGCGAGATCAACCGCATTCGGTTGGAATACATCCCTGGCCCCACAGGCGGCAGCTGCTTTAGACTCCACTTCGACCGCTGGAAATCGGAGGCACCTACCTGATGACACAGCCACTGGCGCTGATTGTTGACGACGAACCCGACATCTGCGAACTGCTGGAAATTACCCTCCTGCGCATGGGCATAGATGCGAAATCCGTGCTCGACCTCGGTGCGGCCCGCCAGTTGCTGGAGAGACACCATTTCGACCTCTGTCTTACCGACATGCGCCTGCCAGACGGCAACGGCATCGAACTGGTTCGCCATATCAGCAGCCAATACCCGGAACTACCGGTCGCCATGATCACCGCCCATGGCAACATGGAGTCGGCCATCGAGGCGCTGAAGGCCGGCGCCTTCGATTTCGTCTCCAAGCCGGTAGACCTGGATATGCTTCGCAAGCTGGTGGAGAAGGCGATTAAACTGGGTAAACCCGCAGAACCCGGTCGACCGGGCCTGGTTAAAACCTTGAAAGAACCCGTCATGCTGCTGGGCCATTCCGAATCGATGGAACGGGTGCGTCAACTGATAGCCAAGCTGGCCCGCAGTCAGGCGCCAGTCTATATCAGTGGCGAATCGGGTACCGGCAAGGAGTTGGCGGCACGTCTGATCCACCAGCAGGGCCCCCGCGCCGACCACCCCTTTATTGCGGTCAACTGCGGCGCCATTCCTCAGGAGTTGATGGAGAGTGAATTCTTCGGTCACACAAAAGGCAGCTTCACTGGCGCCAACAGCAACAAACAGGGGCTGTTTCAGGGCGCCGACGGGGGCACCCTGTTCCTCGACGAGATCGCCGATCTGCCCCTGCACATGCAGGTCAAACTGCTACGTGCGATACAGGAGAAGCGAGTACGCCCGATTGGCAGCCAGCAGGAGTTCCCGGTGGACGTCCGTATCATCAGCGCCACCCATAAACAACTGGCGCGACTGGTGGAGAAAGGTGAATTCCGTCAGGATCTCTTCTACCGCATCAACGTCATCGAACTGCCGCTACCCCCCTTGCGGGAGCGTACCGAGGATATTTCGCTGCTGACCCAGCACTTTCTCACCCGGATCTCCCGTCAGAACAGCATCAAGAAACCCAAAATCTCCAACACCGCACTGGCGCGTCTTAAAGAGTACCCGTTTCCGGGGAACATCCGGGAGTTGGAGAATATCCTTGAACGCTCGGTAACCCTTTTCGAGGGCGAGAGCCTGCAGGCCGGAGACCTGCGTCTGCCGGAACAACCCTCCATCAGCACGCCACCGACACAGATCAAGCCTCTCGATGATATGGTGGAAGCGGTGGAACGCGAGGCGATCCTCAAGGCACTTGAAGAGACACGCTGGAATCGCACAGCGGCCGCCAAGAAACTGGGCATGACATTGCGCTCACTCCGCTATCGACTGGAGAAGCTCGGCATCGAATGAATGGCCTCGCTAAAGCTTGAAAATCGTGAACTTTCTCACAATCCCGTAATTTAGCTGGCCATTTTTTCAAGACGACAACAGAATTTCATAGAGAAATAGGTCAGAGTCTCCGCCCAGATAGTGACAAATATTGTCACTATCTAACATTAAAGGGCAGTAACCGAGCGCGCGCCAACCACCTGGACACGCTATCCACGATGCATCATCAATTGCCGCCACTATCCCTAACTAATTGATTATCGTATTATTAATGCGTTTTTTTCCAGAAGGAGCCAGGAACTTGATTACAGTTGGCATAACGCCTGCATTTAGCTGGGTAACCCCGTAAAAACTCGGGCTAAAGTTTCACTGATCAACGCCGACAACACAGGCACTCACTAAAAACGGAGCCTTTTCCCATGAAGAAACAATCTGGTTTTACCCTTATCGAACTCATGATCGTGGTGGCCATCATCGCCATCCTGGCTGCGATCGCGATTCCGGCTTATCAGAACTACATCAAGACCGCCAAAGTCAAAGCCCACATGGATAACTTTGATGCGGCTCACCGTATGGTCAAATCCGAATCCGCAAAAATCGCCGCAGGCGGTGTCTGCGCGACCGATCTGATCGTTGCTCTGAATGAAGGCAACAAACTCGCCGTTGGTGGAACCACGCCCGCATTCGTCGCTGGTGCCGCTGGCGCTGTCGCCGGCTCAATCTACATTGACGGCCTCGGCGCAGGCGTCGGTGCTGGTGCCTCCGCTACCGGTTGCCCAGTAGCTGGCACAGCAGTCACCATTGCAGTCAGCACCCTACCCGCTACCGGTACGGCAGTGGGCGATTACCCCGGTGGTGCACTGCCTGCCGCTATCGCCTTTACGCCTGAATAACAGTCCAGGCACTTGATGACTTACCCGGCCATTACGGATGGCCGGGTAATCGCTCTATATCAGGAGAAGTAAAATGCGTTCGCGTTCCCGTGGATTTACCCTCATAGAACTGATGATCGTGGTGGCCATCCTCTCCATTCTCGCGGTGTTGGCAATTCCCGCATATAACGGCTACATCACCACGGCGCGACAAGGGATGTCCCGCGGTAACATAGAAGCATTGCGCATCGCCGTGGAGGACTACCGACTCGACAACATGGCGGCCGGTTACCTCGCGCTCGACGGCCTCACCTATGATCCAGGCGGCGCACAGACACTGAGAACCGGCGTGTTGGGATGGACGCCCGATGGTGATCGGGACGAGTTTATCTATACAATCGCCGCAACGGCTACCAATTTCACCATTACCGTCACACCCGTAGGACATGCCGCCGACGCACAGACATTTTCTAAATAGACTCGATAAAACAACACGCAATGCATTGATCAGGCGGGAGTGTGGCGCTATATTTCTCACTGAGATTCTAGAATATCGAAGCTAACATTATATTTTTACAAATTTTTTACCCCACTTTACTCAGCGGGGAATCAGAGGGTAAGAACCTTGACGCGACAATACAGCGTAAACACCCACTCGCCCGCTTCAACGATCTATCCATAGCGATCTATCCGTATGGCAACCACTAAACCCCAGTTAAATCTCAGTGGCCTTGCCCGCTGTCTGATTCAGGATAACCTGCTGACAGAAGAGCAGGCACAACGCGCATTTGAAGAGTCACTCAAGAAAAAGACCCCCTTTGTCACCCACCTGGTGACAAATAAAATTTTAAACAGCCTCGACATCGCCCTCTCCGCCTCGCGTGGTTTCGGCGTGCCCATTTTTGATCTCGAAGTGATCGATTTGGATGTGTTGCCACGTGAATTGGTGGCGGAAAAGCTCGTTCGCACACACCATACCCTGCCTTTGTTCAAGCGCGGCAATCGTTTGTTTCTCGCCGTCTCCGATCCGACCAACCACCAGGGTTTGGATGAAATCCGCTTCAGCACCGGACTCGCCTCCGAGGCCATTCTGGTCGAGGAAGAAAAGCTCGCCAAGATGATCGAAAAGGTGCTTGAAGACCAGGAAAGCACCATGGACGAGCTGCTGGATGCCGACCTGGACAATCTGGACATTTCCACAGGAGATGATGACGCGGGATCTGACGAGAGCAACCTGGATGTCGACGAAGCGCCGGTAGTCCGTTATATCAACAAGATACTTTTAGACGCCATCAACCAGGGCGTTTCAGACGTTCACTTCGAACCCTACGAACATACCTATCGCATCCGCTACCGGCAGGATGGCATGCTGCACGAAGTGGCCAATCCGCCATCCAATCTGGCCAACCGCCTCTCCAGTCGAATCAAGGTCATGTCGCGCATGAATATTGCCGAACGGCGTATTCCACAGGACGGGCGCATCAAGATGAAGCTGTCGAAGACGCGATCAATCGACTTCCGCGTCAACACCTGCCCGACGCTCTACGGCGAGAAGATCGTACTGCGTATTCTCGACCCCGCCAGCGCGCAGCTGGGTATCGAGGCACTGGGATTCGAAGAGGAACAGCGCAAGGCCTTCATGACGGCCATCAACAAACCCTACGGCATGATCCTGGTGACCGGCCCCACCGGTAGCGGTAAGACGGTAAGTCTCTACACGGCGCTGAACCTGCTCAACAAGCCCGAGGTCAACATATCGACCGCCGAGGATCCGGTTGAAATCCAGGTTGCCGGCATCAATCAGGTCAACACCAACCCCAAGACGGGACTGACCTTCGCCGAGGCCCTGCGCGCCTTTCTGCGTCAGGACCCTGACATCGTGATGGTTGGTGAGATTCGTGATCTTGAAACGGCTGAAATCGCCGTCAAAGCGGCCCAGACGGGCCATCTGGTACTCTCCACTCTGCATACCAACGATGCGCCACAAACCTTGACCCGACTGGCGAACATGGGCATACCGCCTTTCAATATCGCCTCTTCGGTGCTGTTGATCATGGCTCAGCGTCTGGCCCGGCGACTCTGTGAGCACTGCAAGGCGCCCGATTCGCTGCCCAAGGAGGCACTGCGCGAAGAGGGCTTCACTGACGAAGACATCGCCACGGGCTTCACCACCTATAAACCGGTGGGATGTGATCTGTGTACCAACGGCTACAAGGGACGTGTTGGTATATTTCAGGTCATGCCTGTTTCGGAAGTGATGGGGAAAATCATCATGGAGGGTGGCACATCCATCCAGCTGGAAGAGCAAGCCGAGAAAGAAGGCGTCTACAGCCTAAGGAAGTCTGGACTGCGTAAGGTGATGCAGGGAATCACCAGTCTCAACGAACTCAACCGGGTAACCAAGGACTAGCCCATGGCACCTCCTCCTAAGAAGCATCAAGCAAAAACCTTCCTCTATTCCTGGGAAGGCACCGATAAGAAGGGTTCCCGCCTCAGCGGCGAAACCCGCGCAACAAACGTGGCCATGGCGAGAGCCGATCTACGGCGGCAGGGAGTCAATCCCCTCAAGATCAGAAAAAAAGCCACTTCGATCTTCACCTCCGGAAAGAAGAAGATCAGAAGTGGTGATATCGCGGTCTTCAGCCGGCAACTGGCCACCATGATGGCGGCAGGTGTCCCGCTGGTGCAAGCCTTTGAAATTGTCGGTCGCGGCCACGACAACCCCTCTATGCAGGAACTCATTTTAAACATAAAGGGCGATGTGGAGGGCGGCACCTCACTGGCTGACTCGCTGAAGAAACATCCGCTTCAGTTCGACGACCTCTTCGTCAACCTGGTTCGCGCCGGTGAGCACGCCGGTGTGCTGGAGGATCTGCTGCACAAGATTGCCACCTACAAAGAGAAAACAGAATCGATCAAGGGAAAGATCAAGAAGGCGATGTTCTATCCTGCGGCTGTCATCGTGGTGGCCATTATCGTTACCGCCGTCATCATGATTTTCGTTATTCCTCAGTTTGAAGGATTGTTTGCAGGTTTCGGTGCGGATCTACCCGCCTTTACCCGCCTGGTGGTCAGCATCGCTCACGTGGTTCAGGACTGGTGGTGGGCCATGCTGCTAGGAACCATCGCCCTGGGCTATGTCCTGTCAAACATTTGGAAGCGATCCCGCGCATTTCGGCAGACGATCGATAAAATTCTACTCAAAGTGCCGGTGATCGGCTCCATACTGCATAAATCAGCAATAGCCCGTTTTGCCAGAACCCTATCCACCATGTCCGCCGCTGGCGTGCCATTGGTCGAAGCCCTGGAATCGGTGGCCGGCGCAACTGGCAATGTCATCTATGGCGATGCTGTACTGCGTATGCGAGAGGACGTGGCGACAGGCCAATCCCTGCAACTGGCCATGAAACAGCGCAATCTGTTCCCCAACATGGTGCTGCAAATGGTCGCTATCGGTGAGGAGTCCGGCTCCCTCGACGACATGCTGTCCAAGGTAGCCGATTTCTATGAGGAGCAGGTGGACAATGCCGTCGATGCCATGAGCAGTCTGATGGAGCCGTTGATCATGGTAATCCTGGGTACCTTGATCGGCGGTCTGGTTATCGCCATGTATCTACCGATCTTCAAGATGGGTTCGGCCATCATGGGTTAAGGAGCCGCCAGCACCTAACCAGCCCGTGTCGTACCTCGAATATGTCTCACAAAGCAGCTGGGTGCTCCCCGTTGCTTCCTTGTTGCTTGGGCTGTCTGTCGGCAGCTTTCTTAATGTGGTCATCTATCGCCTGCCGAAGATGCTGGAAGCCCAGTGGACCCAGGATTGCCACGAGCATTTAGGCCATGCCATCGAGCAACCGACACCCCCCTTCAACCTGAATCGACCCGCCTCCCATTGCCCGTCCTGCAATCATAAGATCAAACCCTGGGAAAACATTCCGGTTCTCAGCTGGCTGCTGCTCAAGGGGCGTTGCTCGAACTGTCACAACCCGATCAGCGTACGCTACCCAATCATCGAAGCGGTAACCGGACTGCTTTCGGTCACTGTTGCGTTGCACTTCGGTCTCTCTTGGGCCACAGCGGGAGCCCTGCTGCTGACTTGGGCACTGATCGCACTCAGCATGATCGACTTTGACATACAGCTGCTTCCCGACAATATCACCCTGCCCTTCCTCTGGCTCGGTCTGTTGCTGAGTCTGATGCCCGTGTTTGCTGATCCGCAATCCGCCATTATCGGCACAGCGGCCGGCTATCTCTCGCTCTGGAGTGTCTACCAGTTATTCAAACGGCTTACCGGCAAGGAGGGCATGGGGTATGGTGATTTCAAGCTATTAGCCATGCTGGGCGCCTGGCTCGGCTGGCAGTATCTGCCCCAGATCATCCTCCTCTCGGCCCTGGTGGGTGCAGTCGTCGGCGTCTCCCTGATCGTACTGCGCGGGCGCGACAGAAACATCCCGATTCCCTTCGGACCCTACCTGGCTGCCGCCGGTTGGATCAGCCTGATGTGGGGTGAACAGATCAATCAGGCCTATCTACGCTGGTCCGGTCTGACCTAATGCTGGTGGTCGCCCTGACCGGGGGGATCGGCAGCGGCAAGAGCGCCGTCTCCCAGCACCTGGAATCCCTCGGCGTGCCAGTCATCGATGCCGATACTCTGGCGCATCGCTTGGTTGAGCCCGGCTCACCCGCCCTTAAAGAGATACAGGACGCGTTCGGCGAACATCTGTTGAACAGTGGAGGAGAACTCGACCGCGCGGCCCTGCGGGAGATCATCTTCGACCATCCCGAGCAGCGAAAGCGTCTGGAAGCGATCCTTCATCCCCGCATCCGTGAGGCGATGGAGGACTGGCTGGCGCAACAGACAGCTCCTTACGCCCTACTGGTGATACCACTGCTGTTCGAGACGAACCAGACCGACCTCGCCGATCGGGTACTGGTGGTGGACTGCGATGAATCCCTGCAGATCGAACGGGTAGCCGATCGTGACGGGCATGCCAGGAAGCAGATACGACAGATCATTGCCACCCAGGTCGACCGGGAAAGCCGTCTGCGCGGCGCCGATGACGTCATCGAAAACAACGGCAGCCTGGAAGCGCTTATCGAGGCCACTGAGCGTATGCATCGGCGCTACCTGGAGCTCGCCTCCGGATAGGTACATTTTGTCCGCAGATGAACACAAGTGGATGAGATGGTTGACCCCGTGCCGTCAAAACCCGTAAAGGTCCAGTGTGTTGCTGATCACTCACTCAGCAAGCTTCGCGATCTGAAGGTAATTGTTACCGACATTTGCGTTCATTTGCGGACAAAAAACCCTAAGCGGCACTCACCCCCTGACGCTTGGTGAAACTCAGACCGTCACCCGCCACATCAACCTGAATGGTGTCGCCGGTACTGAAGCGCCCGGAGAGGATCTCCTGTGCCAGCGGATTCTCCAATTGCTGGCGGATCGCCCGCTTCAGGGGCCTTGCCCCGTAGACCGGGTCGAAGCCGGCCAGACCCAGACGATCGAGCGCGGCTTCCGAGACTTCCAGCCCCATTTCGTGATCAGCCAGCCGCTGGTGCAGATAGCCGATCTGGATCGCCGCGATGGCGCGAATCTGCTCGCCTGCCAGCGGGTGAAAGACCACGATCTCATCCAGCCGGTTGATGAACTCGGGCCGGAAATTCTGCCGTACCGTCTCCATCACCGCCGACTTCATTTCGCCGTAGTGCTCCTCGCCGGTCATCTCCTGTATGACCTGGGAACCCAGGTTGGAGGTCATGACGATCACCGTATTGCGGAAGTCCACGGTGCGCCCCTGACCGTCGGTGAGACGGCCGTCATCGAGCACCTGCAGCAGTACATTGAAGACGTCCGGATGGGCCTTCTCCACCTCATCGAGCAGAATCACCGAATAGGGCCGTCGGCGCACCGCCTCGGTCAGATAACCACCCTCCTCGTAACCCACATAGCCGGGAGGCGCGCCGATCAGGCGGGCCACCGAGTGCTTCTCCATGAACTCCGACATGTCGATGCGGACCATCGCCTCCTCGGTGTCGAAGAGAAACTCCGCCAGCGCCTTGCACAGCTCGGTCTTGCCCACGCCGGTGGGACCAAGGAAGAGGAAGGAGCCGTTGGGCTGATTCGGATCAGAGAGACCGGCCCGGGAACGACGAATGGCGTCGCTCACCGCACGCACCCCCTCGGTCTGGCCGATTACCCGCTTGCCCAGGGCATCTTCCATGCGCAGCAGCTTGTCCCGCTCCCCCTCCAGCATCTTGGAGACCGGTATGCCGGTCCACTTGGAGACCACATCGGCGATCTCCTCCTCCGAGACCTTGTTGCGCAGCAGTTTCATCTCCTGCATCTCGGCCTGGGCCGCCATATCGAGCTGTTTCTCCAGCTCCGGGATACGGCCATACTGCAGCTCCGACATGCGTCCCAGGTCGCCGGCCCGGCGGGCCGTCTCCAGCTCCAGGCGCGCCCGCTCCAGAGACTCTTTGATGTGGGTGGTACCCTGCAGGGCGGCCTTCTCCGACTTCCAGATCTCATCCAGGTCGGAGAACTCCCGCTCCAGCCGGTCGATATGCGCCTCCAGGTCGGAAAGGCGCTTCTTGGAAGCCTCGTCGGTCTCCTTGTTCAGCGCCTCGCGCTCGATCTTGAGCTGGATCAGGCGCCGCTCCAGACGGTCCATCTCCTCCGGCTTGGAGTCGATCTCCATGCGGATCTGGGAGGCCGCCTCGTCGACCAGATCGATGGCCTTGTCGGGCAACTGGCGGTCGGTAATGTAGCGGTGTGAGAGGGTTGCGGCGGCGACGATGGCCGGATCGGTCACATCAACCCCATGGTGCAGTTCGTAACGCTCCTTCAGGCCGCGCAGAATGGCAATGGTATCTTCCACGCTCGGCTCGTCCACCAACACCTTTTGGAAGCGGCGCTCCAGGGCGGCATCCTTCTCCAGATATTTACGATACTCATCCAAGGTGGTAGCACCGACACAGTGGAGCTCGCCACGGGCAAGGGCCGGCTTCAACATATTGCCTGCATCCATGGACCCTTCGGCCTTGCCAGCCCCGACCATGGTGTGCAGCTCGTCGATGAAGAGGATGATCTGACCCTCCTGTTTGGCCAGGTCATTGAGCACCGCCTTGAGACGCTCCTCGAACTCACCGCGAAATTTTGCGCCTGCAATCAGGGCACCCATGTCCAGCGAAAGTAAACGCTTACTTTTCAGCCCCTCAGGCACCTCTCCGTTGATAATCCTTTGGGCCAATCCCTCGACGATGGCGGTCTTGCCCACACCTGGCTCGCCGATCAGCACCGGGTTGTTCTTGGTACGCCGTTGCAGCACCTGGATGGTGCGGCGGATCTCATCATCGCGACCGATAACCGGATCGAGCTTGCCCTGCTCGGCCCGTTCGGTGAGATCGATGGTGTACTTCTCCAGCGCCTGGCGCTGCTCCTCGGCGTTGGGATCATCCACCTTCTGCCCACCCCGCAGCTTCTCGACGCTCTGTTCCAGAGCCTGTTTGCTCGCTCCTGCCTTGCGCAGCATGCCACCCAGCTCACCCTTGTCGTCCACTGCGGCAAGCACGAAGAGCTCGCTGGAGATGTACTGATCTTTACGCTGCTGGGCCAGCTTGTCGGTCAGATTGAGCAGGCGTCCCAGGTCGTTTGAGATATGCAGGTCACCAGCGGCCCCCTCCACGCTGGAGAGGCGTTCCATGGCGGCGCTCAGGTCGGAGCGCAGCTGGTTGATATTGACGTCGGACTGCGCCAGAAGATGGCGCACGCTGCCCCCCTCCTGATCCAGCAGGGCGGTCATCAGATGCACCGGCTCGATGAACTGGTGGTCACGTCCCACCGCCAGGCTCTGGGCGTCCGCCAGGGCCATTTGGAATTTGCTGGTCAATTTATCCATTCTCATGGGAATGCTCCAAATAGGTTCTGCATACCCCAGATGTGGGGTGAAAACCACAGATTTTCAAGTAATTCAGAGGATTGCCTTAAATCTTATCGCATAATGGCCGACAGATTCCGTAAGCGCTCGCAGTTGAGGTGGCGAATTTCAATAAACAAAAAAAACCACACACAATGACTATGCATGCCAAACTCAGTGATAACCCTCTCCTGTTCATCGGGTTTTTTCTGCTCCTCATCAGCCTGTTGCTGGCGATGCAGGCGAACCAGCGCATCGAAAATTTTCGTCACTACCACCTCACCCTAGCAGAGAATACGGTTGGCATAGTTGCCAACGAGCTTGCCGAGGTCATCGACGAGAAGCGTCGCCTGCTCAAACGGTTTGCCGAATTCGAGGCCGAAACCCTGGAAGAACTTGCCAACATCCCCCCCGCCACCTCATTGCTGGCAGCGATAGAAACACGCATCCATGGCTATTTCCCCGACGCACTGAGCTTTACCGTCGCCTCCCCGATCGGGGACATACTGCTCAATAAGCGGAGTGACCTGATCGACACCCGCTGCCGTCGAGAGATCTTCGAATTTGCCGCCGGCCTGGAACAATTGCCACAGATACACACCAACCCATGGAACTACCACTACGACATCATGGTGCGTGTTGATCAACCGGCCGACTATCTGTTTTTAGTCAGTTTCAACACTTCGGAATTGACCCAACGTCTCTACAACTCCCATCGTCCCAATCATCAACTGATGTTGCTGAACAGGGACGCCAGAAATCTGATTGAAGTCACTGAACAGCGTGCTGGCCAGGAGAGCGCTGACCAGATCTCCATACCGCTATCTGACGAGGCTAGTAGCCGCATTCTGGCTGAAGCACGAATTCCCGACACACACTGGCGCTTGGTCGACATTGCAGATCCGGGATTGATAGAGAACTTCATCAGCCATAGCGTGAATCAGGCCCTGTTTACGTTTGGCCTTTGCTTGCTCTCCGGTGTCATCATGATCTGGCTCTCTCTGCGCGCTCAACGTGCGCAAAGGCAGGCCAAGGCCAACTTACTGGCAGCCAAGGGACGACTTGAATATGAGGTTCAGGCACGACTTCAGGAACTGAATGAGAGCAAGGAGCTGGCCGAAATCACTCTCTCCTCCATCAGTGACGGTGTAATCACCACCGATCTGTCGGGTGCCATCACTGCAGTGAATCAGACAGCTCAGAAGCTCACAGGCTGGAAGGCAAAGGATGTCCTGCAGCAATCCCTGAGCGATATGCTGCGACTCAGCGAGATAGAGAGCGATGGGACGCTCGATCTGCCGCATCGGCGTTGTCTCACCATCGACGAAATTCCAGGCTACAACCAAAAACCCTTACAGCTTCAGTGTCTCGACGGCGGCACCCGGATGGTTCAACTATCAATCTCGGTCATTACCGGTCGTGAGGGTGAGATGGAAGGCAATGTACTGGTCATCCGTGATATTACGGAGTCCTATCAGTTGACCCACCGGATCTCCTGGCAGGCCACCCACGATGCGCTTACCGGTCTGATCAACCGGCTGGAGTTCGAAAACCGGCTGCAGGATGCCCTGGAGCGCACCCACAGCGACCGGTCGGGACATGTACTGATGTATCTCGATCTGGATCAGTTCAAGGTGGTCAATGACACCTGCGGACACATCGCCGGCGACGAGCTGCTGAAACAGGTCGGCGATCTGTTGAACCAAAGTGCGCGCCGCAATGATACGGTTGCTCGACTGGGGGGTGACGAATTCGCCATCCTTCTCGAATCCTGCCCCACCGAGCGCGCCCTGATCCTGGCGTAGGAGATCCGTAACACCATACGCGACTTTCGTTTCACCTGGGACGACAAGCCCTTCACACTGGGAGTGAGCATAGGGGTGGTTGCATTCGATGCAAGTTTCAGCGCACTGCACCAGGTGCTGAGCGCAGCTGACAGCGCCTGCTATGCGGCCAAGGACGAAGGCCGCAACCGGGTCCATCTCTATGCCGAGAACGACCAGGCCATCGAACAGCGCTTCGGTGAAATGCAGTGGGTGTCACGCATCCGTCAAGCCATCGATGAGGACAACTTCACCCTCTATGGCCAGCGCATCATCGCCCTCAATCCGAAGGTCGTCGAGGATGATCACATCGAGATATTACTGCGGCTGACCACGCCAAAAGGCGAGCTGATTATGCCTGGCGCCTTTATCCCGGCGGCGGAACGCTATGGTCTGATGATCGATCTGGACCGGCTGGTGATCCAGAAGACTCTGAAGTGGCTGAATCAGAGTCGCTATACCGGCCTCGCCTCGATCAACCTCTCGGCCCAGTCGATGACCGACCCGAGCTTTCTCGACGAGGTTTTCGATATGCTCTGCAATACTTTGACCCATCCGGGGCAGTTACTGTTCGAGGTCACGGAAACCACTGCCATCACCCATCTGCACAAGGCGCAAGACTTCATTCAACGCATCCGCCAACTCGGATGTCGCTTCGCTTTGGATGATTTCGGCAGCGGTATGTCCTCCTTCGGCTATCTCAAACATCTGCCGGTGGATCACCTGAAAATCGATGGCAGTTTTATTCAGGACATCGTCGACGACCCGGTCAACTTCGCCATGGTCAAGGCGATCCAGGAGGTCGCCACCACCATGCAGATCAAAACCGTGGCGGAGTACGTGGAAAACGATACCATATTAGAACAGGTAAAGCTGATCGGCATCGATTATGGGCAAGGATTCGGCATTGAGCAGCCGCGGCCATTGGAGAGCATTGTCCCTCCCGTAATGTGCCTGCTGGAAGAGGGCGAGACTTGATTCCGGGTGTCGTATCAGCGCGGCCTATCTTCGCCTCACGCCTGTTGATCCGACTCCAGTATCGCCACCTTCTCCATTACCATGGCCTCCAGGGCCTGCTTAAAGGCCGCCACTCGATCGAGTAGCTCGGGTTGGCTGGCGCCGAGGATCTGGGTCGCCAGGATACCTGCATTGCGAGCGCCGTTGATGGCCACAGTGGCGACCGGTACGCCAGGGGGCATCTGTACGATGGAGAGCAGTGAGTCCTCGCCATTTAGGGTGGAGGTCTTGACCGGCACGCCGATCACCGGCAGCGGTGAGATGGCCGCCACCATGCCCGGCAGGTGGGCGGCGCCGCCAGCACCGGCGATGATCACCCGCAGGCCGCGTTCACGGGCGTTGCGGGCGTACTCGTAGAGCCGTTCAGGAGTACGATGGGCCGAGACGATGGTCATCTCGTAACTCACTTGCAACTCCTGCAGCACCTTGGCCGCTTCCTGCATCACCGGCAGATCCGAATCGCTGCCCATGATGATGCCGACTTGTGGATTGCTCATGGATGGTGCTCTCCTGAAATGGTGATCAACGTCTTCACCTCATCCGCCTGCTCTTTCGCCGCCTCGATATTCCGATTCAGAATAGTAACATGCCCCATCTTGCGGAAGGGTTTTACCTCCGCTTTGCCATAGATATGCACACAGACACCGGGTATGGCCATTGCGGCGGCCATGCCGTTGATCACTGGACGTCCGGTAGCATCCGCATCGCCAAGCAGGTTGATCATCGCAGCCGGCGAGAGTAACTCGGTAGAGCCGAGTGGCAGACCGAGAATCGCCCGCAGATGCTGTTCGAACTGATCGGTGACACAGGCCTCGATGGTGTGGTGTCCGGAATTGTGGGTACGTGGCGCGATCTCGTTGACCAGCAGCTCATCCTCATCAGTGAGAAACAGCTCGATGCCGAAAACACCAACACCATTCATCGCCTCCACCGTACGCCGGGCCAGCACCTCCGCCTCGGATGCGAGCGCCGACGGGATTGCCGCCGGACATAGCAGCAGGTCGAGTACGTTCTCCCCGGCGCGGAAACACATCTCCACGGTAGGGTAGACGACACAATCTCCTTCGGTGTTGCGCGCTACCATCACCGCCAGCTCCTTCTTTGCCGTTACGAAGCGTTCCACCAGGGAGGGCACGGGTAGATGGCGATCGAAGTCAGCCGCCTGCGGCATCACCGATACGCCGCGTCCATCGTAACCCCCACGCCGTGCCTTCTGCACCAGCGGGTAGCCGAAACGGTCAAAGGCCTCCGCATCCGGCGTCGCCATCTCCTCGAAATCAGCGGTGGGGATGCCGGCATCGCGCAGAAAACGTTTCTGCGTCAGCTTGTCCTGCAGCATCGCCAGCAGAGCGGGATCGGGATGGATGCGATGCCCTTCTCGCTGTAGCTGCAGCAGGGTTTCGGTATCGATATTCTCCAGTTCATAGGTAACCACATCGCAGGATTCGGCCAACTCGCGCAGCTTGGCCGGGTCGTGATAGCCACCGATGATCTGGTGCCCGGCCACCTGTCCGGCGGGCGACATGGGATAGGGATCGAGCACCACGCAGGTACAGCCGATCCGCTTGGCCGCCTTGACCATCATGCGGCCGAGCTGGCCACCGCCGATCAAACCAATGCGGGCAACGGGGTAGGGAAAGGAGTCCATCATCTACTGATTTTGTTCAGGTTTTTACCAAGGTTGCAGAGTATACCCGGCCAGACGAGGAATTGCCTGTGCAAATCAGCCACTGTTTGGGGTTCCGCTAGAGGGGATCCGCTAAGGCGCGCAGGGCCACGGGATTGAGAATCTCCACCCGGTTGCCGTCGACACGGATAATGCCCTTCTCCGAGAAGCCGTGAAGGGTCCGGGAGAACGTCTCCGGTGTGATGGAGAGACGTGAGGCGATCACACCCTTGGGGGCCTGCAACTCGATGGTGCCGTTGGCCGCCGTTGCGCCCTCCATCTGTTTTAAGAGAAAACTGGCCAGCCGGTAACTGGCATTCTGCAGACTCAGCACCTCGATCTCGTTAATCAGGTGCTTGAGCCGCCGACTCATATCGGCCATGAGACGGAAACAGGTCTCGACAGAACCGCGCAGCAGTTCCAGGTAAGGAGCATTCTCGAAGCTCAGCAAGCGAGTCTTGCCGATGGCGGTGGCGTTGACCGGGTAGACGGGCTGTTCACCGAACATCAGAGCCTCGGCGAAACTCTCGCCGGCGGGGATGATCTCGATCACCTTCTCCTGTCCCTGCAGCGACAGCTTGGAGAGTTTGATCTGTCCCTCCAGCACCAGGAAAAAACGGGTCGCCGGGTCCCCCTCCTGGAAGAAGAGCTGACCGTCCTGCAGCTTCACCTCATGCGCCATGCTCTGGGCATGCTTGAGCTGGTGATCACTCAGGTGAGAGAAAAGCACGCAGCTTCTCAGGTCGTAGGACACAACAATTCCTTTACTCGAAGTTCTTTGAGTGGCCTGTTAGCCGGTTAGAAATGCTTCCAGATCCGATAATAGACCAGCCCGTTGCTGCGGTCATTCACCAGCCACCGCCCATTATCGAACTGGAAGCGTGGATCGCTCGACTCCTGACAAACAAAGCCACCCTGCCCCGAGGCCAATCCGGCCTCTCCGCTGACCTTGGCGAACCAGGCCAGGGGTTCGGCGCAGTCGCGGTAGCTGTAGCGTTCCGTCTGGCGCGGCTTCAACCCCGTCATCCCCGGCCGCAGCTTGAGCCACGCGTCCAGTCCCTGCACCATGGTGCCGCCATCGGCGACTATCTCAACCTCCGAAGGGGCGTTGTCGAAGGCATCCTCGAACAGCAAATCCGGGTCAGTTGCCGTGGGGTCACCGCCACTGCATCCCGCGAGCGACAGCAACCCCAGGACCCAGGACCTGGCTAATCTCATGGACAGTCACTTTTCCAGCTGACTGAGATCACGCACCGCGCCACGGGCTGCCGAGGTAGTCAAGGCGGCATAGGCCCACAAGGCCTGAGAGACCGTCCGCTCCCGTGCCACCGGCTGCCAGGATCGGGCACCACGCTCCAGCATGGTCTCGCGCCGCTTACGCAAGGTCTCCTCGGAGACCGCCACCCGGATGGTTCGGCCGGGGATATCGATTTCGATGCTATCACCCTCCTCCACCAGCCCGATGTTGCCCCCTTCGGCGGCTTCCGGGGAACAGTGACCGATGGAGAGGCCCGAAGTGCCGCCGGAGAAACGGCCATCGGTGATCAGGGCGCAGCTCTTACCCAGCCCCTTGGATTTCAGATAGCTGGTGGGGTACAGCATCTCCTGCATACCCGGACCGCCTTTGGGTCCTTCGTAGCGGATGATCACGACATCCCCCGCTTGGATCCGATCCCCAAGGATCGCCTCCACCGCGGTGTCCTGGCTCTCGAAGATGCGCGCCGGTCCGGAGAATTTTAGAATCGACTCATCCACACCCGCAGTCTTCACAATGCAACCCTGCTCGGCCAGATTACCATAGAGCACAGCCAGCCCGCCGTCCTTCGAATAGGCGTGCGCCAGATCGCGGATACAGCCCTGAGCCCGATCCAGGTCGAGATCGGGCCAGCGCGCGGACTGACTGAAGGCCTCCTGACTCGGCACCCCACCGGGGGCGGCCAAGTAGCGCTGCACGGTTGTCTCTTCGGCGCTGCGGATCACATCCCAGAGGTCGAGCGCCTCGCCCAGAGTCGGCGAATGCACCGTCGGTACATCCCGCCGGATCAACCCGGCGCGATCGAGCTCGCCAAGGATGCCAATCACCCCACCCGCACGGTGGACATCTTCCATATGGTACTGCTGGGTCGCCGGCGCCACCTTGCAGAGATTCGGCACCCGACGACTGAGACGGTCGATGTCAGCCATGCTGAAGTCGACCTGGGCCTCATGCGCGGCAGCCAGCAGATGCAGCACCGTGTTGGTGGAACCGCCCATGGCGATGTCGAGACTCATGGCGTTCTCGAAGGCGGCGAAGCTGGCGATAGTGCGCGGCAGGGCGCTGTCGTCGTCCTTCTCATACCAGCGACGGGCCAATTCCACCACCCGGCGCCCGGCCTCCAGGAACAGCTGTTCGCGGTCCGCGTGGGTCGCCAACAGGGAGCCGTTCCCAGGCAGCGAGAGCCCCAGCGCTTCGGTCAGGCAGTTCATGGAGTTGGCGGTGAACATGCCGGAGCAGGAGCCACAGGTGGGACAGGCGGAGCGCTCGATCTGCACCACATCCTCATCGCTCTCTTCGGGATTGGCGGCGGAGATCATGGCGTCGACAAGATCCAGCTTGAGCTCCCCCTTGCCTTCCAGCCTGACCTTGCCCGCCTCCATGGGTCCACCGGAGACGAAGATGGTGGGAATGTTGAGACGCAGAGCGGCCATCAGCATACCGGGGGTGATCTTGTCGCAGTTGGAGATGCAGACCAGGGCATCGGCGCAGTGGGCATTGACCATGTACTCCACCGAATCAGCGATGATGTCCCGGGATGGCAGGGAGTAAAGCATGCCGCCATGTCCCATGGCGATGCCGTCGTCCACCGCGATGGTATTGAACTCCTTGGCCACGCCGCCGGCGGACTCGATCTCCCGCGCCACCAGCTGCCCCAGGTCCTTCAGATGGACATGACCGGGCACAAACTGGGTGAAGGAGTTGGCCACCGCGATGATGGGTTTGTCGAAGTCCTCGTCCTGCATGCCGGTGGCGCGCCAGAGGGCGCGTGCGCCGGCCATGTTGCGTCCATGGGTGGTGGTACGGGAGCGGTATTGCGGCATTGGATACTCCGTCGTCAATCAGAAGGAAAGGGATTCATTATGCAGCCTGCCACTCCTCTCCTCAAACATCGCTGGGTGGCGAAATCAACCCGGCTCCTCGCAGGGCAGGCGCAAGCGGAAAAGGGCACCACCCTCAGGCCGGTTCATTCCCTCTACACTGCCGTGATGCTTTTCGGCCACCACCTTGACAAAGCTCAGTCCCAAACCGACCCCGTTACCCTGAGAGGTATTCCCCGCATCGGCATGGGTGAAGGGTAGAAAGATGGCACTCAGCTGATCCTCGAGAATGCCTGCCCCCTGGTCTTCAATCTCGCATACCGCCAGGTCATCCTCCCGCTTCAGCCGCATCGTCACTTTACCCTCAGGCGGGGAAAATTTGATGGCATTCTCCAGCAGATTGAACAACGCCCGCTCCAGCAGTCCAAGATCACCCTGTAGCCAGATCTCCTCCTCTTCAAACTCACGGCGTAGAATTACACCTTGCTCCTTGGCCTGCACAAAGGCCTCATCCAGGGCGTTGTGCGCCACCGATACCAGGTCGGTATCGGCAAAAGCGGTGATATCGGCCGCCTCGGCCCGCGCCAGCTGCAGAAAGTTGTCCGCCAGACGCAGGGAACGCCGAGCCAGGGGTTCTATCTGTTGCGCCATCTCGGCAGCCGTACCCTCCTGCACCTTGCGCGACTGGGTAAGGGAAAGCAGAGAAGTAATCGGCGAGCGGATATCGTGGGAGAGGAAATTCAGCATCTTTGCGCGAGTCCTTTCGGAACGTTTCAGTGTGCCGATATAAGAGAGATTGACGATCATCCCGTGCATCCCGGTCCCGCTCACGTCCAGCGGCTTGAGCTGCACGAAGAGTTCGGTGTCTGGCGCCCTGAGCGCCTCGAACCGGATCGCTTCCCCCTCGAGCAATACCCGCTGGAATACTTCATGCCAGGTGAAGGTGTCGCGAATCTCAAGCAATCCCAGCAGTACGCTGGCCTCTTCACCCAACAAATCCTCATCCACTGCCCGGCCTAAAAAAGTAACCGCACGAGGGTTCGTCATGACCACCTGACCCAAGCTGTTGATTACCATCAAGCCATCGTCCATCTGCCCTACCGCGTTGCTTATCAGGTGGCGAAAGCGACTCAAGCGAAGATTCGCTTCCTGCACCTGCTGCATACGCAACTCGACCCTTTCCAGCACACTATCCCGATCCTCGTCGGTGTCGACACTGAACTGTTGTGCCATATCCTCCAGCAATTGCAGACCGCGCCCTTGCGGTACTTGGGTCCTGGGCCAGAGCAGACCCAACCGCCAGGGAGCCCCAGGGCGGCTTATCTGACGCCATAACTCGGCACCTGCACGTTGCCACCCCCCGGTTGTCAGGGACTCCAGCGGTGTACCCAGCGACTCGCCCTCGGCAGCGAGCTGACGCTCCCCCTCAAACAACACCCAACCGCGTAACGGCAGTAGATGGCGCAAAAATCCGATCGCAACAGTCAGATCGGCCTCGGGTTGTTGCGCCACCAGCAGTCGCTGTTCCTGCTGCATCCGTTCCAGTTGCCGGTTGAGATAACGCACCGCCAGATCAAGCCTTCGCCAACTCCATAGAGGATAACTCAGCAACAGACCGAAAATGACCGCAGAGGGCGGAAACCAACGGTACATGCCACGCAACAGAACCCAATCGACCACCAGAAACAGCAACAGCACGCCAAGTGAAACCAGGGGAGCAAACCGGGTCGGAAAGTAGGGATAGAGCAGCAGTGGTATGACCACAATCACTCCACTGAACAACAGATGAGTGAGAAATCCTAGCTTCCGGATCCCACTCCCCTGGCGCAAGCTATCGAGGATATTGGCATTGACCTCGACCCCCGGCATCGGAATACCATGCCCGGAGACCGGCGTCGGCAACGCGTCGCCCAGGCCGGTGGCGGTAACGCCCACCAAAACAATGCGATCGCGGAATAGATCGGGTTGGAAGACCCCCTCCAGTACCTGGCTGTAAGAGTAGCGGTGATAGCTGCCGGCAGGACCGGCAAAAGGAACCAGACGCCAGTCACGCCGGCTGATCAGGTGCACATTGGGATTTTGCGATCTTATTGGAGCCGGCATTTGCTCCGCCAGGCCCGGCTGTAGCCACTGCTGTAGGGTGAGCATCAGATGGGGCCAGTAGGCCTCGCCCAATCCCTCGTAGAGATAGACGCCACGGGCAATACCATCGGCATCCAAATCCATATGCACATGCCCCAGGCCAGCCGCCACATTGGACAGGGCCGGCAGCGGGATCGATTCCATCAGCATGCCGCCACGGCGGTGCTGCTCCAGGACCACTGGCAAGAATACCCGGTCGCTGGCGGCTACGGCCTGAATCAGATGGATGTCCGCTTCCGGGTCGACCGGGTCGGGCTCGGAGAACAACACATCGAGAACGATGGCCTTGGCGCCAGCCAGAGTCAGCTGCTCTACCAGCCTGGCATGCACCTCGCGCGACCAGGGCCAGCGACCCAAACGCTCCAGGCTCTGCTCGTCTATCGCGACAATCACAATATCTTCAGAGGGCGAACCAAAGAAAAAGCTCAGTTGCAGATCGTAGAGCAATTGATCCCAGCGCCAAAGCCAGCCACTACCCGCCATCAATGCAGTGAACAGCATAAGAATCAGCACACTGCGAAAGCGTTCAGGCAGTCCGTGTCGTTGACTAGTCACCAGTAGTGCTCATTTATTAACCCGGCACCATAATAGGCCCATTACTCTCTTCACCCTGCCTGTCACCACTACCCGGCCGACCCACATCACAGTTCCGGATGACTTATGCCATGAGCTCCGCTGTGTAAATAACGTTATCAGTGCCAACCCGGCACCTCGAGTCGATAGATCGACGATCTCGATCCGTCTGCTGTCTCGAACAGGGCATCCACCACCCGATCACCCGCCGCCATCCCATCGCCCTGCCGGATGGTCTCTGCCTGATTGCCGCCGCGGCGCAACAGCATAGCCTCACCACTGTGCCCCCGCCAAGGGACTGCTTCATCCAGTCCATGGGCCCACGGATCTCGGTGCCGACGGGCATCTCTCGATCTCTGAGAATGCCGTTGTGGATCTGCAACTGTTCGGGGGTGAACTCCGGCTTGAGAAAGCGCTGCCCACCTGGGCCAGGTTCCCCCCCTTATGCAGGCGGTAGACCCAGTCTTCCGCTTTCGCTACTTGTGACAGCAAGGGAATCAGCAGGAACAGAAGTAGCGGAATCGGGGTACATCGCCTCATCGATTTCATTTCACACTCAGCGCTTGTCTGTCGGCCCTCCCGGGCCTGCAAGCTTTACTGCTCATCCAGCCCCTCTAACTGCTCGAGTCGATAGCCCTGGTGATAGACCGCTTTCAGACGCCAGCCGTTCTCCGGTGTGAGTGAGAGTTTACGTCGCAAGCGGCTGATGTGGGTGTCGACCGTACGGGTCATCAATCCGGGGCCGAAACCCCATATGCTCTCAAGCAGATGGTCGCGGGAGAGCAGACGGCCGATGTTAGTGAACAACATCCATGCCAGATGAAACTCCTTATCAGTCATCTCCACCGACTTGCCATCAATCAGCATAGACTTTGTCTCCTTGAAGAGTTGAAAAGGCCCCACTTCGAGACGGTCGTGACGATTGCTGTGACGGCGCACCAATGCTTTGACACGCGCCAGCATGATCTCCCGATTGACCGGTTTGGTGAGATAGTCGTCCGCGCCCTTCTCCAGGGCCTCCACGATGTCAGACTCTCCGTCCCGATGAGTGACAAAAAAGACCGGCAGCTCCCACTCCCGTGCCCCACGCAGCCAAGCCAACACGTCGACCCCGCTTTTGCCGGGCAATTCCCAATCCATGATCAGCAAGTCGTAGGTCTCGTGGCGCAGCTCTTTCATGAAACTTTCGGCGTTTTCAAAGGTACGGCAAACGAAACCCTCAGCCTCGAGCCACTCCTTCATCACCGTCGACTGTACTTTGTCATCTTCCAGATAGGCGATTCGTATCATATTTAACCCGGCAATCCTGTATGTCCTGTTCAGCCGCTATGTATCTGCCAATAGATACAACGCGATAAATACTTGCTGTAGGCAGGCACGGAGCTTCAGTCATTTAAAATCAATCGGATAGGGGCTTCAAGCAAGCCCTTACAATCCGTTGTGGCGCTTGCCATGGAATCACCCTTACCGGCGAGCCACATCACGAAGGAAGTGCCCTAGGGGTACGCCTTGATCAAGAACATGCTTGGGCCCCTGAACAGAACACACCGGGTTATCGGGTGAAAAAGATTGCTATCCCTATCGGTGACGCCAGATGCGAAAAGGCAACGGCATGCCACCACACCGTCGCCTCTTTTCCCGCATGACGCGGCTCCGACTAGTTGAGCTTCAGCTCAACACGACGGTTTTGCGCACGGCCTTCGGTGGTGTCGTTGTCGGCGATCGGTGAACTCTCACCCATACCCTTGGAGCTGAGAACACCGCCGTCCACGCCCTGACTGACCAGGTAGTCAGCTACCGCCTTGGCGCGCTTCTCGGACAGACTCTGGTTATAGGACGCAGCACCCGAAGCGTCGGTGTGACCAATCACAATAACCGAGGTAATGTCACTACGGGCTTTCAGGGAGGCAGCCACCTTATCCAAGGTTGCCTGTGACTCGGCGGTAAGCTCGCCGCTATTCAGCTTGAACTGGACGTTCTGCAGCACAATACCCAAAGCACAACCCTTGGAATTCACTGTGGCGCCTGCCAGTGTGTCGGGACAAGCATCCTTGCTGTCAACCACGCCGTCACCATCGCTGTCGAGCTCACAGCCGCCGGCATCGACCTTGGCGCCAGCAGGCGTATTGGGACACTTGTCCTTGCTGTCGACCACGCCGTCACCGTCGCTGTCGAGCTCACAGCCTTTGGCGTCTACCTTGACGCCGCTCAGGGTGCCAGGACACTGATCCTTGCTGTCGACCACACCATCACCATCCGCATCACCCTCAGCCACCGGCGCTTCAAAACAACCCGTCGGGGCCGGATCCTTGTCACGATACGTGGTGGTCCAACACTCACCATAACCCGTGCGCCAGCCTGTGCTGGTGGCATCATAGGCGATACCTTTCTCCGCCATGACAACCGGGCTGAATGCCATCGGGGCCAGTGCCAATACCAAGGTGATTCTCTTCAATTGCATTTCCTTTCTCCTAAATGATTATTGCTTTGTTTTTTGAATGCCGAGCGCTTTCTTAGGTTGCGCTCTCCTGAAATAGATGGATGTCCTGCTGCGGATAAGGAATCGAGATACCCTCTTTGTCGAAGCATGCTTTTATCGCCTCCAGCAGGGCGGCGCGGGTCGTCCAGTAGTCACCGCTCTTAACCCAGGGGCGTACTGCAAAATCGATACTGCTGGCACCCAGTTCCAACAGCATGACCGTCGGCGCCGGCTCCTTGAGAACTGACGCATCCATTTCCAGTACCTGATTGATCAGGTCACGTGCCAGCTTGATATCGTCGCCGTAGCTGATGCCGATCACCATATCGATACGGCGCGTTTCACGTGCTGAATAGTTGGTAATGGTGCCGCTGTAGATCTGCGCATTGGGCATGGTTACCTCGCGGTTATCACCTGTCTTGAGTACGGTATGGAAGATACGGATCTCTTCCACCACGCCGGTAGCGCCTCCTGCTTCGACAAAGTCCCCCAGCTTGAAGGGGCGGAAGATAATCAACATCACACCGGCGGCGAAACTGGCCAGCGAATCTTTCAGAGCCAGACCGACTGCCAAGCCGGCGGCGCCTAGAATGGCCAGTGCCGAGGTGGTGTTGACCCCGAGTTGTTCAAGCGCCGCCAGTACGACGACTGCCAGCAGGGCCGTGTAGGCGATGTTGCTGAGAAAACTCACCAGCATCTCATCTACCTTGCCCTTGACCATGACCTTTTCCATGGCTGCGGTGAGCAGCTTGGCGATCATGCGTCCGATGATGAACACCAGCAACGCCAGAATGATCTTGGTACCCCATGGAATGATGTAGCTGTTTAGAATGGTATCGACTGATAGTTCCACAATATCTCCCCCTGTATGTCACTCAACTCCAATATAGATACTGTCCGATGTCCTACTCTCGAACCTTTGCTCCAGAACAGGCCCTAGTTAAAGAGCCATATAGGCATACCGGCTGAATACGGCTGCCGGCATTTATATCAAAAGCATAGGAAATATTTTCCTAATAGACATAGTGGTATTTAGATTTTTTTTCCAGCTGCTTCAGCGCCTCTGCCATGGGTCCCTGCTGTGAGAGCTGGTTGCGGCAGTAGCGATACATACCCCTATTCTCCATAAGTGCCGTCGCTGCGGTCATATGGCTCCGCAGCTTAGGTATTTCCAATTGTTCCGGGAAGTAGACGCCTGTGAAGAATTGTAAACTCCGCTGCTTGGTGATCTCACCAAATGCATCATTCATTGCCAACGACGCCAGGCCGAGGGTAAGCATCGCTAAAATCAGCTAAGCTTCTGGAAACATCAAGAAAAACAAGAGGACTGTTACCATGTCGGTACTATTGGAGTTCAGTATGTTTCCACTGGATCAGGGGGATAGCCTCAGTGGACATGTCAGTCAACTGATCGAGCTGATCAGGGATAGCGGCACCGATTATCGCCTCACTGCCATGGGCACCCTCATCGAAACCGAAAAGCTCGACACCGCACTGGCGCTGGTGGCACGCTGCAACGAGTGTTTACAGCAACAGGGTTGTAAACGAATTTACGCCGCCATCAAACTCGATATTCGTCAAGGTCCAAGCGGACGTCTACAGCAAAAGATCCAGTCGATTGAACAGCAGATCGGTTCCGTTGATCACTAGGGCCTGATAAAAAAAGATAAGGTAATCAGTGCATGAATCAAACTTCGTCAGACGATTTACTGCAAACGATCAGCAAGCTCTGGAGGGAAAGCTTTCACGGCCTGCTTTCGACCCACTCGGTCAAATTCGCAGACTACCCCTTCGGTTCGCTACTGCCGATCTGCCGTGACAGTCGGGGTAATCCACTGATCATGATCTCCCATCTGGCCCAACACACCCGTAACCTCGACAACAATCCACACTGTTCGCTAACCCTCACCCAGTCGACTCACGCCGACGTGTTGCAGTGGACCCGTTTGACTTGTCTGATGGACGCGGAGCCCACCACCTCGAACAACGCCCTTGAGCGCTACTGCCGCTACTATCCGGATGGGCGCCGCTATCACAAGGAACTCAACTTCAAGCTCTATCGGCTGTTGCCCAAACAGTTCTATTTCATCGCCGGTTTCGGCACGGCTCGCTGGTTCGATGTCAGCCGGGTGCTGGTGGCACCATGCTTCCAAACCGCCGCCGAGCTGGAGATCCTTTATCAGCTGAACGCGCGGGAGCATGCCTTGCTTAACCGCCTTCTGGAGAGCCGGGGAGTTGAGATTCCAAAGCCAGTCCAGGCAGTGGGCGCCGATCCGCAGGGTCTCGATATCCGTCTCGGCGATACCCTCACCCGACTCCACCTCCTCACACCAATCACTGACGAGACTCGCTTTGTCGCGCAAATGGAATCGACCCTCAACGGATAATAACCCGGTTTTTCCAGGGGTGGTAATCACGCCGTTGTGTCGCATAAACTTGGCCCTGACAAATACCTAGCATTTTAGTCGGTAATAGGAGTTTTCAGATGAACGTTGTAATTCCCGAGCGTGATGGCGACGGCTATCTTACAGACATGAACGCCTGGACGCCGGAGATCGCCCAGGCCATGGCCGAAGCCGATGAGTTTGAGTTGACCGAAGAAAAATGGGAGCAGATCCTCAAGGCGCGCGAGTACTATGACGAGTTCAATGTGGTGCCGCCGATTCGCAAGTTCTCCAAATATATGGGCGCCGATCAGAAAGCGATGTTCAAGCTCTGGCTCACCGGTCCCATGAAACCGATCACCAAATACGGCGGACTGCCCAAGCCCACCGGCTGTGTCTGACCCGCTGCAGAAGACAGCTCGGGCGCGGGGGGGGGCTGACTCCCCCCACTCGGCTGCCCCGAACTTTCCCTAATGTTGTCGCTTCGATAACATAGCCGGCTTTGCTGGCCGGAGTCGAAGCATGACCTCACCCACACTCCTCGGGCAACTCAGCAACCTGCACGAGATGCAGCAGCTGTTGCTGACCTCCATTCCCACAGAGGAGGCGGCCCGGCAAATTCAACCCCATTTGCCTTCGCTCAGCTGGCTCTACGCGAGTGGTGTCTATCTGGAACTCTACTGGCTGCGTACTTTCCTGCAACAGGATGACCAACTCACTCACCCTATCCACCACCTCTTCAACCCAGGCCACCTGAGCTTGGCCGAACAGTGTAATCAGCTGCCGCCAGTAGAGCATCTGATCCGCTGGGCCGACGAAATACGCGACGAACACCTGCGGCAGCTGGCAACTCCCGGTATGCTGGGCGACCACCCCCAGCTGGCGGATGACCGCCTGACATGGTTTCTGGTGCAGGAGCAGGCAAAACGCTACGAACAGATGCTGGAGCTGCTGAATCAGCGCCAGCTGCAACAAACGCAGACTCACCGTTGCAGTCACATTCTGCAGCCACATGCGCCAACTTGGGAGACCCGTGAACTCTCCCAGGGACACTACCGCATCGGCGCCAGGAACGAACCCCGGGCCTACGACAACGAACTGCCACCACAGGCGGTGGAACTAAGCAGTTTCCGCATTGCGCTCACCCCTGTCAGTAACGCGGAGTACCTTGCCTTCATGTCCGCCGGTGGTTATGCAGACAAAACCCTGTGGAGCTCAGCCGGTAGGCACTGGTTAGAATCATCCTCGCAGCTTCGTCCGGAATACTGGCGACAGGATGATGCGGGCAACTGGTATGAGATCGCCATTAACGGCAGCAACGACCTGCCGCCGAATGAGCCGGTCACCGGCATCAACCGATACGAGGCTGAGGCTTTCGCCCAATGGGTCAGCCGCCTGGGGGAGGAGTACGAAGGCGCGGTACTACAGCATGAATACCAATGGGAGATCGCCGCCAGAAGTGGGGTACTGCGACAGATTGGACGGGGCTGGGAATGGTGCAGCAATACCTTTCACACCTATCCCGACTATGAACCCTTTCCCGGCAAGCAGCCTAGCGCCGATGCGCAGCAGACCATTCTGCGTGGTGCGAGCCTGCATACCCAACAGGGACTGAGGCGTTCCAGCCTGCGTCACTGGGCCTCACCGGCGGAGCATCACCACTTCGCCGGCACACGGCTGGTCTTTCCGGCCCGGCATCAATGGAGTGATCATTAAGGAACCTGCTTCACCAAATTTGCGTGCAACGCCTCACTCGGGAGCGAATCGATTAAAGTATCCCCTGACACTGCCAACAACCCAGTTAGAGAGCGTCATTTTTAGGGCAAGTAGGAACTATGGCCATCAACTCGATTACAGGACCGGCACTGCAGGGCATCCACAATGGATTGCAGGGTATGCGTCGCGTTGCATCCGAAATCGCCAGCGCACCACAGGCCACGCAAAGCAATCCCACCGACCTCTCCCGCGCCATGGTGGAGATGAAACAGCACGCCAATCAGACCAAGTCCTCCGTCAAGGTGCTGCAAGCCGCCGACAACCTTCTCGGCACCCTGCTCGACGTGAAGGCATAACGGTATCCCAGCTCGAGCGCTGCCGTGTAGCCTGCCGAGACTTCCTCCTCAAACTTGGATAACCGTTTGCGTTTGTTCGCACCTGTCTACGAACAGGCCTCGAACCTAAATAAATAACATGGAGTAATCGACCGCCTTGAGGTCCTTGGTCAGGGCCCCCACCGAGATATCATCCACTCCGGTTTCAGCGATCGCACGAATGGTCTCCAGATTGACATTGCCGGAGGCCTCCAGTCGCGCACGACCGGCATTGAGCTCGACGGCCTGGCGCAGGTGCGTGAGATCGAAATTGTCCAGCAACACCCTTTTGGCGCCCGCCTCCAGCACCTCCTCCAGTTGCTCCAGGGACTCAACCTCGATCTCGATGACGACCCCCTCTGGCGCCAAGGTCATCGCCCTCTGCAACGCCAAGCTGGCCGAACCCGCCGCGTGGATATGGTTCTCCTTGATCAGGATGGCATCGAACAGACCAATGCGATGGTTGGTGCAACCTCCACACCTCACCGCGTACTTCTGCTGCAATCGCAATCCGGGAATCGTCTTGCGCGTATCGAGCACCCGTGCACCGGTACCGGCCACTGCATCGGCGTAGCGACGCGCCAGCGTGGCGGTAGCGGATAGGGTTTGCAGATAGTTGAGGGCGGTGCGCTCACCGCTCAGCAGACTACGGGTGTTGCCTTGTAACTGACAGATGCTCTGATCGGGCTGTAAGCGATCGCCGTCACGAGCCTGCCATTCGATGGTCACATCCGCTGAGAGCTGACGGAACACTTCATCGAACCAGACGGTGCCACAGAGCACAGCCGCTTCGCGACAGATGATCTCTACCTGGGAGATGGCATCCGCATCGATCAAGCCGGCAGTGAGATCACCGTCTCCCAGGTCCTCCTGCAGGGCGAGGGCCACCTGCCGGTATATGAGTTCGTTATCGAGATTCGCATTCATCCGGCAATAGCGAGCAGTTCCACATCGAAGACCAGGGTGGCGTTGGGCGGAATCACCCCACCTGCACCCCGGCTGCCATAGCCGAGTTGGGGCGGAATGGTCAACCGCCGCTTGCCGCCAACCCGCATGCCGGCTACACCTTCATCCCAGCCACGGATCACCATTCCTTTGCCGAGGGCAAACTCGAAAGGTTGGTTGCGATCAACGGAGGAGTCGAATTTTTCACCATCCAACAACCAGCCGGTGTAGTGTACGGAGACCCGCTGCCCGGACACCGCCAAGTCGCCCTCGCCTTCGCTCAGGTCCTTGTATTTCAAACCGGAATCTGTGATCTTTTCACTCATGTCAGACAATCTCCCATGCGGGGCACGCAGCCCTCGAAGCGCCCTGGCGGGCTGAAAGCCTGCAGTTTAATAAGCTTTAAGAGAGTGTCAATGCGTCGTCGAATCAAGAAGCCGAGGCGTTGGCGGATGAGGTATTCTTCAGGGCTGTCAACATGGCCTCCAAGGCACGATCGATGATCGGCGTCTCGGATATATCGACCAGCTTGGCGGTCTCCTCGCGAAAACGCTTGGCCAGACCGGCTGCGGTCAACTCCATCGCTTTCATCCCCTTGCGATTGACGAAGATATAAGTGTCGGTCACCTTGCTCTTCCAGGAGAGTTTCACCCGATTTTTCACCGCGCCTTCCTGCATCTCCAGCCAGGTACCGAGCTCCAGCTCCTGGGCTTGCCGGGCGGCTTCGTCCTTACTGAGCGCCACATCCTCCACTACCTGAGAGAGCTGGCTGTCGCCGCTTACAATCTGGCTGTCGGGGAAGTGGATCTCATGCACACTGGCAGGCTTGGTGCCAGCGCCCTGGATCAGGTTGGGATCGCCGCCGCGCAGGCAGCCGATATGGCAATTCTGCAGCTCTTTAAACAGCCGTGCCATCTTGTGCTGATCGAAAGAGATGCTGTTGAGCCGTTCGCGCAGGTTTCTCAGCAGTTCGGGTATCCCGCGCAACAGCTGCTGGCGTTCGCCATAATCGGCTTTCGGCTGTACGCTCCACAACAGCCGATCGACCATTTCCAGCGACTCCTGCCACTCCTTGCTGTCGTCGCCCTGGCGCAGGAAGTTGAGCAAGAGTACGTCTTTCCAGCCGTCCTCCAGCAGGGCCATTACCGCCTCGGGCACCACTTGTTGTTTACGCAGCCGCTGGTTGAGCTCCTCGACCACCCTGTACTTGGCGGACCGCAATTGCTCCTTACCCCGGGTGACCTGATTGGTGCGTTGCTCAGCTATCTGCGCGCCACGCTGTTCCTGCTGCCACCAAGCGCTGAAATCGTCATCCAGATCGGCGAAGATGGAAGGATCATCCACGAACTCATTCAGTACCCGCTTTACAACGGTTTCAATCTTGTTATAGAGCACATCATTGGCACGATCGCCGGTATCGTTCCAGCCCACAGCGGCCTGGGCCAGGGTGTTGAGCAACCGACGCGCAGGATGCACTTTCTTGCTGAAGAAGCTCTTATCGATGATCGCCACCTTGAGCATGGGGATCTGCAGGCGACTGATCAGCGCCTTCATCGCATCCGGCAGACTGTAATCATCGAGGATGAACTCGAACAGCATGGAGATGACATCAATAGTGTCGTTATCCGCGTCACCGAGAGCACGGGTCACCTGCCCGCCCTCCTGGGCGATCTGCAAATCGTTCACCAGCTGTGTGCGCATCTGCTCCGGACTCAACGCCTGGGTGACCCGGCGCCCTTGCGGCAACATCACCACATTGGACTGCTGAATGGCGTTCAACGCGCCCAGCAGCTCACCGGTATCTACGACTGGCACAGTGCCGGGAGGCGCCGTGAGCATAAGACTGGAGGTGGTCATGCCGTCGGAAATCCTGGCACGTCGCACACCCAGCAACTGCTGCAATGCGGCGAAGACCTCACCCTGCACACCGGCACCCGCCGGGCCACCCTCAAACTGCGAGGTGTAGGCTGACTGACCGGGGTCGGACAGATAAGAGGATTCACCGGCCAGTTGGCTCTCGCTGCCATCGCCACGCATCATCGCCGGCGAGACCGGATTACGCCGCACCTTGGGAGTCAACTTGGGAATCACACCGGCCTTGCCGAGCAAAATATTGATTTCGTCGTAGAGACCGCCGATAAAATGCATCACATGGTGATCGAACAACTTGTAGACCACCAGTTTCACCGGCAACTCCACCGACACATTACTCATCGCAATCTGGATTGCGGCACACATTACCGCCGGTGAGAGAGGTGTCTGTTGCTCCAGCCTCTCATCCACCCGGCCACCATTGATGATGAAGGCGAAGCGTTGCCCCATGGCAAAGAGCTCGCGCGTGAAGCGATTCTCCGCCTTGGAAATCATGTTGGTGATCGCGAGGGAGTCTTCCAACTCTTCGTCGTCGAGCAGCGCCAGCTCAGAGTTCTTACTCAGATCCTCCAGGCTCTGCTGTCTGACCTCGACTTCACCGGTCTCCCAATAGCGATCGAATACCCGCAGTAATTCCTGATTGAAGACACGGTCGATGCCGACCCGTTGCTTGCGCAGCTCACGCATCGAGTCGAAATAGACGTTCTGTAACGTGTTGCTATCGGATTTGTTGGCCATCTCATAGAGCGCATCGTCGAGATTCTCGAACAATCCACCCATGAGCTTGGGCATGGTCTGCACAATGAGTTTCCGGCACTCAGCCGCGATCCGGCGCCCATTGACGTCAAGAGTAATTGTGTTTCGACGAGGCACTGCGGAGCCGAATGTAATGATGTTGTCTTGACCAGGCATCTCGGGACACTTCTAAAATAACCGCCACACACTGATAGTCGATGAGTAACAGCGGCCTGAACCCACGTTTCTGTAATTTAAAGGTACGTCAGCCACTTGAGAGCGACTGAGAATACTCTCACAAAAGCATGCGGGGCCAGACTTGTCGATTTGGAAACCGGTACATAAAAGCTAGCACTAAGGCTATGAACATTCAACAAATATCAATAATCTCGGTAGCTTACCCACCGAGTCCGCGCGTTTCATGGCACCGGCTTTCGCCGCTACCGATTCAGCAGTCAATTCACAACCCGAGAACAAAACGACTTTTCCCTCACTCATTCGACATCTCAGAATATGAAATCTCTCCCCAGTCCCCCCCCTTTTCGGCCGAAAGTGACCGTTGCGCCTGCCACCAAGACTCCTGTAAGGTCAGCAGCGTCAGTAGCTAGCCGAACACGAAACGCCCAATGCGCTTGCTCAGGCACTTCGCCGCCTCCCTCTTAGACAGCCTTCGGGATCTAACCCCCATTGCGGCCGTTATCGGCTTTTTCCAACTCATTGTGTTGCAGCAACCTATCCCCAACCTGAGCGGACTCCTGGTTGGCACACTGCTGGTGATTCTGGGGCTGACTCTGTTCATCCAGGGCCTCAATCTGGCGCTGTTCCCCCTGGGGGAGAGAATGGCCTGGGATTTCGCCCGCAAGGGCAGCCTCAACTGGTTGCTGCTGTTTGCCTTCGCACTCGGTTTCGGCACCACGGTTGCTGAACCGGCTTTAATCAAAATTGCCGATGAAGCCGCTGAGATCGCAGCCAATGGCGGCATGATCAAAGCATCGTCAGCATCACAGGAAGATTATGCCAACGGCCTGCGTTACACCGTCGCCTTCTCCGTGGGTTTCGCCATTGTGCTCGGCGTGTTACGTATCCTTAAAGGCTGGCCGGTGCAGTATCTGATCATCGGCGGCTATCTTGGCGTGGTGATCATGACCGCCCTGGCACCTCCCGAGATCATCGGTATTGCTTACGACTCCGGCGGTGTTACGACCTCCACCATCACGGTTCCTCTGGTCACCGCCCTTGGCGTGGGGCTCGCCTCCAGTATCAAGGGACGCAACCCGATGACCGACGGCTTCGGCCTGATCGCCTTTGCCTCGCTGACACCGATGATCTTCGTCATGCTCTATGGCATATGGCTATGAACGGCGCATTTCTTCACTTTGTCGAGGTCATGCTGGGCACCCTGCTTGATGTGCTGCCTATCGCCGCCATCCTGTTCGCCTTCCAATTCCTGGTCTTGCGCCGCCCATTGAGAAACCCGCGTGAGGTCCTGATCGGCTTACTGATGGTACTTGTCGGCTTGACCCTGTTTCTGGAAGGCCTCGATCTGGCCCTGTTCCCCTTGGGGAAGTTGATGGCCTCCCAGCTAACCTCGCCGGAGCTGCTCGACATCGAAGCGGGACAGCATCAGGCCGAGTGGCACCACTACTTTTGGGTCTACCTGTTCGCCGCCAGCATCGGCTTCTCCACCACCATTGCGGAGCCCTCGCTGATCGCGGTGGCAATCAAGGCCAACCAGGTCTCCGCCGGCGCCATCAGCCAGTGGGGGCTGCGTATCGCCGTCGCTATCGGGGTTGCCGTGGGGATCGCGCTCGGCAGTTACCGCATCATCAGCGGCACCCCCTTGCATTGGTACATCATGACCGGCTATATGGTGGTGATCGTACAGACCCTGTTCGCGCCACGCAGTATCATCGCGCTGGCCTATGACTCCGGCGGTGTCACCACATCGACCGTCACAGTGCCCCTGGTGGCCGCCCTTGGCTTGGGACTTTCAAGCAATATACCCGGCCGCAACCCCCTGCTGGACGGCTTTGGTCTGATTGCCTTCGCCAGCCTGTTTCCCATCATGTCTGTCATGGCCTATGCCCAATTAAGCGAGTGGCGCACCAAGGGGCGCAGCCAATGAACCTTCGAGGAAAAGCCTATGCACTTTAAACTCATCATTGCCCTGGTGGAGGACAGCACCACCGAAAAGGTACTGGAGGCGGCGCGTGCAGCCGGCGCCACCGGCTCCACCGTGATCAATCAAGCTCGGGGGGAAGGGATCCAGCAATCGAAAACTTTTTTCGGTCTGACCCTCGAGACCCAGCGAGACGTGCTCTTACTGCTGGTCGAAGAGCACCTCAGTCGGACGATCCTGGAGACAATCGCCGAGGCAGGTCATTTCGATGAGCTACCGGGAAGCGGCATCGCCTTCCAGATCGACATCGAGGATGCGGTCGGAGTCAGTCACCAGATACAAACACTGTCACAGGTGATCGAGGAGGAACTATGAGCGAACGCCAACTGATCCGGGTTCGGGACGTGATGAAAACCGACTTTGACATGGTCGACGGCATGGACACGGTCGCTACAGCCCTGGAGAAGATGCTCCATGTGGAGACCAAATCACTGATCGTCAAGAAGCGCCATCCGGACGACGAATTCGGCTTGGTGATGCTCTCCGATATCGCCCGTCAAGTGCTGGCGATAGATCGGGCGCCCGAACGGGTCAACATCTACGAGATCATGACCAAGCCGGCCCTGACCGTCTCTCCCAACATGGACATCCGCTACTGCGCCCGTATCTTCAGCCGCTTTGATCTCTCACGTTCGCCGGTAGTGGAGCATGGCGAGGTAGTGGGCATCGTCAGCTACACCGACATGGTGTTGAAGGGGCTCAACCAGAAAAGCACCGCCTCTTGACGCAGATGTCGGATATCCTGCTGCATCAGGCGGAATACCGCCCCAGTGACAACTGGGACGAGAGGCCCGCGGGCGGGCAGGTCGACCTGCTGGTTATCCACAATATCAGCCTGCCGCCCGGGGAGTTCGGAGGCCCCTGGATAGACGATCTGTTCATGAACCGACTCGACCCGGACGCTCACCCCTATTTCCGTGAAATCGAGGGACTCAAGGTCTCCTGTCACCTGCTGATCAGGCGCGACGGCCAGCTGATCCAGTACGTGCCCCTCAACCGACGCGCCTGGCATGCCGGCAACTCAAACTTCTGCGGCCGGGAGAGCTGTAACGACTTCTCCATCGGCATCGAACTCGAGGGCAGCGACGACCAACCCTTCACTGATGCGCAATATGCCAGCCTCGCTCAAGCCACCCGGGCCATTCGACGACTCTATCCCGCTATCGGTAACGATCGCATCACCAGCCACGCCGCCATTGCCCCAGGCAGAAAGACCGATCCGGGGCCCTGTTTCGACTGGCCCAGATATCTTGCATCTCTAGAGACGCATCAACCCACCGGCCAGGTATAAAGAGACCTCGTGTCATCCCCATCCACTGTGAAACCGGGCTCACTTGCTTGAAACTTTGTGTAAATTACCTGAAACTTGCGCGATGAGTCTCGTCATCATAGTTATCTGCCTGATCGCAGAGAGATTTCTGCTCAACTACCAGCACCTGCGCCAGACGCGCTGGTTGGAGCGCTATAGCCAATGGCTGACACAACAGCACACCCCCGAGTGGACCCGCCGGGGCCTGATGAAACTCACTGCGTTGCTGCTGCCACCAGTGCTGATCACCGCCCTGCTGCAACAGCTGCTTGCTGACAGCCTGCTCGGTCTGCCCAGCTTCCTATTCGCCATTGGCGTGCTTCTGTTCTGTCTCGGTCCGGTCGACCTGGATACCCAGGTCACCGACTACACACAGGCGGTGGAAGCGGATGACGAGACCAGATTGCGACAGGTTGCCCGTGAAATCCTGGATGACGAGCCCCCTACCAGTGAACCGGCCCTTTCACAGTCAGTAGCAGAAGGCATTCTGTTACAAGCCAACCAGCGCCTCTTTGGCCTGCTGTTCTGGTTCCTTCTGCTGGGTCCCATGGGCGCTCTGCTCTACCGGATAGCCACTCGTCTACCGCGGTTGGAACAGGCCAATCAGGATATCGACCTGTTTCTAAACGCCAAACAGCTGCTCTGGATCCTCGATTGGCTGCCCGCCCGGATTACCGCTGTCTGCTATGCCATCGCCGGAAGTTTTGAAGATGCGCTCTACGGTTGGCGCAGCTATCAGGAGCGACGCTATGACGAGTTCAGCGACAGCAACAGCGGCACGCTCATCTGCACCGGCGGCGGTGCCATGCGGCTCACCACCTTACTCGGTGAACATAGCGATGAGCTGCATGATTACAGCTACCTTCCTCAATCAGCGATGGCACTGGTCTGGCGCTCTCTGGTGGTCTGGCTGGTTATCGCCAGCCTGCTCGCACTGACCGGCATTGTCTGAGCCCTTGTCCGACAAAACCATCATCGACCTGTTACGTCATGGCGAGCCAGTCGGCGGCAGACGCTATCGTGGCCAGCTCGATGATCCACTTAGTCAGCGGGGGTGGCGTGAGATGTGGTATGCCGCCTCCGCTGACACCCCCTGGCACACCATCATCAGCTCGCCGCTTAGCCGTTGCCACGAATTCGCCCGACAGCTAAGCGAAAAACTCTCACTACCACTCACGATCGACGAGCGCTTGAAGGAGGTGGGATTTGGTGTCTGGGAAGGTCAATCAGGGCAGATACTTCGACAGCAGGACGATTCAATACTCAAACGTTTCTACCACGACCCCATCAATAACCGCCCGGCAGGCGCTGAACCCCTCGACAGCTTCAGCAGTCGGGTCGATGAGGCCCTGCAAGAGGCCATTCAGGTCCATAAAGGAAGGCACATCCTTATCGTCACCCATGCCGGCGTCATCCGTAGCGCACTGACGTCCGCCCTCGGCGCCCCTCTCACCAGCATGTATCGCCTCTCCATCGCCACCGCAAGTCTCTCTCGCCTTCAAATCGACGAACAAAGACCACCCACAGTAGTGTTCATGGGCAGGACTCGATTGCAGAAGCCAAACTGAGACCCCGCTCGCAATTCCGTCAGGAATTATATGCCTATGATATAGACACGATGACTGATGGGATGAGAAGTGCATGCGGCAATGAATGCCTTACCAAAGCGATGAGGGGGCTATCCATGATCTGGCTACTACTACTCTCCGCCGCAGCTGGCGTTGTGATTTCGCTGCTGGTAACAGAGAGATTCAAAATCTCGACCTGAGGTCATCCTCCGCCTGAACCGCCCGGTCAGCGCTTCCCTCAGGCGGGGAAGAGCGGACCGGGCGTCAGTTCTTCGGCCCATACTGCCGCACATACTCGTACATGGCAATCGAGGCAGCAACGGCAACGTTGAGGCTCTCAATCTGGCCGAATTGCGGGATCGAGATACGTTCGATATCCGGATAATCTTCCTCTTTGAAGCTATGACCCCACTCTTCGTGTCCCAGCACAAACGCCGCCTTTTCCGGTAGCCGCTTTGATGGAAGCGAGTTGTCACTGTCGGCGCTCAACATGAAGATCTGATAGTCTCGGCATTTCAAATCGACATAAGACGCATCAAACGTCTCGAAGAAACGGGCGGGCACCTTTTTGAATCCCCCTTTAGCGGGTGACGGATCGAAGGGACCGATATTGATCAAATGCACTTCACAGGCGCCAAAGACCTCCGCACTGCGAAATATCTTTGCCACGTTGAAGCCAGCTTTCATATGATCCAATACGACAATGAACGGATGAGGACCCGGCTTGGCCAAAAGGTTACGCTGCCGCTGTTTGGTGTAACGCAGCATCGCCTGATCCCTGGCCTCGCGTTTTTCTCGTTTGCTTTTTCGCTGTCGAAGCATGAACCGCCCATTGTCTGCCAAGGGCAGATACTCTTCGAACAAAATTTAGGATGCCAAGCGAAAACTCACGCTTAACATATGGTTCTATTTAAATTTTGAGGTTAACCTCAAATTGACAGCAACATATTGTCAACCCGGCAACTAAATCTGTCGGGTTAATAGGTTGCCGGATTATTATCATGCAAGCCAAAACAGTTTCCCAGGTCCTTGTTTGGAGCCGCTGGCTAAGACTGGCTCATTGGTCACTGGCAATCTCAAGCCTCGGCCTGATTGCCACCGGCTGGCTCATGAGCAAGGATTTAGTTGCGGCAACGACAGCAAGCGAGATGCACTATCTGCTAGCGGGTATTCTACTGCCCGCTCTACTGCTGCGCCTCTATCTGCTGTTTTTCGGCAAGGGGACTGATCACCTCACTGATTGCGAGCCGAATAGCCATCGCCTGAACCAAGCATGGCAGGTGATCCGCTTCTATCTGACGCTGGGCAAAGCCCCTTTACCCAAGTGGTACAGCCACAATCCCCTTTGGGGGCCTCTCTATATTGCACTTTTCTTCATACTGGTACTTGTTACAGCCAGCGGCTTGCTGCTACTGAACGATTGGCACCTGCTCGGACCGATCAGCATGCTGAACCTGCATCAGCTTTGCTACCAATTCATCCTGGTCTTCACCCTGTTGCATGTACCAGCGACCTTCTCTCACGACCTCTCCGGAAAAAGCGGAGACATTTCAGCCATGATCAATGGATTCCGGGTGTTTGAAATCGGCGAAAACCCGACCGACTCCCCTCAGGGAGTCTCACTCAGCACACTGCTGAAACAGGTGAAAAAATAGAACGGCAAGAGACAATGTCGAGGAAGAATCTATCTTTTTGTACATAAACAAAAAAACCCGCATGTGGCGATGCGGGTTAATCTGTTACCACCAACTGAGTCCTGCAGCTATTCTTCTGCTGTTGCCTCGTTGTCGGAAGCCTCTTCCTCAACCGGACGATCGACCAGTTCGACATAGGCCATCGGCGCCTGGTCTCCTGGGCGGTAACCGCACTTGAGGATACGCAGGTAGCCACCGGGGCGCTCCTGGTAACGCGGGCCGAGCTCGGCAAACAACTTACCCACGGCAGCCTTATCGCGCAGACGGGAGAAAGCCAGTCGGCGCTTAGCAACACTGTCAGACTTCGACATCGTGATCAGTGGCTCTGCCACACGACGCAGCTCTTTCGCCTTCGGCACGGTGGTCTTGATCAGCTCGTGCTTTATCAAAGAGACAGTCATGTTCCTGAACATGGCGTTACGATGACTGCTATTACGGTTTAATTGCCGTCCTGATTTGCGATGACGCATGGGTCGACTTCCCCAAATTCAATGAGTGTTTATAAAAAAACTGGCGCAACTAGTGAGCCAACTGCTCTTCAATGTTTTCCGGCGGCCAACGCTCAAGACGCATGCCGAGCGAAAGGCCACGACGGGCCAACACATCCTTTATCTCTGTCAGCGATTTCTTGCCCAGGTTGGGCGTTTTCAGCAGCTCCACTTCGGTGCGCTGAATCAGGTCGCCAATCAGAAAGATATTCTCAGCTTTAAGACAGTTCGCGGAGCGAACCGTCAGCTCGAGATCATCAACCGGTCGCAGCAGGATCGGGTCGATAGCAGGCTCTTCAGGCTCTGCCACGGCCTCAGCCGCCTCTGCCTCCAGGTCGACGAAAACAGACAGCTGGTCACGCAGGATACTAGCGGACCTTCTGATTGCTTCTTCAGGATCGATGGTGCCATTGGTCTCGAGTTCGATCACCAACCTATCCAGATCCGTATTCTGCTCAACACGCGCAGATTCGACAGAGTAGGCCACATTGCGCACAGGGCTGAAGGATGCATCCACCTGCAGCATGCCAATGGGGCGATCGTCTCCCGCGGAACCCTGGCGTATCGCCGCCGGCTGATAACCGCGGCCACGACGGACATTAAGCGTCATGTTGATTTCGCCTGACTTTGTCAGCGTGGCAATGACATGATCAGGATTGGCGATTTCGACGTCGTGATCCAGAACGATGTCACTTGCAAATACCTGACCCGGGCCTTTCTTCTGCAGGCGCAGAGTCGCTTCATCGCGACTGTGCATAATGATGGCTACCTGCTTGAGGTTCAGCAAAATATCGAGCACGTCCTCCTGCACACCTTCCATCGTGGTGTACTCATGTAGCACATCGGCAATCTCGACTTCAGTAATCGCACTGCCAGGCATGGAGGAGAGCAGGATACGTCTCAGGGCATTGCCCAGGGTATGTCCAAACCCCCTCTCAAGCGGCTCCAGCGTCACCTTCGCACGTGTGCCGGTGAGCTGCTGCACATTGACGATCCGAGGCTTGAGAAACTCCGTAACGCTTTCGGTCATGTATTTTCCTCTCGTCACTGCTTACTTACTTAGAGTAGAGCTCGACGACCAGCTGTTCGTTAATTTCTGCTGAAAGATCAGAGCGATCAGGCACGCGCTTAAGCTTACCCTTCATCGCTTTCGCATCTACTTCTACCCAATCCACAAAGCCGTACTGGCCCTGCAGTTCGAGCGCTCCCTGAATACGCAGTTGTTTCTTTGCCTTTTCGCGAATCGAGATTTCGTCTTCGGCGGTCACTTTGAAGGACGGGATGTTGACCACTTTGCCATTGACTTCAATCGCTTTGTGGCTGACCAGCTGTCTGGCTTCAGCTCGCGTAGCGCCAAAACCCATGCGATAGACGATGTTGTCGAGGCGGGTTTCGAGCAGCTGCAGCAGGTTTTCACCCGTAGCACCTTTGCTCTGTGCAGCCGCCTTGTAGTAGTTTCTGAACTGTCGCTCCATGACGCCGTAGATACGACGCACTTTCTGCTTTTCACGTAGCTGAAGACCATAGTCAGAGACACGACGACGACGATCACCAGCCTGTCCCGGAACTTTCTCCATGTTGCACTTGGAGTCGAGTGAGCGTACGCGGCTCTTGAGGAAAAGGTCAGTACCTTCTCGCCGACTCAGCTTACATTTCGGTCCGATATACCTTGCCATGATAGAACTCCAGAAATTAGACGCGGCGCTTCTTGGGAGGACGACAACCGTTATGTGGGATTGGCGTCACATCCGAGATGCTGGTGATTTTGAAACCGGCATTGTTAAGCGCTCTCACAGCAGATTCGCGACCGGGACCGGGACCCTTGACATTAACGTCGAGGTTTTTGACACCGTACTCTTTGACCATCTGCCCGACTCGATCTGCAGCCACCTGCGCGGCGAAGGGTGTGCTCTTGCGCGAACCTCGGAAACCTGAACCACCGGAAGTCGCCCAAGCCAGTGCATTGCCCTGACGGTCGCTGATGGTGATGATGGTGTTGTTGAAAGAGGCATGAATGTGCGCAACGCCATCGGTTACGCTCTTCTTGACCTTCTTTTTGGTACGGCTACTCGGTTTTGCCATCTTCTGTACCTACGGATTCAATATATAGTGTTGGATTATTAGCGCTTGATCGGACGGCGCGGGCCTTTACGGGTGCGCGCGTTGGTACGCGTGCGCTGACCCCGTAGCGGCAGACCGCGACGATGACGAATGCCCCGGTTACAACCGAGATCCATCAAGCGCTTGATATTCATGGAGATTTCACGACGCAGATCACCCTCGACGGTGTAGCGCGTGACGATGCCACGGAGCACTTCGACCTGCTCCTCGCTCAACTCCTGGATCTTGACGTGTGGCTCAATGCCAGCTTCCTTACAGATATCGCCGGCGCGCGAGCGGCCGATGCCGTAAATTGACGTCAACGCGATTACTGCGTGTTTCCGATCCGGTATGTTGACCCCTGCAATTCGAGCCATTTCTCTAGTCTCCTGAACGACCTTGGCGGCATCCCACCCAAGGGAAACGCGCAATATTACTCTACGTCGCGCTCTCTATCAATAGAGGCGACGGTCTATTTTTTGCCTAATCAGCCCTGACGCTGCTTGTGGCGACCCTCTTTACAGATGACCCGCACAACGCCGTTACGACGTACAATTTTGCAGTTACGGCAGATTTTTTTTACCGATGCACGAACTTTCATGAAATCTACTCCAATCGTTACCTTGCTAGCTTGATTAACGAAGCAGGCCACCGGCACCGCCACCTTTCAGATTGGCCTTCTTCATCAAGCCTTCATATTGATGTGACATCAGATGCGCTTGCACCTGGGCCATGAAATCCATAACCACAACAACAATGATCAGGAGTGAAGTGCCGCCGAAATAGAAGGGCACGTTCCATCCGACAATCAAGAACTCAGGCAGCAAACATACAGCAGTGATGTATATCGCTCCCGCCAGGGTCAGACGGGACATGACACCATCGATGTATTTGGCGGTCTGCTCTCCGGGGCGGATCCCGGGGATAAAGGCGCCCGAACGCTTCAAATTGTCAGCGGTCTCACGCGAATTAAAGACCAATGCGGTGTAGAAGAAACAGAAAAAGATAATCGCCGCCGCGTAGGCCATAACATACACAGGCTCGCCGGGCGACAGTTTGGAAAATATATCCTGAATCCAGCGAGTCCCTTCCGTATTACCAAAAAACTGCCCCAAGGTTGCCGGGAACAGAATGATACTGGAGGCAAAAATCGGTGGAATTACACCCGCCATGTTCAATTTAAGTGGCAGATGGGTACTTTGTGCTGCCAGCAGACGACGTCCCTGCTGGCGTTTGGCGTAGTTGATTGTGATACGACGCTGTCCACGTTCGACAAACACCACAAACGCGGTAACCGCTGCCGCCAGAACAAATAGCAACAGAATAGTGAGTGCATTCATCTCACCAGTCCGCGCCAGTTCGAGGGTGCCGCCAATCGCCGCCGGCAAGCCCGCAACAATACCGGCAAAGATAATCATGGAGATACCGTTACCGATACCGCGTTCGGTAATCTGCTCGCCCAGCCACATCAGGAACATAGTGCCTGTAACCAGTGAGACCGTAGCCGTGACAACGAAACCGATACCCTGATGGACGACCACGGATTCACCACCGACCGTCTGGCTCTGCAAAGCAACCGAGATGCCGACCGCCTGGAAGGTGGCCAGAACGACCGTACCATAGCGGGTGTACTGGGTTATTTTCCGTCGTCCCGATTCGCCCTCTTTCTTGAGCTGCTCCAAACTCGGGATGACTGACGACATCAGCTGCATGATGATCGAAGCCGAGATATAGGGCATGATGCCCAGCGCAAAGAGACTGGCACGCTTGAGAGCGCCACCGGAGAACATGTTGAACATGTCCAAAATCGAACCCTGCGCCTGCTCCAACAGTGCCGCCAGGGCAATCGGGTTGACGCCCGGCACGGGGATAAAGGTACCAATACGGAAGACCAGGAGCGCACTGACCACGAACAGAAGTCGCTGACGCAACTCCGTTACTTGCCCCATGCCGCCCAGAGCCCCCATCATTGGTGCGCTTTGCTTAGCCATCGTCTATTCTATTGATCCGCCAGCCGCTTCGATGGCGGCCTTGGCGCCCTTAGTCACCGGAACTCCTTTCACATTTACGACGCGATCAATCTTGCCTGAAGCGAAAATCTTCGCCCGTTTCATCGATTTTGCCACCAATCCTGCCTTTTTCAGGGTATCAAGATCGATCAGGTCACCTTCCACCTTCGCCAGCTCGCTAAGGCGAACCTCCGCCGTGGTCAGAGAGACACGCGAGACAAAGCCAACTTTTGGCAGGCGCCGCTGCAGCGGCATCTGGCCGCCTTCGAAACCCACCTTGTGAAACCCACCGGAACGAGACTTTTGGCCTTTGTGACCACGCCCGGCCGTCTTGCCAAGCCCGCTGCCGATACCTCGGCCGACACGCTTGCGATCCGTTTTGCTACCCGCTGCGGGCTGTAGTGTGTTCAGACGCATCTTAGGCCTCCTCGACCCTGACCATGTAGTTGACCTTGTTCACCATGCCACGGGTGCAGGGTGTGTCTTCCACTTCCACCGTCTGGTGCATGCGACGCAGGCCCAGCCCCTTGACGCAAGCTTTATGGCTGGCAAGGCGCCCACTCACGCTACGCACCAAGGTGACACGCATCATATTCTTATCAGCCATGACTTACCCCAGAATCTCTTCAACGGTCTTGCCACGCTTCAGTGCAACAGCCTCGGCATCTGACATCTCGTTCAGACCGTTGATGGTAGCGCGAACCACATTGATAGGATTGTTTGTGCCGATGCACTTAGCCAGCACGTTATGCACGCCCAGCACCTCGAAAACAGCGCGCATTGCACCGCCGGCGATGATGCCCGTACCCTCGGAGGCCGGCTGCATATGGACCTTAGCGGCGCCGTGTCGACCAATCAATGGATACTGCAGAGTCGAACCAGCGAGCTTGACGTCGACCATGTTCTTACGAGCTGTCTCCATCGCCTTCTGGATGGCAATCGGCACTTCACGAGCTTTGCCGGTGCCAAAACCGACACGACCCTTACCGTCGCCTACCACGGTCAAAGCGGAGAAGCCAAATTGACGACCACCCTTAACCACTTTCGCGACCCGGTTTACATTGACCAGCTTCTCAAGCAGCTCGTCACCTTCAGGTTTTGCGTTGAAATTTGCCATAGTCCTGACCCTTAGAATTGAAGACCGGCTTCACGTGCCGCATCAGCTAATGCTTTGACACGCCCGTGGTACCGGAATCCGGAACGATCAAAAGCAACGCTTTCGATACCGGCGGATTTCGCCCGCTCAGCAATGATTTTTCCGACCACAGTTGCCGCCGTGGCGTTACCGGTCGCACCGGAGATTTCGCCTCGAACCGCCTTATCCAGGGTGGAGGCACTTGCCAGCACCTGAGAACCGTCGGGACTGATCACCTGGGCATAGATATGACGCGGAGTGCGGAATATGGAGAGCCTGTGCACACCCAGTTCGCGAATCTTCGCCCGAGTCTTACGACTGCGGCGTATACGTGATTCTTTTTTATCCATCGTTCTATACCCTATTTCTTCTTGGCTTCTTTACGCACCACTTGCTCATCGGCATAGCGGACACCCTTGCCTTTGTAAGGCTCAGGCGGACGGAAGGCGCGGATCTCGGCCGCCACCTGACCGACGCGTTGCTTGTCGCTGCCGCTGATCACGATTTCCGTGGCGGATGGCGTCTGTATCGTTATGCCATCCGGTACCGGATACTCGATGGGATGCGAGAAACCCAGACTCAAGTTCAATGATTCACCACCAGCCTGGGCGCGATAACCTACACCGACCAACTGTAACTTACGCTCGAAACCCTGGCTGACGCCGGTCACCATGTTGTTGACCAACGCGCGCATGGTTCCCGCCATTGCCCACGACTGCTTATCCTCGGAATGAGGACTCACGATCATTGCGTTGTCTTCCTCTTTGAGCGCGACCATAGGGTGAACTTTCATGCCCAACTCGCCCTTCGGGCCCTTCACCGTCAGCAATTCACCCTGCTGTTTGACGCTCACGCCAGAGGGGAGGGAAATGGGACTCTTTGCTACACGTGACATGACGCCCCCTTATGCGACGAAGGCGATGACTTCACCGCCCTGACCGAGTTCACGGGCAGCACGATCGCTCATCACGCCCTTAGAGGTAGAGATAATCGCCACACCCAGGCCATCACGCACTTTCGGCAGTTCGTCTCTACCCTTGTAGACACGTAAACCGGGGCGGCTCACACGCTTGATCAGGTCGATAACCGGACGCCCCTGATAATAGCGAAGCTCCAGCACCAAGCTGGGCTTGCCTGCGTTTTCATTCACGGAAACTTCCTGGAGATAACCTTCGCTTTTCAGAAGGTTGGCAATTGCCAGTTTCTGCTTGGATGAGGGCAGCGCGACGGTCGTCTTCTTGGCTGCCTGACCATTGCGAATACGGGTTAGCATATCCGCGATCGGATCCGACATACTCATTGTGAGCTCCTGGGGTCAGCCCGCCTTTATCGACGCGATACCCGAAAATTAACAAAACCGGGCCGCAAGGACCCGGAAAGGCGCAAAACTATACTATTACCAGCTTGCTTTTACAAGCCCTGGAACATCACCACGCATGGCTGCTTCACGCAATTTATTGCGGCCCAAGCCAAATTTACGGTAGTAACCGTGCGGACGCCCGGTAACACGACAGCGGTTGTGCTTTCTTGCCGGACTGGCATCCCGGGGGAGCTTCTGCAGCTTCAGGGTCGCCTCTTCAATCTGCTCGAAAGTGCTGTTCGGGTTTTTGATCACTGCCTTCAGTGAGCTACGCTTGGCAGCAAACCTTGAGACGGTACGGGCACGCTTGGTTTCACGTGCGATCATGCTCTTTTTTGCCATATCTGGACTCAGCTCTTAAAAGGAAACTTGAAGGACTCGAGAAGAGCGCGCCCTTCCTCGTCATTCTTGGCCGTGGTGGTGATGGTGATATCCAGACCACGCAACGCATCAATCTTGTCGTAATCGATCTCTGGGAAAATAATCTGTTCTTTTACTCCCATGGAGTAGTTGCCACGTCCATCGAAAGCCTTGGCGCTAAGGCCACGGAAATCCCGAATACGTGGAATCGCAACATTAATCAGACGATCGAGAAACTCATACATACGCTCACTGCGCAGTGTCACCTTGCAACCGATTGGCCAGCCTTCACGGATCTTGAAACCGGCAATAGATTTCCGCGCACGAGTGACGACGGCTTTTTGGCCGGCGATCTTTTCCATGTCACCCACTGCGTTCTCTAGGATCTTTTTATCGCCGATAGCCTCACCCACACCCATGTTAAGAGTGATCTTGGTGATTTTCGGCACTTCCATGATGCTCTGGAACTGGAGTTTGTTCATCAATTCCTGAACAACAGTCTCTTTGTAATATTGCTGTAACCTAGCCATATCTGATCACGCCTTAGATATCGACGACTTCTTGATTCGACTTGAAAACACGAACCTTCTTGCCATCTTCGAGAATTTTGAAGCCTACACGGTCACCTTTTCCGGTTACCGGATTGTAGAGCGCAACATTGGAGACATGCAGAGGCATCTCCTTGTCGAGAATACCACCAGGCTCACCTTTATTCGGGTTGGGCTTGGTATGCTTCTTTGCCATGTTTACGTTTTCGACAACGAGACGGTTGTCATCGAGAACTTTCACGACCGTTCCGCGCTTACCCTTGTCTTTTCCAGCAGTGACGATTACCTCGTCACCTTTCTTGATCTTGCTTGCCATTAGTGCCGCCTCACAAAACTTCCGGTGCCAGCGAGATAATCTTCATGAAACGCTCGCTTCTTAATTCACGGGTGACTGGGCCAAAGATACGCGTACCGATTGGCTGCAGGGCATTATTCAGCAACACTGCTGCATTGGTATCGAATCGGATAATCGAACCATCGGGACGACGTACGCCCTTTTTGGTGCGAACAACCACAGCATTGTAGACATCGCCCTTCTTGACTTTGCCACGCGGGATCGCGTCTTTGACACTGACTTTGACGATATCTCCAATCCCGGCATAGCGGCGATGAGAACCACCAAGCACTTTTATGCACTGAACACGCTTAGCGCCGCTGTTATCAGCTACGCTGAGGTTGGTCTGCATCTGAATCATGGTATTGCCTTAATTCCAAATAGTTAGATGGGACGCGCTCTGTTCAGCTGTCAGCTGGCGCGTTCCAGTACTTTCACCAGTCGCCACGTCTTTGTTTTTGACAACGGGCGGCACTGTTCGACCATCACTGTATCGCCGACATGGCACTCATTGGTCTCATCGTGCGCATGTACCTTGGTGGAACGACGCATATACTTGCCATAGACCGGATGCTTGACCCGACGCTCCACCGATACAGTGATCGATTTGTCCATCGCCTCGCTTACAACCTGACCGACCAGCGTGCGGTTAGTGGTTTCCTGTTCGCTCATGATGCATTACCCGACTGCTTTTCATTCATAAGAGTCTTGATACGCGCAATATCTTTACGCACCTCATTCATCCGGGACGGACGAGACAATTGTCCGGTGCCCCGTTGCATGCGCAGATTGAACTGTTCCTTCAGCAACTCACTGAGAGTTGTATTCAGTTCATCCTGCGATTTCTGCCGCAATTCTGTCGCTTTCATCACATCACCGTCCGCTTCACAAAGCTCGTGGAGACCGGCAGTTTAGCTGCAGCCAGCGCAAATGCTTCACGCGCCAGGTCTTCGGAAATTCCCTCGATTTCATACAGCATCCGGCCAGGCTGGATCTGCGCAACCCAGTATTCCACGTTACCCTTACCTTTACCTTGGCGAACCTCGAGAGGCTTTTTTGTAATCGGCTTATCGGGAAACACGCGAATCCAGATTTTGCCTCCACGTTTGACGTGGCGGGTAATGGCGCGTCGAGCCGACTCGATCTGGCGAGCCGTGAGACGACCGCGACCGGTCGATTTCAGACCAAACTCTCCGAAGGAGACACTGCTACCAGCAATGGCCAAGCCACGATTGCGGCCCTTGTGCTGCTTGCGAAATTTAGTACGTTTGGGTTGTAACATGATTACGACCTCTTTCCTGCCGGCGCGGTTTTGACTTCGCCGCCTACCTCTTCGCGATCGCCATACACTTCACCTTTGAAGACCCACACCTTGACACCAATGATGCCGTAGGTGGTATTCGCCTCGGCGAAGCCATAATCGATATCGGCACGAAGTGTGTGCAGCGGCACACGGCCTTCACGGTACCACTCAGAGCGGGCAATCTCTGCACCGTTCAAACGCCCACCGATATTGACCTTGATACCTTCAGCCCCTAAGCGCATGGCGTTCTGCACGGAACGCTTCATGGCGCGACGGAACATCACACGACGCTCGAGCTGCTGCGCGATACTCTCCGCCACCAGCTGCGCATCTAATTCGGGTTTGCGAATTTCCTCGATGCTCATATGCACGGGGATACCCATCATACTGGATACCTCGGCGCGCAGTGCATCGATATCCTCGCCTTTCTTGCCGATGACCAAGCCAGGTCGAGCGGTATGCACCGTGATATGTGCATTATTCGCAGGACGGTCAATCTGGATGCGACTGACCGATGCCTGAGAAAGACGCTTCTTCAGGAACTCGCGCACCGCGAGATCGTTGTTCAACAGATCCGCATAGTGCTTCGAATCCGCATACCACTTTGACGTCCAGTCTTTGACGATACCGAGACGTATACCGGTTGGATGTACTTTCTGACCCATTTCGGCCTCTCTTGCCTGTTACTTGTCAGCGACAGTCACATTGATGTGACTGGTACGCTTGAGAATGCGTGATGCACGACCCTTGGCTCGGGCGCGAATACGTTTCATGGTCGGACCCTCATCGACGGAGACGGAGGACACTTTCAATTCGTCGACGTCGGCACCCTCATTATGCTCGGCATTTGCTATTGCCGACTCGAGCACTTTCTTTACCAGCACCGCTCCCTTTTTCTTGCTGAAAGCGAGAATATTGAGCGCCTGCTCGACAGGTAAGCCACGGATCTGATCCGCGACCAATCGACCCTTCTGCGCGGAGATGCGGGCGTGACGCAATTTGGCTGTAGTCTGCATCTTCTAAATCCTCTACTTGGACTTCTTATCCGCGGTATGACCGCGATAAGTGCGAGTCAGCGCGAATTCACCCAGTTTGTGACCGACCATATTCTCGGAGACCAGCACGGGAACGTGCTGCTTTCCGTTGTGCACGGCGATGGTCAAGCCGACCATCTCGGGCAAAATTATCGAACGACGCGACCAGGTTTTGATCGGGCGCTTGTTGTTCTGGGCTACTGCATCATCCACTTTCTTCGCTAGATGGTGGTCAATGAATGGGCCTTTTCTTATGGAACGTGGCACGACTCTAACCCCTAATCAGTTATTTACGGTTTCTACGACGTACGATCATTTTGTCCGTACGCTTGTTAGTGCGGGTCTTGTAACCCTTGGTCGGCGTCCCCCACGGGGAGACCGGATGACGACCACCCGAAGTACGGCCTTCACCACCGCCGTGCGGATGATCTACCGGATTCATCGCCACACCACGAACGGTTGGGCGAATACCCTTCCAGCGCGTGGCGCCGGCCTTACCCAGTGAACGCAAGTTATACTCTGAGTTGGATACCTCGCCGATAACTGCTCGGCAATCCACCGGCACCTTACGCATTTCACCGGAGCGCAAACGCAACGTGGCATGCTCGCCTTCACGCGCGACCAGCTGTACCGAGGCACCCGCAGAGCGCGCAATCTGCGCACCCTTACCAGGTTTCATTTCAATGCAATGCACGACTGAACCAACCGGGATACTACGCAGAGGCAGGCAGTTGCCTGTCTTAATCGGAGCGCCGATTCCGGATTCTATCCTATCGCCAGCACGCAAATTGTTCGGTGCGATGATGTAAGAGCGCTCACCATCAGCGTAGCGAATCAATGCGATATGGGCTGTACGGTTCGGGTCATACTCAAGACGTTCAACAACGGCAGGTATGCCCTCTTTATTGCGCTTGAAATCGATTATCCTGTAACGCTGCTTATGACCGCCACCACGATGACGCGTGGTTATGCGACCATTGTTATTGCGTCCACCGGATTTGCTCTTTTTTGCCACCAGCGGCGCATAAGGCTGTCCCTTATGCAGATCGGCATTGACAACCTTGACCACAAATCGGCGGCCTGCGGAGGTCGGTTTTGATTTAACGACTGCCATTATCCCAATCCTGTAATCTTTGCTCAGGCCCCAGCTGCGAAATCGATTTCGCTGCCTGCCTTGAGACGTACATATGCCTTTTTCCAGTCGGAACGCTTGCCGCGAATCGTACCGAAACGCTTTTGCTTGCCCTTCACGTTAACCACCTGCACGGCGTCAACCTCGACTTCAAAGAGCTTCTCTACAGCCGCGGCAATCTCGCGCTTGCTTGCATCAGTAGCCACCTTGAAGGTGTACTGATGATTGGCGTCAGCTATGATGCTGCTCTTTTCAGAAACCAGCGGACTCAGTAGCACTTTCATGAGACGTTCGTTATTCATGCCAGACGCTCCTCGAGTTTCTTCACTGCTTCTTCGGTTACCAGCACTTTATCGTAAGCAATGAGACTTACCGGATCGATGTCAATAACGTCACACACATCGACGCCATAGAGATTACGCGCCGCCAGAAAGAGATTCTCATCCGGGTTTACGGCAACTATCAGAACATCACTCAGATCCATCTCTTTGAGCTTGGTAACCAGCTCTTTGGTCTTCGGCGCCGTCACGCTGACCTGGTCCACGACCAACAACCGCTCCTGGCGATTGAGTTCAGACAGAATCGAGCGAATTGCACCACGAAACATCTTACGGTTGACCTTCTGCGCATAGCTGCGCGGACTGGCGGCGAAGTTCACACCACCGCTGCGCCAGATAGGGCTGCGGCTGGTGCCGGCTCGCGCGCGCCCGGTTCCTTTCTGACGGAAAGGTTTGGCACCACCACCTCTGACGGCTGAACGATTTTTTTGCGCCTTGGTGCCGGAACGTGCGGCCGACATGTAGGCAGTCACCACTTGATGGACCAGCGCCTCTTTGAAATCGGCACCAAAAACCTCATCAGACACCTGAAGAGTTTGCGCGCCTACGGCTGTTTGTACATTGAGATCCATACCTGTCACCCTTTGTTCTTCATCTTCACAGCCGGTGTGACGATCACGTCACCGCCTTTGGAGCCGGGCACCGCGCCCTTGACCAGCAGCAGGTTGCGCTCGACGTCAACACGCACCACTTCCAGATTCTGTTGGCAGCGCTGAACTGCACCCATGTGTCCGGACATCTTCTTGCCCTTAAAAACCCGACCTGGAGTTTGGCATTGCCCAATGGAACCCGGCGCGCGATGCGACAGCGAGTTGCCATGAGTAGCATCCTGCATGCGGAAGTTGTAGCGTTTCACAGTACCCTGAAAACCCTTACCTTGGGATTGTCCACGCACATCGACAATCTGCCCGGCCTCAAAGCGATCCACTTTGATTTCACTACCGACTTCGATGCCTTCCAGATCCGCCGCCTCTGCACGGAACTCCCACAAACCGCGGCCGGCATCCACTCCCGCCTTGGCGAGGTGCCCTGCCTGCGGCTTGTTTACGCGCGAGGCTTTACGTGCGCCGGTAGTCACCTGAATAGACAGATAACCGTCGCTCTCCTCACGCTTGAGCTGAGCAACACGGTTGGGCTCAACCTCGATAACCGTAACAGGTACGGAAACGCCATCTTCGGTGAAGACCCGGGTCATTCCCGCCTTTCGGCCGACTATTCCAATCGCCATCTTCTTAACCTCAGTTCAGTTTGATCTGCACGTCGACGCCGGCAGCCAAATCGAGCTTCATCAGCGCATCCACAGTCTTGTCGGTAGGCTCGACGATGTCGAGCAGACGCTTATGGGTGCGAATCTCATACTGATCCCGCGCGTCTTTGTTGACGTGCGGAGAAATCAGAATGGTGAAACGCTCGTTCTTGGTCGGCAGTGGGATCGGACCACGAACATGCGCACCGGTGCGCTTGGCGGTTTCCACAATCTCACGGGCGGATTGATCGATCAAACGATGATCAAACGCTTTCAGACGAATTCGAATTCTCTGGTTTGCCATTATCTCTTACTCGATAATCTTGGATACCACACCGGCACCAACGGTCCGACCGCCTTCGCGAATCGCAAAGCGCAGCCCCTCTTCCATCGCGATCGGCGCGATCAGCTTCACGGTCATCTTCACGTTGTCGCCAGGCATCACCATCTCCA
>JBNKOL010000075.1:0-52736 GCA_050294655.1 Sedimenticolaceae bacterium
ATTTCACTGGGTTGTTCACCCCACTCTATCGAAGCGGGTTCGATCCCGACCAGATATCGCTCCTCTGGCAGACACTCCGACAGCCGGGCGATATCGAGTAGATCGGTGAGACTCACCTCGTGCACACTAGCCCGGTTGCCGGAAAGATAGTGATCCATCTCATCATTGTGAAAGACCTTTAACGTACCCGGCGGAGAATCCATCCGAGCGGCATCAACAACGATCAATCCGTCGGCACGTGCAATCGGTTCCGCCAATGTAAAGCTGAGGGTACCGCCGTCCATATACTCAACGCCGTCCAACTCACCCACCTGCCTCTGCATGCGATCCACCAGGTAGACACCGATTCCCTCGTCGGTAAGCAGAGTATTTCCGATACCGAGGATCAACACGTTTTCGATTGACAAATTACCTCTCCTAGCGAGAATGAAAGTTAACTACACTGTATTTTTTAGGTTACACCAAATGTGTCTCGGCATACCGATGCAGATCAAGCAAATCGACGGCTTCACCGCGCGCTGCGAAGCCAAAGGCGTCGAGCGTGAGGTGAGTCTCTTCATGCTGCAACATGAGGAGTTGAAGCCAGAGGATTTTGTGGTGGTGCATGTAGGCTACGCGATCCAGAAGGTTACCCCGCAGGAGGCCCGCTCCGCCTGGGAGATCTACGACGAGATGCTGAGCAAAATGGCTGGTGCGCCTGATGCATGAACTCTCTGTCTGCCAGGCCATGCTGGCCCAGGTGGAGGAGATAGCTGCCCGTGAAGGCGCTGACTCGGTGGCGACCATTGTGATTCGCATCGGCCCCCTCTCTGGTGTGGTCCCCGATCTGTTGCAGCAAGCCTTCACCATCGCCCGTGCCGGCACCCTGGCCGCCGAAGCAGAGCTGGTTACCGAAGTGCAACCGATCCGTATCCGCTGTCTGGCATGCGACGCTGAGACGGATGCCGAACCCAACCGGCTACTCTGCAGTGCCTGCGGCGGCTACCGTACCCAGGTCATCAGCGGCGACGAGCTGCTGCTGGCCAGTGTCGAACTCGATATCGCGGACAAGATGGCCGAAACACCGGCATGAAGCGGCTTGCCTTTCTACTATGATTAACTCGACAGACCAGGTCATTAGTCAGTTCACCTAAAGGATCGTCTCATCGGGTCGAGTCCAGGAGTTTTTTAATGTGCGATACATGCGGTTGCAACATCACTCAAGGTAATCGGCATCTGATTCAGGAGGGTGGCAAGCACGCCCATACCAAAGACGGCAAAGTCGCTGTTGAGGTACTGCAGAACCTGCTGAGCGAGAACGATCACCAGGCGGCGCACAACAGAGCCCATTTCGATAGCCATCAGGTGCTGGCTGTGAATCTGATGTCCTCCCCGGGCAGCGGCAAGACCCGATTGCTTGAGCGCACCATCGACGCGCTCCAGGGCAGCTACCGAATCGGCGTTATCGAAGGCGATCTTGAGACCGAAAACGATGCCGATCGCATCCGCGCCAAAGGGGTGGAAGCGATTCAGATCACCACCGGTACCGCCTGCCATCTCGATGCACATATGATCCACCACGCACTGCATGAGATGGACCTGGATCAGGTCGACATCCTGTTTATCGAGAACGTGGGCAACCTGGTCTGTCCCGCCAGCTTCGACCTGGGACAACACCTTAATGTCACCCTGCTCTCGGTCACCGAGGGGGATGACAAACCGGCTAAATATCCCGTCATCTTCCGTGCCGCCGATCATGTGCTGATCACCAAGTCTGATCTGTTGGCGGTGCTCGATGAGTTCGATCCCAAGCAGGCCGAAGAGGCCGTGCGCCAACTTGCAGTGACCTCACCAGTCTCTCTGCTCTCAGCCAAAAGCGGTGAAGGAATCGATCACTGGCTGGAGTGGTTGACCCAACAGATGAGCGAACAGGCGCAGCGCCGTGCCGCCGGAGAGACCGCCTCGCCAAAGATCCAGCCAGACGGCCAACACCTCCATGCTCACGGCTGAGCGGCCGAAACCGCTCCTCAATCGATGACGCTCGACGCCAAAGGCTGGCTGCGCCAGATCCATGAGCTGCCGCTCAAGCAGCGGGTGCGTATCATGAATGTCTGCGGCGGACATGAACGCTCCATCACCCAGGCCGGTCTGCGGGGCGCACTGCCGGAGGCGATCGAGCTGATTCCCGGTCCGGGCTGCCCGGTCTGTGTCTGCCCGGAGGAGGACATCTATCAGGCCATGCAACTGGCCCTGAATGAGCCGGTGATCCTGGTCGCCTTTGGCGATATGTTGCGGGTGCCGGTCAATGTGCCCAAAGATGAGCCCCGCTCCCTCGATCAGGCCCATGCCGCCGGAGCGGACATTCGACCCATCGCCTCGCCCATGGAGGCAGTGCAGATCGCCCTCGCCCATCCCACTCAGCAGGTGGTCTTCTTCGCTGCCGGTTTCGAAACCACCACCGCGCCGGTAGCCTCGCTTTTGGTGCAGGGGGTGCCGGACAACCTCACTATCCTGCTCTCAGGCCGTCTCACCTGGCCGGCAGTCTCCATGCTGCTCGATTCCGGTACTCCCGGTTTCGATGCCCTGGTGGCGCCTGGCCATGTGGCGACGGTGATGGGACCGGAGGAGTGGCAGTTCGTGATCGATAAACACGGCATTCCCGCGGCGGTAGCCGGCTTCACCCCTGAGAGTCTGCTGGCGGCCACCTACTCCGTGCTGCGCCAGTGGCTCGATGGGCGTCTGTTTCTTGATAACTGCTATCCGGAGTTGGTGCGTCCCGGCGGCAACCCCAGTGCGAAAGAACACCTGAACCGGGCGTTGCAGGTGGTCGACGCCAATTGGCGCGGTATCGGCATCATTCCAAAATCAGGCTACGCCCTGAGTCCGGAATATGCCTCCTGGGATGCCCGCCTTCGCTTTCCCGATTATGACCGGCCGGATCGCAAGCGGGCCGGTGAGATGCCACCCGGTTGCGATTGCGCCCAAGTGGTGCTGGGAAAGAAGTATCCCAACCAATGCCGACTCTATGGTGAAGCATGCAACCCACGCAATCCCGTCGGCCCCTGCATGGTTTCCGACGAGGGGGCCTGCCGTATCTGGTGGAGCAGCGGTATTCGGGAACGGGCGAAGCATTGACCTGAAAATAGCCTGCATTTCTCAAGTGGCGTAATGGGTGGGGCAGGGCCCCACCGATTTGCACCCCTCAGACACAAACCACTTCAAGTTAAATTAATAACTCGTTAATAAACATAAAATAATTTAAGAAACGGCTGTTTATCCCCGCCAACCGAAACCCATACCCCAAAAATGCTGTCTATACTGATTGTAATACGCAGCATTTTACTAGGTTATAGCTATGCGCAGGTTAGGACAGCAGTTCATGCAATGGATCTCTGATTGGCTCGCCAAGGAGGAACCTCCCCCCCGATCGCCGTTTTGCGACTTCAAACGTCTCAGTTATGAACTGCGTCCCGGCGATGTACTGCTGGTGGAGGGGCGCAGCCACGTCAGCAATGTCATCAAGCAGATCACCCAGAGTTCCTGGACCCACTCCGCCCTCTTCATCGGGCGCATCTATGACATCCGCGATCCCATGCTGCAGCAGCGTGTGCGCATGGCCTATCAGGGGGATCTCAACGAACAGTTAATGGTGGAGGCGCTACTGGGTCAGGGGACCATCATCGCGCCGGTCTCCAAATACCGGCGGGATCATATTCGTATCTGTCGCCCCACCGGACTGGAACCGGAGGATGCGCAACAGGTCGTGGCCCATGCGATCCTCCATCTCGGCATGGATTACGATATGCGCCACCTGCTCGATCTGGCCCGCTTCTTCTTCCCCTGGAACATCCTGCCACGGCGTTGGCGTTCAAGCCTCTTCGTGCACAACGCGGGCATGCCCACACGAACGGTCTGTTCATCACTGATCGCCTCGGCATTCAATAGTGTGAACTTCCCCATACTGCCCTTCGTCGACCGGGATGACGACGGTAGCGTGCGCTTCTTTAAGCGCAATCCGAAATTTTTCACACCCAAGGATTTCGACTACTCCCCCTACTTCGACATCATCAAATACCCCTTCCTGGGTTTGGATGAGCTGAGTGTCTATCGGCGCTTACCCTGGTCCGACGAAGAGATTCTCTACAACGATGATGAGCGTGACTTTGCCGCCACCCGCAATCCGGTTATCGATCAGCCGACCCCGCGCAAGGTGTTCCGGTTCATGCAGCGGAAAAGCAAAAGAAAAGCGGCACCAGTAGCAGCAGAAGAACACCAGGAGTACTCGATTACCGACGCACCCGGTGGTGCAGGAGGCTGACCCATGAGCATGCTCGGCATCATTCTGATTCTCGTCACCTTATGGGGCTTGGCCTACGGCGGCGCCCACGCCATTGTCTGGCTTCTGGTACCGCCCGTGTTGTTATTGAGCCTGCAGCTTGCCAACCTGCTGAGTCTACCCCTTGCCGCGCCGCTATGGCTGGTCTACGCCATCGCCCTGCTCTTCTATGCCAAGCCCGATCTGCGCCGCGAGCAGATCACCCGTCCCCTGCTGCGGGCCTTCCGCAAAGTGATGCCCGCCATGTCGGAGACCGAGAAGGCTGCCCTCAATGCCGGTAGTGTCTGGTGGGATGGGGAGCTCTTCTCCGGCCAGCCCGACTGGAATCATCTACTGTCACAGCCCGCCTGCCGTCTGAGCGAACGGGAGCAGGCCTTTATCGACGGCCCGGCGCAGGAGCTCTGCGATCAGTTGGACGACTGGCGCATCACCCATGAGGAACAGGACCTGCCGCCGGAGATCTGGCACTTCATCAAGCAACAGGGCTTCTTCGGCATGATCATCCCCATTAGCGAAGGGGGACTCGGTTTCTCCGCTTACGCCCACTCCCAGGTGGTGATGAAGATCGCCAGCCGCAGCATTACCGCCGCGGTAACGGTGATGGTGCCCAACTCTCTGGGTCCGGCCAAACTTCTGCTCCAGTACGGCACGGAAGAGCAGAAGACGCGCTATCTGCGGCGGCTCGCCAGTGGCGAGGAGATTCCCTGCTTCGCCCTCACCGGACCTCAGGCCGGCAGCGACGCGGGCTCCATCCCCGATCTCGGTGTCGTCACCTACGGCGAGCACGAGGGTATGGAGAGGCTGGGCATCCGACTCAACTTCGACAAGCGCTACATCACCCTCGCCCCAGTGGCGAGCCTGATCGGCCTCGCCTTCAAACTGGAGGATCCGGACCATCTGCTCGGTGACAACGCCGAACCCGGCATCACCGTGGCACTGATCCCCCGTGATACTCCGGGCATCTCCATTGGACAGCGCCACATGCCGCTCAACATCCCGTTTCAGAATGGCCCCATCAGCGGGCGCAATGTCTTCATCCCGCTCGACTGGGTGATCGGCGGTCGGGCCGGTATCGGACAGGGTTGGCGTATGCTGGTGGAGTCCCTATCCGAGGGACGTGGCATCTCGCTGCCCGCCCTGGCCACCGGCGCCGGAAAGATGGCCAGCCGCTATACCGGCGCCTATGCCGCCGTGCGCAAACAGTTCAACCGGCCCATTGGTGAGTTCGAGGGGGTCGAGGAGGCCCTGGCCCGCATCGGTGGCCTCACCTATCAGATGGATGCGGCACGCCGGCTGATCCTGAGCGCACTTGACAACGGCGAGACCCCATCGGTGATCTCCGCCATCGTCAAGTACCATCTCACCGAACGCTACCGCCAGGTAATCAGCGATGCCATGGATGTACAGGGAGGCAGCGGTATCTGCCTCGGCCCCGACAATCTGATCGGACGTGCCTACCAAGGCGTGCCGATCGCCATCACCGTGGAGGGAGCGAATATCCTCACCCGCAGCATGATCATCTTTGGCCAGGGGGCTATCCGCTGCCACCCCTATGTGCTCAAAGAGTTCCAGGCGGCGGAACAGACCGATAGCACTGCGGCACTGAGAGGCTTTGATGAAGCCCTGTTCAGCCACATCGGTTTTATGTTGACCAACTTTGCCCGTAGCTTCTGGTTTGGCATCACTCACGGACGACTCTCGCAGAGTCCGATGGAAGGGGCTGCAAAGGGCTACTTCCAGCGTCTCAACTGGATGTCAGCCGCCTTCGCCCTGACTGCGGATATTGCGTTGATGACCTTGGGAGGCGCCCTGAAACGCAAGGAACGCATCTCAGCACGGCTTGGCGACATACTGAGTGAACTCTATATCGCCAGCGCCACCCTCAAACGTTTCCACGAAGAGGGTGAGCGGGAGAAGGACCTGCCCTTGATGCAGTGGGCCATGGAAGACTCTCTCTATCGCATCCAGCACGCCCTACGCGCCCTGTTGCGCAATCTGCCATTTCGACCCCTGGCCTGGCTGCTGCGGCTGGTGATCTTCCCCACTGGATTGCCATTCCACCAGCCTACCGACACCCTCGACCACCGGGTCGCCGCACTGCTGCAACGACCGAGCGAAGTTCGGGATCGTCTCACTGACGGTGTCTACACGACAGAAGACCCAGGGCAACGAATCGGGCAGTTGGAACAGGCGCTGCTCGCTGTAGCCGAAGCGGCGCCTATCGATAAGACCCTGCGCCAGGCCAAGCGAGCGGGCCAACTCAAAGCGACTGACCAGACAGAGCTGATCGAAGAGGCGATCGCCCTGGGCATCCTCAGGGAAACCGACCTGGATACCTTGAATAGGGCCGATATGCTGCGCAACCATGTGATCCAGGTCAACGCCTTCGACGGCCTGAGCGAACAGGATACGCACAAAAACGGAAACGGCGACAAAGTCTCCCTACTGCACCGTCTGGGTGTCGCCTGAACAAGTGTGATGTAACATATAAAAAGGCACCACACACGTAGGGAAACCGACTCGAGGAGAGACCGCTATGAGCACGCCGTCCCGTGTCGCCAGCCCTGTCTATGTGGTGGACGGCAGCCGTACCCCCTTTCTCAAAATAAGGGGCAAGCCTGGCCCCTTCCGCGCCTCGGATCTGGCCCTGGCCGCCGGGCGCCCGCTGCTGCTGCGGCAACCCTTCGCTCCCGCGGAGCTCGATGAAGTGATCCTCGGCTGCATCGCCCCGGGACCGGACGAAGCCAACATCGCGCGCGTGGTTGCATTGCGTTTGGGATGCGGCAATAAGGTGCCCGCCTGGACGGTACAGCGCAACTGCGCTTCGGGCATGCAGGCGGTGGATAGCGCCGCCCTCGACATCGCCACTGGTCGCTCCGAGCTGGTGCTCGCCGGCGGCACCGAGTCCATGAGCCACCACCCGCTGTTGCTGAATCAGCGCATGGTCGCCTGGCTGGCCGACTGGAACCGCGCGCATGGCACCCTCGCCAAGGGACGCCAGTTGGCCGCACTGCGTCCACACCACTTTCGGATCGTCATTGCCCTGTTACGCGGCCTGAGCGACCCCCTGGTGGGTCTCTCCATGGGGCAGACGGCGGAAAAGCTGGCCTGGCGTTTCGGTATCGAGCGGGAGGCCATGGACCGCTTCGCCCTGCGCAGCCACCACCGACTCGCCGACGCCCAGGACAACGGGCGGCTGACCGAGATCGAAGCCCTGTTCGATGGCGAGGGAAACCTTTACGAAGCCGACGACGGTCTGCGACGCGAGAGCAGCCTGGAGAAACTGGCCAAACTGAATCCCGCCTTCGACCGGCCCGTGGGCCGGGTCACCGCCGGCAACAGCGCTCAGATCACCGATGGCGCGGCGATGCTCCTGCTCGCCTCCGAAGCGGCGGTCAAGCGCCACGGCCTCTCCGTCATGGGACGGGTCGTCAGCAGCCAGTGGTCGGCTCTCGATCCCAGCCTGATGGGACTCGGCCCGGTACATGCCATGGGCCAACTGCTGCAACGGCAAAAGCTGCAGAGCGAGGCAATCGACTACTGGGAGATCAACGAGGCCTTCGCCGCTCAGGTTCTGGCCTGTCAGACAGCTTGGCAGGACGCCACCTACATGCGTCAGGAGGTCGGTCTCGACCACGCCCCTGCGCCCATACCCGAACAGCGACTCAATGTGGATGGCGGCGCCGTGAGTATCGGTCATCCGGTAGGTGCCAGCGGCGCCCGCCTGATCCTGCATCTGCTGAGGACCCTTGAACAGAATGGCGCCAAACGCGGCATCGCCAGCCTCTGTATCGGCGGCGGACAGGGTGGAGCCATGCTGCTGGAGGCGGCCTCATGAAGCGACATCTACACCTCGTCAACGATCAGCAGGGAATCGCCTGGCTCCATTTCGACCACGCTGACGGCCCGGTCAACATCCTCTCTTTGGAGGTGCTGGAGGAGTTCGCCGACCTGCTCGATGAAATCGAAACCACGCCGCCGTCCGGTCTCGTCATTCTCTCCGACAAGGTCAGTGGCTTCATCGTCGGCGCCGATGTGAGGAGTTTCAACAGCGGCCTGCAGCGGCATGAGGCACAGGCGCATATCCGCCAGGTACATGCCCTGTTCGATCGTCTCGCAGCTCTGCCGCTGCCCACACTGGCGTTGATCCATGGCTTCTGTCTCGGTGGCGGACTGGAACTGGCGCTCTGTTGCGACTACCGGGTGGCACGCGACGACGAAGGGACCCGTCTCGCCTTTCCCGAAGTCCGCCTCGGCATCTTTCCCGGCTATGGCGGCAGCCTGCGCAGTATCCAACGCATCGGTGTTCTGCAAGCCATGCAACTCATGCTCAGCGGACGCAGTATCAATGGCCGCCGGGCACAGAAGATCGGGCTGGTCGACCGGGCGGTACCCGACCGGCAACTGGAAGCGAACGCCATCGACCTGATCCAGCGTCAACCGCCCACCCGTCGAGCCCCCTGGCATCAGCGGCTGCTCAACAGCCTACCCACCCGCCATCTGCTCGCCCCCCTGCTGGCGCGGCAGACGGCCAAGCACGCCAATCCGACACACTACCCCGCTCCCTATGCCCTGATCGAGCACTGGAAGGCCCATGGCGGCGACGCGCAGGCGATGCTGGAGAGCGAGTCCTCAGAGGTGAGTCGTTTGCTGACCGGTGAGACGGCGCAGAACCTGATCCGGGTCTTTTTCCTGCAGGAGCGAATGAAATCCTTCGGCGCAGATGTCGACTTCAGGCCGCAACATCTGCATGTGGTGGGCGGCGGCATCATGGGCGGTGACATCGCCGCCTGGTGCGCGCTCAAAGGGATGCGCGTCACCCTGCAGGACCGGGAGGCCCGCTTCCTCACTCAGGCAGTGGCGCGCGCCCATCAACTGTTGCAACGCAAGCTGCGCTCGAAACGGCTGGTCAGTGCCGCCATGGATCGGCTGATACCTGATCCCAAAGGCTATGGTGTGGGACGGGCCGATGTGGCCATCGAAGCGATTTTCGAAGACCTGGAAGCCAAACAGCGACTGTTCCGCGACCTGGAAACACAACTTCGCCCAGACGCCATCATGGCCAGCAACACCTCCAGCATCCCGCTGGAGAGCATCGCCGAGGGACTCGACCATCCGCAGCGGCTGATCGGCCTGCACTTTTTCAATCCAGTGGCCAAGATGCAGCTGGTGGAACTGGTCCACGGCGAACTGACCGATCCCGCGCTGGTCGACCGTGGCGCGGCCTTCATCCGCCGTATCGATCGCCTGCCACTACCGGTTCGCAGCAGTCCCGGCTTCCTGATCAACCGCATCCTGATGCCCTACCTGCTGGAGGCAGTGAGTCTGTTGGACGAAGGGGTGCCGGCGTCCGTTATTGATCGTGCCGCGCTCGATTACGGCATGCCCATGGGACCCATCGAGCTGGCCGATGCGATAGGCCTCGACATCTGTCTGGCAGTGGCGAAGAAACTGGCTCCCCTGTTCAACCTGACGATTCCCCACCAGCTGGAGCAACAAGTGGAGAGAGAGAAAAATCTGGGCAAAAAGACGGGACAGGGTTTCTATCGTTACGGGAAAGGGCGCCTCCAGCGGGAAAAGATCCCCGGCGATTTCCAGCCACCGGCCGATCTGGCCGACCGCATGATCTTCCGCCTGTTGAACGAATCGGTAGCCTGCCTGCGCGAAGGGGTGGTCGAGGATGCCGATCTGCTCGACGCCGGCGTGATCTTCGGTACCGGCTATGCCCCCTTCCGTGGCGGCCCCATGCACACCATCAACAGCAATGGCCTGGAACAGCAGCGTCGTCGCCTGGAGCGATTGGAACAGCAGTACGGCGACAGGTTTCATCCCGATTCAGGCTGGACCTGATCAAGGTGTGACATGTTACTATTCAATGCGTTCGGTCTTATGCCAAAGCATGTCAAGATCGGGGGTTAGGGAGAAAGGCAACAAAAAGCAAGCATGCCATGAATAAAGAGAAAACCGATTACATCAGCCTCAAACACGCCGACACCATAGGGGGTGTCTTTCTCGAACGGATCGCCCGATCCCCCGACAAAACCGCCTACCTGCAGTACGACGATGAAAAGGCCGCCTGGCAGGAGGTCAGCTGGAAGCAGATGGGACAGCGGGTCGCCCACTGGCAGGCCGCGTTTCACAAGGAGGACCTCAAACCTGGCGACCGGGTTGCGATCATGCTGCGCAACTGCATTGAGTGGGCCGCCTTCGAGATGGCAGCCCAGGGCTTGGGGCTGGTTACGGTTCCTCTCTATACCAATGATCGCGCGGAGAACATCGGTTACATCCTGCAGGACGCCGGGGTACGTCTGCTGCTGCTGGAAAACGATGAGCAGTGGCAGGATCTGCAAAAGATCCGCAATCAGCTGGCGGGCCTCAACCGCATCATCACGCTGGAGCGTGTCGACCCCCTCGGCCTGCAACAGCGACTGCAACATGTGGACGAGTGGCTGCCCGAGAATGGCCTGCGCGAGCCTCAGGCGATCGAAATAGCGAGCGAGACCCTGGCCACCATCGTCTACACATCCGGCACCACAGGTCGTTCCAAAGGCGTGATGCTCAGCCACCGCAATATCCTGTGGGATATCGACAGCGGCGTGAAGATCATCGATGTCTACCCGAGTGACCGTTTCCTCTCCTTCCTACCCCTCTCCCACACGCTGGAACGGACCGTCGGTTTCATGCTGGCGATGGTGGCGGGATCGAGTGTCGCTTTTGCCCGCTCGATTCCCCAGTTGGCGGAGGATCTGCAGACCATAAAGCCGACCATGCTGATCTCGGTGCCACGTATCTTCGAGCGGGTCTATGCCAAGATTCAGGAGAAGCTGCAACAGGATTCCAGTATCGCCCGGGGAATCTTCAATGCTGCAGTGGAAACCGGCTGGCAACGTTTTGAGTACCTCCAGGGACGCCGCTCCTGGTCACCAAGACTGGCTCTCTGGCCACTGTTCGATAAGCTGGTGGCGGGGAAAATCCGGGAGAAACTGGGCGGACGCCTTCGCATCGCCGTCTCCGGCGGCGCCCCGCTGGCTCACGACATCGCCAAGGTTTTCATCGGTCTGGGCGTGCCGATCCTGCAGGGTTACGGCCTGACCGAGACTAGCCCGATCATCAGCGCCAATATCCACGAAGACAATATCCCGGACAGCGTCGGCGTCCCCTTCCCCGGCGTCGAGTTCAAGATCAGCGAGGTGGGGGAGCTACTGGTGCGGGCGCCGAACGTAATGCTCGGCTACTGGAACAACCGCAAGGCCACGGCTGAGGTTATTGACGCCGAGGGCTGGTTGCGCACCGGTGACAAGGTCAAGTTTGAAGACGGGCACATCTTCATCACCGGCCGCCTGAAAGAGATCATCGTCATGGCCAACGGCGAGAAGGTACCTCCGGCCGACATGGAGATGTGCATCACCATGGACAGCCTGTTCGAGCAGGCGCTGATCATCGGAGAAGGAAAACCCTATCTCAGCGCGCTGGTGGTGCTCGATGCGGAAGCGGCCGCGGCGGCGGGCATTGATACCGCGAATGTGACCCAGGACCAGGAGACGCTGCTGCTGCAACGGATCAATAACCAGCTCGACAACTTTCCGGGCTATGCGAAGGTGGTCCGTCTGTCGGTGGCAAAAGAGCCCTGGAGCGTCGAGAATGGCTTCATGACGCCCACCATGAAGCTCAAGCGCAAGTCTATCCTTGATCGCTACATGGCGGAGCTGGGACGTCTCTACGAAGGGCACTAGTGATATCTTGGCCGCTTCAGATGGCCTGAAAATAGCCTCCCTGCAACATCATGTCACCGATATCGTAGTAGGAGATCATGCCTTCGAGCCGCCCGGTTTTACGATCTACCACCGGGAGATTTTTCTCCTGGTGATACATCGTCAGAAGCGTTTCAACCAACGAAGTTTCAGGTGCGACGGTAACCACCTCTTTATCGATATGGGGTGCGATCGGGTCCTCCAGCAGACGATCCAGATTCTCCCGCAGATCCTCCACCGATAGATTCTTATAATGCTCCACAGCCGAGCTGATACTCTCATTCGTTGCATCTGTCGGCAGGATCAGGCGCAATAAGTCATTCACTTTCACCACCCCCAGAAATAGCCGTTCGTCATCGACCACAGGCAGGCTTCGATAGCGTCGACGCATGATCTTTCTCGCTGCGACACCGATCGTATCCGACGGGTGGATACGGATGGGGTTGGAATCCATAATCAATCTTGCGCTCATCGCCTAGCCCTCTCGCAGTCGCTCCAGGTCCTTTAGAGACGGACAATTCCCCACCATTCTAGTACACTTTTCGCCCGCCGGTTGCGTTCCTATCCGCTTCGCCGGTGCACCCTACAGGCGTTGTATATACTTTGAGTTATGACCCCAAAGTTGCAGCATAGACCATTACGTCAACCCTCTCATGCCCTCACAACACGCTACCCAGCACTGGCACAGCCTGAGCCTGACCCAGATCCTGCAGCAGCTGGAGTGTGGCGGGGACGGGCTGACCTCACAGGAGGCCGAAATTCGCCTGCGACGTCAGGGTCTGAATCGACTGCCTGAAGTCAGGCCGCGCGGTCCCCTGCTGCGCTTTTTTGCGCAATTTCACAACCTGCTGATCTATGTCCTGCTGGCTGCCGGCCTGGTGACCTCGCTGCTGCAGCACTGGTTGGACACAGGGGTCATCTTCGGTGTGGTAATCATCAATGCTTTGATCGGTTTTCTCCAGGAGGGTAAGGCAGAAGATGCCCTGCGCGCCATACGCGGCATGCTCTCGCCCAAGGCCTTGGTGATGCGCGACGGCCATCTGGTCACCCTCGATGCAACACTGTTGGTAGCCGGTGATATGGTGTCGCTACAGGCGGGGGACAGGGTACCGGCCGACATAAGACTGCTTCACGCCAAGGGAGTGCAGATCGAGGAGGCGGCGCTGACAGGTGAATCGCTCCCGGTGGAGAAGGCTATCGCTCCCCTGCCCCTGGAGACGGTACTGGCCGATCGCCTTTGCATGGCCTACTCGGGAACGCTAGTCACCCGTGGGCAGGGACATGGGGTGGTAGTCGCCACCGGCACTCATACGGAAATCGGACGCATCAGCGCAATGATGGCCGGGGTTGAGCAACTCACCACCCCCCTGCTGCGGCAGTTGACCGATTTCAGTCGCTGGTTGACCCTGGGGATTCTTGGACTGGCTACGGTTGGCTTCTTGTTCGGCGTCCTGCTGCGCGACTACACGGCCACCGAGATGTTCATGGCATCGGTGGGTCTCGCGGTGGCCGCCATCCCTGAAGGTCTGCCTGCGATCATGACCATTACCCTGGCCATCGGGGTCCAGCGCATGGCGGCGCGCAACGCCATCATCCGCTTTCTGCCGGCGGTAGAGACCCTTGGCAGCGTGGCGGTAATCTGTTCCGACAAGACCGGTACCCTGACCCGCAACGAAATGACAGTATGCAAGATCGTCATGCCCGAACTGACACTCGACATTACTGGCGTCGGATACGATCCGCACGGAGGCTTACAGCACCAGGGAGAAGCCTATTCGGCGACTACCGGCGATCCGGTCTGGCGTCTGCTGCGCGCCGGCCTGCTCTGTAATAACGCGGCTTTGACCCGACAGGCTGGCGAGTGGACCATTCAGGGCGACCCCATGGAAGCGGCGCTGCTGACCCTGGCTCTCAAGGGAGGCCTGGATCCCGACACCGAGAGCAAACGCTTTCCACGCACCGACCTGATCCCATTCGATGCCGCGCACCAGTTTATGGCCACCCTACACCATGACCATGAAGGCCGGGGCTACATCTTCCTCAAGGGTGCCCCGGAACGGATACTGGCGATGTGCGAATGGCAGGTGATCGGCGGGGAACCGACTGCACTGGATAGGCAGCAGTGGCATGCAAAGGTGGAGAGCCTGGCCTCGCACGGCTATCGGGTGTTGGCGATTGCCGAGAAGTGGGATATGGAATCCTGCAGCGAACTCCAGTTCCAGCAGGTGGAGAGTGGGCTGGTGCTGCTTGGCCTACTGGGACTTATCGATCCGCCACGGGTCGAGTCGATCAGCGCCGTCATGACCTGTCAGCAGGCCGGCATCCGGGTCAAGATGATCACCGGCGATCACGCAGTCACTGCCGCCGCCATTGCTGGCCAGATCGGTCTGCGCAACTGCGAGAGAGTCATAACAGGTAAGGATCTGGATAGCATGGACGAGGAGTCGCTGTACCAGCAGGTGGTGGATGTAGATGTCTTTGCCCGAGTCACTCCGGAGCACAAATTGCGCCTGGTGAATGCATTGCAGCACCGGGGAGCAGTGATTGCCATGACTGGCGACGGGGTGAATGACGCCCCTGCGCTGAAGCGGGCAGATGTGGGAGTGGCAATGGGCCGCAACGGGACCGAAGTGGCCAAGGAGGCGGCCGAGATGGTCCTGGCTGACGACAACTTCGCCTCCATCGTGCACGCTATCGAGGAGGGCCGCACCGTCAATGACAACATCCGCAAGGCGATCCTGTTCATTTTACCGACCAACGGCGGCGAGGCATTGGTCATCCTGGGGGCGATTCTGTACGGTTTCCACCAGTTTCCCCTGACGCCGGTTCAGATACTCTGGGTCAACATGGTCACTGCCGTCACGCTGGCCTTGGTGCTGGCCTTCGATCCACCGGAGGCCGGCGTCATGCAACGTTCACCACGCGCGGTCGACGAAAGAATCCTAAACGGCTTGTTCCTCTGGCGCATCGGCTTCGTCTCCCTGTTATTGATGGGCGGCACATTTGGCCTCTTCCTGTGGGCATTGACGATCGACGACTCCATCGCCCATGCCAGAACCGTTGCGGTCAACACGCTGGTGATGTGCGAGATTTTCTATCTATTCAATGCCCGCTTCATTGAGGATTCCATCTTCAAGCGAAGTGCGCTGCTGAGTAATCGTTTTGCCTTACCGGCAGTCGCTACACTGCTGCTGTTTCAGTTGGGATTCACCTATCTTCCCGCCATGCAGCGGTTGTTCGGCACTGCGCCGATCGGGGTGACTGCCTGGCTGTTGATACTGATTTTGGGATCGAGTGTGCTGGTTCTGGTCGAGTTGGAAAAGCTGTTCATACGACGTTCTCGGCAACGCCATCAGAGCTGAACCAGCGTCCCCTGAATTCCTGGTTCATAGTGAGGGGAAACACACCGGCCGAGCAACTCGAACCGGTGTGTGTATATTAACCCGGCGACTAACCAGGCTGGGCTCAGGACAAGCGCACTTCTATCTTGCGTGGTTGATACTGCTCCCGTTTGGGGATGCGCAGTGTCAGTACGCCATCCTTCAGTGTGGCATCGGCCTTCTCCCCATCCAACTCATGGCTGAGGGTGAAGCTACGCTGATAGTATGTGGATCGTACATCGGCGTAGATCGCTTCCAAGCCTTCCGGCATGGAGATCTCGGCCTTGCCTTCGATGGCCAGGGTGTCTCGATCGACCTGGATCTTGAGACGCTCACGGGTAACGCCCGGCATGTCGGCCTGGACGGTAATGCCCGTGCTGTCTTCGAAAATATCCACAGCAGGCCGAATCGCCGGCTCCTGTTCCTGGCTGGTTTGTGCCTTACGGGCTGTCTCTTTGCTTATGGCATTGCTCTCGGTCATGTCACTCTCCTCCCGCCGCTTATTTGACTTCGATCTGGCGTGGTTTGGCCGATTCAAGACGCTGAATGGCGATATGCAGCACGCCATCCTGATAGTTCGCCTCCACCCGCTCCGGATCCGCATCCTCTGGCAAGTTGACTGCACGGTAAAATTCGCCTTCAAAACGCTCGCGGCGATAGTACTGCGCGCCCTCCTCGCGTATCGGTCGACGCTCGCCCTTGACCGTCAGCAGATTCTGGTGCAGGGTAATATCCAGTCGTTTGGGATCCACGCCAGGGGCAAACAGATAGACATCGATATGCTCTGGGGTGACCCCCACATTGATCGGAGGATAACTGCCTCGCGCCGTAGCGCGAATGCCGCCACTCCAGGGGACACTACCGAACATCTGATCCATCTCGCGTTCCAGGCGCCTGAAATCCGCAAACAGACCGTCCTCAAAATTGCTCAGATTCCCGAACATTTCGCTACCTCCTATCCAGTTCATGAATTGATAACGGGGGTTGTCTTGTAGATAGGGACGCCCGGTGATATTTCAAGACGGTACCAACTGCCGTCTTCACCGTTGGTTTGATGACCTGTCACTATCCTATGGCTTGGATGTGGTGATGGAGCCAATGCATTTCAATGGGGCTGACAGGCAATTGTCTGACCCAGTGCAGGACCCTATCCGTAATGTCCGAGCTTGGCCCATACCGTCACCTCGCTAACACCTCGCATTGATCGCTCACCTTGCCTCATTCACTGAGGTTTTCACCACGCCCAGCTGAATTTTCCATCCCGTCAGTTCCACGTCACTACTTCACGACGCGACTCTTTTCCAGCACACATGCGATCCTCATAAAATAGTATTTTGTTTAACTTATATCCTCATCTTATTGTTTAATGTCGATATTATTAAATTCATATGTGCTGGTAATTTAGGGTTTACAATTTGTGAAATGCTCATCCTCACTTATATATTAAGTCACTACACTGAAGAGTGTCGTGGCATGAGATGTGGCATTTCAACGCAGCCTCCAATGGATGATCCGAATGAAACAGAGATGTATTTGGATTGAAAACCTGATCGTGATCAAAGCGATAGTAGTGTTTCAGGAAGATACTTCGCAGATGAATTCCTATGCGGCATTTGCCGATATGGGTTCAATGTTCGCGCTCATCGATAGTGAATAGCCTCCATTTTTGGCTGATATTCATGTTCAAGACGTACCCGTCCTTGGACCAAATTAATGAACCTTACAAGGAAATCTTAGAATTATGTCTAACAAAACAAATCGACTTTTTGGTGGTGATTCCGAGCTTGAAGCACGCTTCAAGCGCTTAATCTCATTCTCCTCGGACAAGCGAACGATGCTCGTCCACATGACGAATCAGTGCAATCTGCGCTGTCAGGATTGCTGGTTTTTTTTAGAACAGTTTGACCAGATGAGCCAAGAGATCAGGGAGATAGAGCGGTGGGACGAGTTTGCCCGACAGCAGGCTGAAAGAGGAACGACGGTCGGCCTGTTGATTGGTGGCGAACCCACGCTCCATCCCAATAGGATAGCAGCAATACGCAATCATATTCCCTACATCACTGTCTCTTCAAATGGCGAAATCCCTTTATCACGAACTGATTTCCCCGATACGACAGTCGCCCTGACACTGTTTGGCGGCTATAAGACTGACGATCAGTATCGAGCCATCCGTTCCAACGGGCAGCGATTTTCCGGTTTGTTTTCGAAGGTACTGGATAACTATCGATACGATCCTCGCGCCGGCTTTGTCTATGCCGTCAACTATAACGCCATCGATGAAATCGAAGAGACCGTTAAACGTATTCAGGATAACGGCTTGCGTGTTCTGTTCAATTTTTACCGCGATTTTTCCAACCATGACGTGGAGACCGAAGATCAAGAGATGGCTCTATTGGAGCGCACACTTGATGTCAAGCGTAAATATTCCGAGACAGTCAGCAGCACACCGCATATGCTGGAAACTATGTTCACTGGACGCACTCATTGGGCAAAATTCGGATATAACACCTGTCCCTCCATCAGCTGTGACTATGAAGATGCCAAGGATCGACTGTCGAATGGACATCCCACCCTGCCAGGCTTCAACGCCTATGCAGCAAATCACCAGCCGACCCTCTGCTGTACCGGAGGCGATTGTGAAACCTGCCGGGACTCTCAGGCCATCTCCTCTTGGATACTGAGTAACATGCGCAAATACATGAAAAGCCCGGAACTGATGCGCAACTGGGTGGAAGCGGCCGAGTCCTACTGGTCCCAATTTATCTGGTCACCCTGGCACCCGCACCACGATCAGAGCAAGACCGACGAGAAGATCAACATCCAATATTATGCTTGATTTGAAATCCAGGAAGCTCGCATTCGAATCCAGGGACGGATTCGCTTTACATGGTGAATGGCATCCTGCTGCAGCTGAAAATTCGGCTGTGAGCCATGTGGCGATCATCTCCCCGGGCATGGGCATACCTGCCCGTTTCTATCGCCCTTTCGCATGCCATCTTGCAAAACAGGGCATCGATGTCTTGTTGTTTGATTTTCGGGGAATAGGATGGTCTTCCGTTCCCGATCTGCGCGCACTGGAGGCGGATGCCACCACATGTGGCAAGCTTGATCTTGCCGCAGCGATCGATCTGGCTCTTGATCTATCGGATAAGAAGCTGGCCATCGGTATAGGACACAGCTTTGGCGGCAGTATCTTTGGTCTCGCCGACAACGTCAGAAAACTGCATAAGCTGATACATATCTGCAGTCAGTCTGGTTATTACGGCTTTTACAATTGGAAAACCAAATTGTACATGTTGTTCAATATCCACTTGGCCATGCCACTACTGACACGTTTGCTGGGGTATTATCCGGCGCATTGGCTGAGCGGATCTGAAGCATTACCAGCTGGATTTGTAGCCGAGTGGTCCGCATGGTGCTTGAGTAAAAAATACTATATGGACGATCGCTTCCAGATCAAAAGCTCTGCATTTCATGATGACTTCCATGGTCCCTTACTCTCTTTAAGCTTCAACGATGACTTGTATGCAACCCGGCAAAGCGTTGATGAAATGGCCGCATTCTATCGCAATAGCCGACTTGACCGCCGACACCTGAAGCCAGCCGATTATGCAGCGGAGCGATTGGGACATTTCGGCGTTTTCAAGCCGTTGAATGGGCGTCAGATCTGGCAAATGATCGCTGAGTGGACAAAATCACCGACGAATACCGTGCTACCCGAATATGGCAAATGCATGGGTCAAGACTGTGTTTAGTGGTTATTTTTGCTATTAGCGCAGTAAGCTCGCATCAGCTTCATTGTATCAGCGAAATCTTTCTTCAACTGTTTGAGAAGCTGCCCGCCCTCTTGCTCCAGAAGATCGGGAGTCGATCGATTGATCTCCTGAGCCGTAGCCGCCAGCTTGTTCGCGCCGATATTTCCAGCTGCCCCCTTTACCCCATGCGCCTCGTCAATGAGCTTCTGATATCTCTCGCCGCGGAGGGAAAAATGCATACTGTTGATTAGATTGTCTGTATCGAACTGAAAATGATCAACCAGTCGCTCGATAAAGTCGGGACTGTTACCTAACGCACTTAGTTCATCGAGAATCTTGTGATTGAGTATTTCACCGGTTTGCATCATCAGGGTATCAGAATTCACTACCCCTTCATTTTCAATTTGTTCCAAGTCGTCGCCAATCAGTTCATTGATCGTATCCAGCAATAGCGGCATATCGATCGGCTTTGTCAAATAGGCTTCCACGTTCGCCGCATCACACTGTTTTTTTGCATCAAGTGTCGCATTTGCGGTGAGGACGATAAATGGGGTATCGCGATTGAAGCCATCGCCCAATTTGACAACGTTGACGACGTCGATACCGGTCATTTCAGGCATCTGCATGTCGACAATGCAGAGATCGAAAGTATCCTCTTCCAGGCAATCGAGCGCCTGCTTTCCGTTGTGAGCCGTCACGACGTTATAACCGGTACGCTCAAGAACTTCTCGCAGCACATAGCGGTTGACCTCGATATCCTCGGCAACCAGGATACGCTGATGGCTTCTTTTGTTCTGATTTTTCCATTTCGCCAGCAGATTAATGCCTTCGGACAAGACCTCATCCGCCAGTACATTGTGTATCGCATTGTAGAACTGCTTCTTGTTGTAGAGATCGGTTACAAAGGCGCCAACTTCCATGTCGTAATACTCCGATGGAATGACATCCCTTTGCGTTACGAGTACAGTTCTTAACTCCTGAATCGTCGACGCCTTCATACGCTCACAGAAATCCCGCGGCATCTCCTTGAAACAGGTTTCATCGATAATTATGAGGGGTGAAGGCGAGTCACTCGGCAGATGCATCACATAAGAGATGGCATCCCTCTCGGAAAGCAACTGTAGATTGCTTATACCCCAGGTCTTGAGGTAGTTGCTGACTGTCTGCTCGAAGCTGGCACGACTACTGATGGTGATTGCGGAACGACCTTCGTAACGTGTAAACGACTCATCTATGTCCGTATCGAATTCAAGATCGAAATAGAACCGGCTTCCTTTACCCAGATTGCTTTCTGCGAAAATCTCACCGCCCATCAGCCTGATCAGGTCACTCGAAATTGCAGTGCCCAAGCCGGTGCCACCCACCTTACGCGTATGCGAGTCGTCCACCTGCGAAAAACGATTGAATATCGTAGGTAATTTGTCTTCGGGAATACCAATACCCGTGTCGATGATCTCGAATCGCAGTGCAACAGACGTCCCTCTATTCTCAACCAAGTTCACCCGCACTTCGATATATCCTTCCTCGGTGAATTTTATGGCGTTGCTCACCAGGTTCATCAGCACCTGCTTTAAGCGAACCTGATCACCATCCAGCTTATAAGGTATATCCGGTGATATATGGGTATGAAAACGGATACCCTTGTTTTCAGCTATTGGCTTGTAGGTCTTGGATACGATCGAGATAACCGCGTGTAAATCGAAGCTCTTATTGTCGATCGTCAGACAACCCGCTTCGATCTTTGAGAAATCGAGAATATCATTGAGGATACTCATCAGATGCTTGGATGATTTCTCGATGGTGCTAACCTTCTTGATCGTCGGTGCACTATGGGTTTCGCTGAGCATCAGTTCACTCACGCCGATAATGCCTGTCAACGGAGTACGGATCTCATGGCTCATATTGGCCAAAAACCTCGACTTCGCTTCATTCGCCTGCAGTGCCTGTTGCTTGGCGAGCACCAGCTTTCTCAGCAGATGAGATACGAAAACAGGGATGACAATGTTGGTAATCAACAGGCTGTAGCTGAGGAACTGGTGCGCGATCCAGAAAGAGGCAGTCTCAATGACAAACAGGAATCCTAGATTGGATAAAAGGGTTGCCATGTAAAGGTATTGGACACCGAATCGGACGCCATATCCCACGGTAATCAACAGCATGATGGTGTAGAGTGGCGTGCCATACTCTCCCAGACTGTAGAGACCATAGAAGACAATCGCGTTGTCTCCGATCAGCGAGATACTCTTTCTGATGGCTTTCGGCTCTCTAAATAAAAGAAAACTGAACAGGATCAGGATCGAAAACAGTGCGTAGCTGGATGATGCAATCAGCGGAAAGAACTGTTCATAGGCAACTTGCGGGAAAATCAGATGGAGGGTGAAGATGTATAAGGTAAAAAGCAGGATGAAAATGACCCGCACAATTCCCTGTTCGAACTCCTGTTGGGATTCCGCATTCAAACTATCCATGAATGATGCAATACCCAAAGGCTCCAATAATGTCGAAATCGTCCTGAGTGTCATTGCCAGTTACCTGAGATAACTCATCCTTAATTGATAAATTAGCGCACTTTTCGAAACTGTTTTCAAACAATGCCTCCTGTTTCGACCGCGATAAATAAATCTTTAAATTTTCAGTACTTAAGGTAATTAGCGAACTCAGTCACACATACCTATGTACTTAATTTTACATGGTTTTTTTATTTTGAGGTCGACAGATTCCCTCGATCGGTCCGATCAATGCCACAATCTGCCGGCATCTGCTAGATGGATGCCAGAGACCCCCCCATTTCAATACGCTAAATATAGAGTTCAAATCACTCATGAAGATCAGCTGATTTGAATCTCAAAGGGGTTTTCGGGAATAAAAACCCTATCACAAATCAGGTGCTTCAAGCAGTGCAGGAATGAAGATTTTACAAATTTCGTTCCTATTTGAATAACGCAAACTCGCTCCAAGCACTATTTTGTGGGTAAAAAAATCCCGGCGGATGCCGGGATAAAGGAGGATCAACATCGCTGTATATCACTCCTCTGCAGAAAGCAGGCCAAAACTAATATACATTCAATATCAGTAGGATATATCATTTACCCTCACATAATTACGGTTATATCAGCACCAATTCTGACCATTTTTTGCACCAAAATAATTCAACCCGCGAGTAGAAATCGATATAGAACACGCTAAATGGTGCGTGTCCTGATAGACAACAAAAAGCGATGATTGACAAAGACCCGACCAAGGTCCGATTATATATTCCTTTTTAGGCATATATAATCCGGCATGCGATTCGAACCCCATCACCTCACTACCAGCTTGGCCGATATTACCCGGTTACGAATAGTCGCTTTGTTGCATCTTAAAAGCGAAGTTTGTGTGTGCGCGATCGTCGCAGCCCTTGAAATACCGCAACCAAAAGCATCGAAGCATCTGGCCATTCTGAGAAACAATGGCATCATTCGCCCACGCCGCCAAGGTCAATGGATACACTACAAAATCAACCCTGAGATCCCAGCTTGGGCCAACCAGGTAATCGCACATTTAACCTCCGGGTGCGCCACCCGCTCACCCTATCTGGCGGATAGCGAGCGATTTGAGGGGACATATCGGAATCAGAGCTGTGCCTTGTGATCAAGCTGGGAAACAATGCAACTCTTTACCCACCCACAAGCCTCATACGAACGTCAACGCCGGATCTCCGCCGCGTATGCGCTGCCTGTAAACCAACTGAAACAATAACCAGGTAATATTCTCTATATCGCATATATGCGATACTTCTCAACAACAGCAGAGGAAAAGCTCAATTCAGATGAAGACGATTAAAGTTCTCGGCTCAGGCTGTAAAAATTGTGAAACCACTGCCAACCTCATACGGATCGCGGCTGAACAGGCTGGCGTGGAGATTCAGTTGGAGAAAGTAACCGACATCGCGGAAATCATGAGCTTTGGCGTGATCAGTACGCCGGGTGTCGTGATTGATGGCAAGGTGGTGCATGCTGGCGGCCTACCCGCTCCGGACCAGGTAAGGGCGTGGGTTGAAGCCTGAATCATGCTTGGAATCCGTCAGGGTGACAAAGACTGGAATAAACGGTGATACCGACCAGTACCGGCTCAGCCAAAGCCATTGGAAATATATTTCCCGAACTGGCCGGAAAATTGAACGGTCACGCCGTGTGGGTAACACTGCTAAATGCATCACTGAGCGAATTTGTCATCGCGGCCGCCCGACCGGTTACCGTGACTGAGGTCAATGACCACTTCGAGGCCGCTGCCGCGGGCGAACTCAATGGCACACTCGGTTACAAGGAGCGCCCACTGATCTCCATCGACTATGTCAACGACCCACGGCGGCGGCACCGCGGCTTATCCGACGCACCTGGCAAGTCTTCAAAACAGGGTAAATGGGGGCTATGTTCGATCTTTTTGCAAGTTTCCTAGTCGAGCGAGTGATAGGCCTCGCGCCTGCCAGTCAAGCCGCATCGGCGGTGCATTTTTTTATCATGGATATCACCAAGATTTTTACTCTGCTGGTGATCATCATCTATCTGATGGGACTCTTGCGGGCGCTACTGTCACCGGAAAGAGTACGTGAGTTCGTACGCAACAGGCCGGATTGGCAGGCTCGGAGTATGGCGATCTCCCTTGGCGCCATCACACCTTTCTGCTCCTGTTCATCGGTCCCACTGTTCATCGGCTTTGTTGAGGCGGGTATTCCGCTTGGCGTCACCTTCTCGTTTCTAATCGCCTCCCCCATGATCAACGAGGTCGCGGTGGTGATACTTGCCGGCATTCTGGGTTGGAAACTGGCCTTGCTCTATGTAGGCGCCGGATTACTTGTGGCCTGGATCGGCGGGCTGGCAATGCAGTGGTTCAAACCTGAGCGTTGGGTGGAACCATATGTGTGGAAGATACAGATGGGGCAGATGGCGTCAACGCAACCATCTCACGCCTTCAAAGCCCGCCATGAGTATGCGCTGGGTCAGGTGCGCGAGATAGTCGGAAGGATCTGGATATGGGTGTTTATTGGCGTTGGGGTCGGCGCCCTGTTTCACGGCTTTGTTCCTGAAACCTGGGTGCTCCAGCATCTTGCCGATGGAGACCTGTTCAATGTTCCCATTGCGGTTCTACTCGGCATTCCTCTCTACTCCAATGCCACCGCCATCATTCCCGTTGCCGAGGCGATGCTGTCGAAAGGTGTGGCCATCGGCACCACGCTGGCTTTGATGATGAGTGTGGCTGCGCTCTCTTTGCCGGAAATGCTGATCCTGCGCAAAGTGATTCGCTGGCAGGCCCTGGCGCTGTTCGCTGCAATCCTTGCGATTGCATTTAGCCTGGTCGGATGGAGCTTCAACCTGCTTGGCGGCTGAAGGGGGATGACGCTTCATGTCATCCCCCTTCCGCTCAGAAAATCAGACTCATCATCACCATCAGCACGATCAGAAACAGCACAGTCATAATGCCGCCTGCACGAATGAAATCGGCCACACGATAGCCGGCCGGTCCCATGATCAGCGCATTCACCTGATGGGTCGGTATCAGAAATGAGTTTGAAGTGGCGAGCGCCACGGTCAGCGCAAAGACCGCCGGGCTGGCACCGGCGCCGATAGCGATATTGACCGCCAACGGCACCAGCAACACAGTGGCGCCCACATTGGACATCACCAGCGTGAAGAAGGTCGCCAGCGCCGCAACGGCCGTCTGAATCACCCACAGCGGCATATCGCCGACCACAGAAAGCACCTGATCCGCGATCCATTTCGCGGTACCGGAGGTCTCCACCGCCAGCCCCAGGGGTATCAACGAGGCAAGCAGAAAAACGGTCTTCCAGCTGACAGCGTTGTAGGCTTCCTCGATCTTCAGCACACCGGAGAGCACCATACCGATGGCGCCGGTCAACAGTGCCACCGAAAGGCGGATATCGCTGAACAACACCATACAAAGCGCTATGCCAAAGAAGAGCCCCGCCCAGCCGACCTTGTTGGGACGTAGCTCCTCATGGGGATACTCGGTGGTTACCACCACGAAGTTCTTGTCCTGCTCGATACGCGCTAAGGCTTCCCAAGGTGTGTGCACCACCAGGGTGTCGCCTGCCATCAAGGGCATGTTGCGGATGTCGTCCCCTTCCCGATGGGTCTGACCATTGCGATGCAGACCGATCATGGCCAGGCCGTAGGTCTTGCGCATCCACACATCACGGGCACTCTTGCCGATCAAATTGGAACCAGGTGGGATGACCACCTCGGCGATACCCGCTTTGTTCGCGGCGAGATCGTTTGCGAAAGTACGCATCACCTTACGTTTTTTCAGATTGAAGGTGGCGATGAATTTCTCTAACGACTCCGGATCAGCGACCACACCGAGCACCATACCGGCGTGAATGGCCACATCGCGGGCCAATGCTCCGGGGCCGATCCGGCTTGCCTCACCGGAGATCTTGCTGGCGATGACACGCACCCGATAGACTGACTCCACATCATCCAACTGCTTACCGATCAGGCCGCTGTCATCGGTAACCACCAACTCTCTCAGCGAATAGTTGACGCCATAGACGTCATGAAAATATTGCATCGGATCGGTGCCGCTGGTACTGCTCTCACTCTTGGTGGCCGGTAGCACAAAACGACCTGCCAGCACGAAGTAGAGGATGCCGGTGATCACCAACACGATACCCACCGGGGTGACCGAAAAAAGGCCCCATGTCTCCATCCGCTGCTCCGGAGGCAACGCCATATTGGATGTCAGGATGAGATCGTTGAGCAGAATCAACGGGCTGGAGCCGACCATGGTCATGGTGCCACCAAGGATAGCGGTAAAGCCCATCGGCATGAGCAACCGCGACATAGGCAGGCCGGAACGGGCCGAGATACGAGAAACCACAGGCAGGAACAGAGCCGCCGCGCCCACGTTCTGCATGAACGAAGAGATGAAACCAACCGTGGCGGAGATGATCGGGATGATTCGCTTTTCCGTAGTACCGCCAATCTTCAGAATGAAACCCGCGACCTGGGTCATCAACCCGGTCTTGTCGAGCCCGGCGCCGATGATCATCACCGCGATGATCGAGATCACCGCATTTGAGGCAAAGCCATCGAACAGGTGATTATTGTCCACCAGGCCTTGCGTCAACCCGAGTGGCGTCGCCAACAGAGAGGTCAGACCCAACAACACCATAACCGTAATGGCGGCCACATCCACATCCACAAGCTCAAAAGCGAACAGGTAGATGGTCAGCAGTAACAGTCCCGAAGTCCAGGCGATCTCCGTCGAGGGAACAACTCGCGCCAGGGCAAGCGCGACGATGAGAAACACAACGCCGGCAATGAGTTGTTTGGGAGTCAGTAAGCTTTTTATAGAAGTTGTCAGTTTTTCGAGTATAGCCATAGTGAGATCAATACTTTTATCCTAAGCGTTATTTTTTTTGGTGTTATCCTTTACGGAATGACATTCGGAGAAGATGTTACTCGTGCACTGGGCACAAATTGACTTATCCAATTTCTGATAAATGGCATGGATACCGGCATACTTGGACTGAAAGACGTTGCGTGCCCCGGTGGCATCCAGACAACCGCACTTCTCCAGGGAATTCCACAATCCGCCTTTGACCTTGACCAGATAGAAACCCCCGCCCATCTGTTTACGGCGTATAGCCTCTGCTTCCAGGGCATGTCCTCCCTGAAGATCGACAAAGTTGATACCGTCGGCAATGATGGCCAAGTGCTTCTGCTGTGGCGACTCAGCTCGCAGGCGATCAAAACGGTCCTGCAAGTGACTGACAGAGCCGAAAAAGAGTGAACCGTCGATACGTAACAGTTTCAACTGCGGACATTCGGGTAGCGATGGATCGCTTGAAAAGGCATGTTTGTAGAGTCGCGGATCGGGAACACGGCTGACGATATTGGGTTTGGAGACCCGTTCCAGATAGAGAATCAACGACAGCAAAACACCGGCGAAAATGGCAAATTCCAGCTCCAGAAACAGTGCGCTGAAAAAGGTCACCGCCAAGACCGAAGTCTCGCTGATGGAGGTTACGAGAATATGCTTGATCTGCTTGAAATCGATCAGACCCCAAGCTACCAGAAAAAGAATGCCCGCCATCGCGGCCTTCGGTAGATAGCTGGCCAGCGGTGCTACCAGCAGCACGATCACCATCAGCAAGAAACCGGCAAACACGGCCGCCAGCGGGGTCTTGGCGCCGGCCTGGTAGTTGAGGCCACTGCGGTTGAAGGAGCCGGTAGCGACATATCCGGAAAAAAACGAGCCCGCCAGATTCGATAGTCCCTGACCGATAAACTCCTGATTACCATTAATCCGATATCCACCCTTGGCAGCCAGGGAACGACCAATCGAGACCGCCTCGGTCAAGGCAAACAACGTAACTGCCAGCGCGGTCGGGGCCAGATCCTTGATATTCTGAAACGACAGATCGGGAGCGGAAAGCGGCGGAAGGCTCGAAGGCAAAGCACCGACCGTCTCGATGTGGTTCACCGTATCACCCAGAAGATGATTGAGCAGAGTAGCCAGCACACCGCCGAAGGCCATGGCGCCGATCATATAGGGGATGCGAGGCAACCAACGCTTGAAGGCCAACCCGGAGAGCAGAGTCGCCATCGACACCAGGGTAACCCAGGGATCGATGTCGGTGAGCTGTGAGGAGAATTGAATCAATATATCATGCAGGTGGCCACCCCGCTCAATCTCCACACCAAAGAAATACTTCAGCTGTTTGGCGGCGATCAATACGGCCGCACCGGCGGTAAAGCCGACGACGACGGAGTGGGAGATGAAGTTGACCAAAGCACCCATGCGCGCCAGACCGAGCACCAGTTCAAACACCCCGACCATGAAGGTCAGAGTCAAGGCCAGGGCGACATATTCCGACGTGGCGGGTGTGGCGTAGAGCGAGAGGGCGGAGAAGAGTACCACCGACGCGGCCGTGGTGGGACCTGAAACCAAATGCCGGGAGGAACCGAACAGGGCGGCGACTATCGCCGGCACCATACCGGCATAGAGTCCGTATTGTGGCGGCATGCCCGCAATGGTGGCGAAGGCCACACCCTGGGGCAGTACCACGATGGCACCGGTCAGGGCCGCCATGAAGTCGGCTTTCAGATCATTGCGTTTGACATTGGGGAGCCAATGCACAAAAGGGAATAAGAATCCCCATCCACGCAAGATTGCCGAACCGTTACGCATCGTTGGACCCCATCGTCAGCATATTTAAAAAAATAAAGAACAAAACGACCGGCAACGCAGGAGTTGCCGAAATCAGGCTTATCAATTGCCTTTAAGCCTGTACAAGCGTTCTCAGGAAAGCGGCATATCATACCGCAGGCGCGGACTAAAAGTGTAGGAAACTAAGTGGCTTATGTGGGCTTTAGGCAATCAAATTTTTTAATCCATGCCCAATCTCAGACCGCATAAAACTGGCCGCCTTGAGGCCAAAAGATTCAATTTAGACAGGGTTGGCGAAATAGACGCTTACCCGTAGCCCACTGGCAGTGGCAAGATTATCCAGCTCGATCCTGCTGTGGTGAAGTTCGATGATACGCTTCACGATAGAGAGACCCAGCCCGCTTCCTTCCGAACGCGAATCATCTCCCCGCTTGAATCGCTGGAAGACCTGATTGATCTGTTCACTGGGAATACCTGGGCCTGAATCCTCGATGACCAGCCGGGTCTCATGCTCTTCCGGTTGAATCGCAATACGCACCCGACCGCCCGAGGGAGTATAACGAATCGCGTTATCGATCAGGTTGCGGACCAGGATCTGTAGCGCCGGTCCATACCCCCTGATCATGACGCCACTCTCCTTGCCCTCGTAGGAGAGATCGATGTTGCGATCAAGTGCCTGCTGACCGATGTTCGAGACAACCTCCAACACCTGTTCAGGCAAGTCAACCTGTTGCAAATTTTGCATGGTCATGCTCTGGCTCTCCATGCGAGCCAGCGTGAGAAGCTGTTCAAGCAGATGACTGGTACGGTCGACGCCCATGATGATCTGCTGCAAGAACTCCTGATGCGCCCCATCGTGATCGCTCAGCTGCTTGGCCTGGGCCATGGCCTTGAGCGCAGCCAGTGGGGTGCGCAGCTCGTGTGCCGCATCGGCGGTGAACTGGCGTTCATTGTCCAAAGCGCTTTGCACCCGTGTAAACAACCGATTCAGAGACTCCACCATCGGTACGACCTCATGTGGCACGCTCTCCGGCGAAAGTGGCACCAGTGAATTGGGATCACGGCGTTCGACTTTGACCGCAACCTGTTTCAACGGCTTGAGACCGCTGCCCACAGTAAACCAGATAACCAGGGCAAAGAAAGGCAGAGCCACGAGCATGGGCCAGAGACTGTAGAAGACGATGTATTCAACCGTCTCCTGCCGAATGGCATGCTGCTCACCCACCTGTACCCGTAATTTTGATTCAGGCTCCAGCAGACCATAGGTGCGCCACATCTTGCCTTCCATCATTCGTTCGCTGAACCCGGTGGTGAACTCGTCGAAGGAGACCGGCATATTCGAGCGCAACAACACCTGGCCATCCTCATCGACCACGATGAAGGCGATCTTCGACTCATAGCGGTGACCGGGTATGCTTTTCTTGTCGATCAGACGGAGATAGTCCTTTGCCTCCTGTTTATTCATATACTTACTTAGGAGTTCGCGAAACAGGGGTGATCGATTGATCAGTTCATCACCCGCTTCCGAGACCAGTTGTTGCAGGTTTCGCTTGACCTCCAACTCCTCCTCAGCCTCATGCGTCATCAGCGTGGCGAGTACCCGAGACTGCTGGGCCAAGGCCGCGTCGTAGATCTCTTCCACTTCGTGATAGGCGGCTACATAGACAAAGCCGATCGCAATCAGCCCGCTGATGATGATGGCCGAGATCAGTCGAATCAGTAGGCGTCGCCGAATGGACAGAGACATCAGCTTGACTGACCGGGGCGGGCGATGCTGTAGCCGACCCCGCGTACCGTACGGATCAGGGTCTTGCCAAGCTTCTTGCGCAGATGGTGGATGTAGACCTCGATGGCATTGCTCTCGACACCCTCATCCCAGCCATAGAGGCTCTCTTCGAGAAACTGGCGGGAGAGAATACGGCCCGCGTGGCTCACCAGGGTCTCCAGAATAGCGTATTCGTAGCTACTGAGAGAGACCGGTTCTCCTTCCAGGGTCACCTCCCGGGACGCCGGGTTGAGCGTCAGCGCGCCGTGTTCGATGACCGGTGCCGCTCTGCCCTCGCGCCGCCGGGTAATGGCGCGCAAGCGGGCATTCACCTCCATCAGGTCGAAGGGCTTGACCACATAGTCGTCAGCTCCCAGATCCAATCCTTCGATGCGAGACTCAATCGTGTCCCGCGCAGTGAGCACCAGCACCGGTAGATTCCGCTCGCTCTTGCGCAGTTGCTTGAGGATGGTCAAGCCATCGACCTGAGGCAGTCCCAGATCGAGAATCAGTGCGTCCAGGCTCTCGGAGGCGAGCGCCTGCTGGGCAGCTGCGCCATCCTGTACCCAATCCACCGTATGTCCCAACTCCTTGAGGCCAAGCGTCAGGCCCTCGCCCAACTGTCGGTCGTCTTCGGCCAAAAGGATTCGCATAGGACATTTTCTCGATTCGACTTATTTGGAGCAGATCGGACTCTTGTTCATCCAACTCTACAAATCAGTATAAGAATGAAGCAGTCAACCACTCTCAATTTAGGTTCAATGCATGGCCAGTTTGACCTTGGCCAGCGCGGCTTCGATCTCTGCACGGCGTCCGGCATCGGCGATCGGCCTGTTCTCCCGGGGTGTTGCGGCCAGTGCCCGCTCAAACGCGGCCGCCGCTTTGCTGTACTTCTTCTCCTGCAGCATGAAGTCGCCGTAGAAATAGTTGGGATCCATGCCGTCGGGGTTCACCGCCAGGGCTTTCTTCAGGTAGCTCTCTGCCTTGTCGTCATTGCCGAAGCCGATCGGCCACCCGGGAACCTGATAGTAGAGGCTGCCGAGCGAGGTGTAAACCGAGCCGTTGAGCACCTCGGGATCGAGCGCCTCCGCCCGATCGAGCAGCTTTTTCGCCTGCTTGACCAGTGACAGGGCACCCAGTCCCCCCTTCTCACCGGCCGTCGTGGACAGGATGATGGCCTGCCACACCAGGGGCTCTGCCGCTCCCGGGTTGGCTTCGACCATCGCCGCGGCCTTCTCGTTGAGCGCTTCCAGCGCCTTGACCCGCTGATCCTCCGGCATCTGGTACTTGATTTTGGCCCAGGATTCGCTCAACTCCAGCAGCTCAGGTGACATGCCGGCCATGGCGGCGATTGAATACAAAGCAAACAGCGCAAGCGTTAGCGGTAAAATGATCTTTTTCATGATAAACCCTCTTTAGCAAAAGCCATCATTTTGTGATTCTGCTTCTTCATCGCCCCATCGACCAATCTCGGCAATAGGGCATTGATACGTACGAACAGGGACTCGGGAAATCCAAGATAGACATCCTTACGCCCTTTTTTGATCGCCTCCACGATCCTGTCCGCAACCCACTCAGGCTCATCCATGTTCATCTTGGTGGCTTGCGCCATGCGGTAGATTGCCGAGGAGTTGAGACTCGTCTTGACCGCACGTGGCGCCACATAGGTGACGTCGACACCGGTATCTTCCAGCTCTCTGCGCAATGCTTCGGAAAAACCCCGCAGCCCGAACTTGCTGGTGGAATAGGCGGCAAACCAGGCAAAGGCGATGGAGCCAAAGGTAGAACCGATATTGACGATCTGGCCTTTGCCCTGATCCAGCATGTACTGCACCACCTGCCGGGTCAGCTGCATCGGCACCAAAGTATTGAGCTGCACGATACGATTGATCATCTCCGGATCCTCTTCGGAGAAGGGACGGAAGCTGAGCAATCCGGCGTTGTTGATGAGGATATCGACACCACCCAACTGCTGCATGGCCTGCTCCATCGCTACCGTACGCGCCTGGGTATCCAGCAGATCAACCGGGAACAACAACGGCTTATGGGTGGGCGCATCCATCTTCTCGGATGTCTGTTGCAGTGCACTTTCGGAGCGATCCATCAAGGCCAGTCTGGCACCCTGCGCCGCAAGGCGAGTGGCCACTTCCGAGCCGATGCCGCCACCGGCGCCGGTCAATATAATTCTTGCCGCTTCTAGCTTCATCACAGATACCCTCCTTCAGGCCGCTTGTGCGGCATCGTTCAGAATCAGGGGTAGATTGCGAAAGATATCGCCATAGAGCTTATAGAAGACCTTTGCCGTGTGGATCACGAATCGGCGATGCTCCTCCCGCTCCAGGCGATTGACCAGCCCCTGGTAAAACTGCATGTGGGAAATATCCAGCGAACCGTGGCTGGTGAGATAGGTGAAGGCCTTGTCCGGTAGTTTGAGATTTACCTGTGTTGCCTTGGCCGCCTTGGTCGCCAATTCGACACTGGTACCTTCCAGCACCAGCACCATGCCGAGGAAACCGACCGGATTGCGACGCTGTACGATATCGTAGGCATAAGCGCACATCAGCTCAGCCGGCATACCGGGAGTACCCCGACGAACCGCCTCGGCATCACCGCCGCAGACTGCGATGTCGTTAAGGATCCACTCCTGATGCCCGAGCTCTTCTTCTATATAGTGTGCTAGGGCATCGCGCAGCCACTCCATCTCGTGGGGGACACGCCCACCGCAAGCCATCAGCAAGGGGGTCGTATGTTTGACGTGATGATAGGCCTGAGTCAAAAAGGCAATGTAGCTCTCCAAGGAGAGTTCGCCACGCACGCCATGTTGAACAAACGGTATCTCGAACAGCGAAATGCGCTCCGCTTCAGTCTGTTCGAGCAATTGACTGTAAAAATCGCTCATGAAACCAGTTCCTCTCGATAGAGCGCGTCAATGCGCTCCTGATAGTGTTGAAAAATTCGCTCCCGACGCAGCCGACCCGTGCCGGAGAGTTGACTGTTCTGCAAACTGAAGGGAGCATCGGCAGGAAGCCATTGGGAGACGCGGGCATAATCGGGTAACAACCCGTTGACCCGATGGATCGCCGCTTGCACTTCGCCGGCATCGGCTCCGGCTGCGGGAAGGATCACCGCGCAGTTCCAAGGTCGGGCCTCGCCGAACAGGGCAGCCTGGGCAATTGCCGGCTCCAACACCAATTCACGCTCGACCCATTCCGGTGACACATTGCGACCGAAGGTGGTAATGAAAATATGGCGGCGACGCCCCCGCAGATGCAAAAATCCCGCTTCATCGAGATCGCCGATGTCACCGCTGTGCCACCAGAGACTTTCTGAGTCGAGCGGCGGTTCACCAAGATAGCCGACGAAACGATTGCCACCGATCAGCACTTCACCATCCTGCGCAATCTTGATATTCACATGTTGAAGGGGCTTGCCGACCGAGCCTGAACGCTGCGCACCGGGACGGTTGAGACAGACCACGGAGGCGAATTCAGAGAGACCGTACCCTTCATAGACCGGCAACTTCAGCTCACTGGCCTGATCCAGCAGGCGCTTGGATACCGCCGCCCCTCCCACCGCGATAAAGCGCAATCCTTCGGGTGTGGGATGACCGGACTGCAGACAGGAGACCGCGCCCTGCAACATCTGTGGACTGAAGATGGCCGTGGTGGCCCCATGATCCGCCAGCGTCGTCAGCATGCGCTTTGCATCCAGCCCGGCAGCGCCGAGCAGACCGGTCTCACTCAGCGAGGGCAGTGACACACTGGCCCCCGCCCAAAGCGGGACATAGAGTCCGGCAATGTTCTCCAGCAACACGGCCAGCGGGGTCAAGGCCACATGCCGGTCATCAGCGACCACTTCCACGGCCTCTCCGAGGGCACTGACGATCCGCTCCATCTGCTCCCAGTTGAGCATCACCCCCTTGGGTTCGGCCGTGGTGCCCGAGGTAAAGGTGATCTTGGCGATCCCCGGCGGCAACGCCATTTTTGCCAGACCCGTGGCAAGGCAACCGAGGGAGCCGCCGCAGACGCTCAAGTGTCCGCTCTCAGTTAACGTCAGACCTTCCAGGCGCTGTTGCAACCGTTGAGGATTATCGCTGATCACCAGCTCGACACCTGCCTGCGTCAGGGTGTGCCGCAACTGGCTCGGGGAGAAAAAGGGAGGCAACGGGATCAGCGTGATACCGCAAGCCAGTGCTGCAAGATCGATGAGCGCCCAGGCCGGTCCGTTGTCGAGGTCCAGCGCCAGGGTAGCGACGCGCAGATCCCTCAAATGGGTTATCAGAGCATCCAGGTGTATCTGCAGGTCGGCATAGTTCAAGACCAGATCAGCACCCAGAATCGCAGGCGCCGCAGGCTGCCGCTGAGCATGCCGTGACAGCTGATCTAACAGATTCATGCCGCCTGCATCCCCGCCTGCTCTGCACGCAGCCACAGTTCCCGCATCGGCTGCTCCTGCTGACAGAGAGACCACAGTACCCTGTGGCCCTGGGCAATATTGCCGGCCATGACCCGGGGCTTCTGGTCGTAATAGCTGCCCCAGCGGGCCCGCTCCTCGGGCGTTAGCGAATCCCCGTTTGCCTCGGCCAGGTCGATGAGCTCCAGGCCCAAACGGGTGAATGCGTTATGCAGGGTCGGGCCGATGGTAAAGAGAGCCCATTCCGAACCCGTGGTCGAGAGATAGGCGGTCAGGGCAGTGATCAACCAGCGTCCGCCGCCAGCCGTGGTGACCGCGAGATTGCCCACCTCGACCAGACGTGATCTGTCCACCGGCTTCTTCAGTTTAGCGGCCAGGAGCTGCTCTACCGGGCGATCCAGATAGTTTTCCAGAAACAGGGGATTGTGATCGGCATAGCGAAATCCAAGTACTGCCTTGAGCTCGTCGTGCTGGTTGCTGAGGCTCATCAGCAGTGGCATGAAATGACGGATCTCCGCGCCATAGTGATGCTTGAAACAGGCGGCGACAAAGCGCTCTGCAGCCATGCGGTATTCAGTGCCGGGCTGGGACGTCTGAACGAATTTCGGTTGACACGCCGCTGGGTGCCCGCTTTTCCGTTGGTTAGTCATGGTTACAGCTCCTTGATTCAACATGGAGCACAGATTAGGCAGCATGGCTTAATCGAATCTTAAACGGGAGGAATCTAACCCCCAGGAATGGCGTGAAAACCCGCGCCAGTTCACAGAAACAGCCCAGTTCAGCCGATATCTGATCCAAGCACCTCAGCAAGAGGTGGTTATCAGCGGCACCCAGAGCTCCGCTTGGCTGAGCCCCCCGTGTACGCCGATCAGCTGATGGGGCTTTTCCTGCGCCAGCCAGTCCTGGATGATTGCATGCTGCTGCATCAGCAACACCCGATCACCTATCCGCTCCGCCAGCCGGGCATTTGGGGTACCCAGTCCGAACCAGTTCTGTTCGATCAAGGAGGAAGATGGATAGGCGGTGGCCAAACCCTGGAACAGGCTTGAAACCGTCTCGTCGAAGAGCGCCTCACGGCCGGGGCGCAAGTAGCAGTATGCGGAACGGGGTTCACCGCAGAGCGGCAGTACCAGGCTCTCCTGCAGGGCATTGTAGTCGTCCAGTTGGATGCATTGATCGGGGCTGGTATCGATCTGTCCATGATCGGCACAGACAATGAGCAGTGTCCCTGTGCCCTGCAATCCTACACGCAAAGTGGCGAACGCCTGATCGAGAAGCTGCAAGTGACGAGCGGCCTCCTGGCTCCTGATGCCTCTCTGGTGACCGATCGTGTCGAGTTCCGGCCAATAGAGATAAAGATAGCGTCTGCCTGGCTGCCTGGCGATCTCCAGGGTCTGGTCACACAGCGCCTGCAGGGTCCGATAACCGACCCGCGTCGCCGCGCCCAGATGCGCCAGATTGAATTCCGAATCGACGATGTGAGCCGGAGAGAAACTGTAGCTCTCCACACCAATCCGGTCGGTAAAAGGCCGATGAGCAAACAGCCTGGCGACATCGATGCCACCCTTGCCATAAGCTGTCCCACCATAGCGGGCGCGTCCGGGTAACACCGAAAGGATACTGCCGAGTTCCCTGAAGTAGACGAACCACCCGGTCAGGCCATGCTGTTGCGGCGCATCGCCGGTCAGAAAGGTAGTGATCGCGCTGGCTGTGGTCGGCGGGTAGACCGAAGTCATGGCTCCCTGTAACGCGGCATTCAGTTGGACAGCCTCCGGGTGTTCACAAAGATAGTCATAGCCCAGACCATCAATGACCCACAGAATGACCTGTCGGTGATGACCGATCACCTCCGGCGAAAGCAGCTTCAAAGGTGCATAGTCATGACTTTCACCACCCAGTCCAACCTGTAGCGAGGCCATCAGATTGACTATGCTGCCGCCGTGATAATCGGGTAGGTTCATGCAATCATTTTAACCTGTATCGATAAGTTCATCAGGGTGGATTGCACAAGTGCATGATCCGCCTAGGGCCTGTTAACACGAATTCCATCGGCTCTGCCGGGGCTGGTTTTGCGTCCTGCAAGGCAGAATGAGCGAGGTGTAGCCCGACTACATGAGCGAATGACAACGACGGCCTCCCACGCAGTGGGGATCCGACCCTCGGCGGGGCGTAAGCCGTTCGACTTCGAAGCGGGGCGTTTCGCCGACTACCGGCGGTCGCATCCCCCGCTACGCGCCTTGGACGGCCCCTGAAAAAGCGCCACTCGGCGTTGCCCGTCGTTCAATTGAAACGACCAAACTTCTCTCCTCGCGCCTGGATTGACGCTTTTTCAGGGACAACAGAGCAGATGGAATTCGTGTTAACAGACCCTAGTATTCCAAGGAAACCGCTGAACAAGTCATTGGCCGACAGCTTGCCGGCAAGATGCGCAACCTTCACAAACCGTCAGCGGGTATACATGAGGAACCTCTGATCATTTCATGAATCGGTGCGTGGCGGCTGAAATGCTCCGGCTCTGCCCAAAAATCTTTTTATATAGCCAAAGCTTCGCATTAGTGGGCTACTATGTGCACTTTTCACCTTGATCCGGAGCATTTCATCTCACCACACACTCGATCCAGAATTAATCAGAGCTTCCTCTCTATTTATTGTCGTGACAGGAGTGTCCAGCAAAGATGACTTCATCGATACGCAAAACAAAAATCGTCGCCACTATAGGCCCGGCCTCTGACAACCTGGAGACACTGCAGGCGATGCTTGAAGCCGGTATGAATGTGGCCCGGCTGAATCTTTCTCACGGGACCTATGAAGAACATCGTCAGCGAATAGAGCGCATTCGTCGCGCCAGCGAGATAGTCGATAAACCCGTCGCCGTAATGATCGATACCCGGGGAGTCGAGATCCGCACCGGCCCGATCGAAGATGGCATGATCGAACTCCACTCCGGAGACGAATTCAGTCTCTATACCGATAACAGAATGGGAAATTCACGCGGTGTCTCGGTGACCTACCAGAGGCTGTCTCAAGAGGTCAATATCGGCGATGTGGTGTTGCTTGACGATGGCGCCCTGGAGCTTAGCGTACGTGCGCTCGACGAGCGTGAGATCGGCTGTTCCGTGGTCGTGGGCGGCTTACTGAAGGCGAACAAGGGTGTCAACCTGCCCCACAGTCAACTTTCGATGACAGCGATAGAACCGGCGCATCGGGAGGATGTCGTGAAGGAGTTGACCTTCGCGACAGAGAACGATGTGGATTACATCGCTGCCTCGTTTATCCAGACGGCGGATGAAGTGAATCAGATGCGCCAAATGTTGCTGGAGCGGGAAGCCAAGATCCCGATTATCGCAAAAATTGAGAATCGCGCCGGGATTGAAAATCTTGAAGCCATCGTCGCCGCGGCGGACGGCATCATGGTGGCGCGTGGCGATATGGGTGTCGAGCTACCGTTGGCTGACGTGCCGAGCATGCAGAAAAAGATCATTCGCATAACCGTCAGTAACGGTAAACCAGTCATCACCGCAACCCAGATGCTGGCTTCGATGGAGAAAAATCCCAAACCGACTCGCGCCGAAGCCAGCGATGTGGCAAACGCCATTCTGGATGGCAGCTCTGCAGTTATGCTGTCGGGTGAATCGGCCATGGGCGATTACCCGGTGGAAGCGGTAAAAACCATGGATATGTTAGCCATCCGCACCGAAGCCTCGCTACGCGAGTATGGCTACCTACAACATATTCTGCCGCATCCATCGAATGTGGTGACCGAAGCGGTCAGCCATGCCGCGGTCCAGATGGCGGATCAACTCAAGGCGGCCGCCATCATTAGTTTGACGGAAAGCGGATTCACCTCGCGGCTGGTGTCGAAGCACCGTCCCGAGTGCCCGATTCTGGCCGTCACCATTTCACCCCGCGTAGTCCGGCGACTGTGCATGAACTGGGGTGTGGTACCCATACCCGGTCCAAATACCGGGACGGATGATGACAAGATTGCCCACTGCCTCGAGATAGCGAAACACCGAGGTCTGGTAAATCAGGGTGAGGTGGTAATTGCCACCAGCGGCTCAACCCAGACAGCTGGCGGGACCAATCTGATACGGGTACTGACGGTTGAGTAAGCGCCTCTGGGCTCAGAGCAGCGAAAGATACAGGATTTTGCGGCTGGGCGGGTAGATATCACGCCCACACCCTTGGCTCTGGTGAGATTTTTTTATATCGCCGGGGGGCACAAGAGTTTGTACCATGTACGCTACTGAGCTCAGGGATTGAAGCTATCTGATTGCAGAAAAAAGAAAACCGCCCTTAGGAGGCGATGTTTTTCCGATTCCCAGGGCGGTTCTGGGTCAGCTAGAGCCAACCCTGATTCAAGTATTATTCAATCCTTGAAAAATACAAGATTATTTCCTGTCGCAAGCCGGTCACTGCGTGAGCAACATGACCGGCTCGCTAAGTTTATCAGGCCGTTTTAGCAGCCCGTTTTTTCCGTGTTCTACGACGACGAGTGGTTTTGTCGGCAGCCTTCTCGGCGGCCTTAGCCACTTTCTCGTACTCTTTTGCCATTTTGGCATGAGCTGTCTGTATAGTTTTGCTTAGCGTCTTGGCCAATCGCACTGCCTTTTTCTCCTCGGCAGTCGCTTCCGATAGCAAAGCCTTGACCTCCTTCAAGCTGGCTTTGGCAGTCTCAACCCGCTGCCTTGCATTCGCCTTAGCAGCTGCTGTTTTGGCTTTGGCCACTGATTCTAAGATCTTACTCACACGATCAGCAGCTGTGCTGACTCTCGCTTCGAGTTTGGCAACCGCACTGGCAGCCTTCTTGACGCGAGCCAACGCCCGCTTGTTGACGGGTGATAATTGAACATTCTCTTCCAGTGACGAAATAACACTGTCTATCGAAACAACTGTTCTTGCCTTGCGACGTTTCTTAACAGTTCTTTTTACAGTTTTTTTAACGGCCATTCTGACTCCTATAGTCTCTATTTGAAAAGTGCTATAAATATAGTTCGTTAACATATTGATAACAAGTCCAAATAACAGTTTTTTTATTCAAAATGTCATTTAATTTAGTTTCATTTAAAATTATCGCTAATATTCCACACCTGAGCCGAAACATTTCTTCCTTTTAACTAAAAAACCGCCAGGTTTATTTATTGGTAAATCAACCAATATTGTTAAGGAATCCTCAATTATTTCTGGATCGGGGGTTTGGTATAGGTTTTGGGTTAAAAGCAAAAAGCGCATGTGGCCGCCGGCCACTGAGAAACCTATCTACGCCGAACAGAAACATTTTCACCACGAAGTGTCGGTTCCAAAATAGGTCAGAAGTTCCTCAATCGCCAATCAGCGGCGGGATAGCGTCACGTTTAATAGATAAGTGTATGGCGACTATTGGACCCGTCGCCCAACCCCAAAAGACATATTCCGGCATGCGCCGGTTTAGCTAGCTCTATCATGCTAAATCATATCCTCGATGAAATTGGCGTCCCATCAGCTCAAATCTGAATCTTCACAATCGGGCATAATGAAGAAGTCGACAAGCTGTTGGTCGATCCTGGTAAACCGGAAACATCACCATAGTTTCTTTACCCGCCTCAATGGATAGTTTTCCCATGAAAAATCGATATGACGCCCTTTTCAGACCATATCGGCACGAAACTGAAACAGTATCCGCAGAGTCAAAGGGCAGTTACTTAAGGAACCTCTGAACAAGTCGTGGACCGACATCTTGTCGCCAAAATAGACCGCTTCAGCGTTGCGGATCTTCGCAATAGGAGGCTATTAGGTGCGATCCGCGCCTTGAATCGGCGCATTTTTATCAACAATCTGTTCTCCCCAGATTTATTCAGAGGTTCCTTAAGCCCAATGTCGCCATTTTGATATTGAAACAGTACGCCGAGAGAACCTCATGTCACGGTGCGGCGTGCCGCACCGGATTTTCGCTTCGGGAAACAGCGTGCAAAGATCCACGAAAATCTAATCTGAATGCGTTAAGTAAGCGCCATTATTATCAGAGTCGAATGCTACTTGGTTACCGACGTTTGGGATGATTTCCAACACCTTTATGATGGAGCAGAGCCAAAACCCTAGCTGTGGCCCGGAGTATAGGGTGGAGCCCTGCCCCACCACCATATCGCTTACTCAAAGAGTCTGCTTTCCCGGAGGTTCAGGATTTTCAGGTGGACCCGGCAGCGTCATGTCAGATGCACGTATGCCCTGAATGCCAAGCGATCCAGAGCCAAAAGCCACATACCTCAGTTCGGTGGCATGGAGAAGTTCATGTGGAAAAATCAACCGCATACAAATACGCACACAATAAGAAGCGAGCCATCGATACTCAGCACGGTCTCTTCCTGTTTCCCCATACAGTTCGGCCGTAGCGTATTCAGTTCAATCCAGACTTACTCAGCGGCTCGGAACAAGACTTGGAAAGTTAAGCTCGGGGATATACGTCAGGCAAAAAAAAAGCCCACCGATTCTTAGTCCGATGGGCTTTTGTATTGGATCAGATCGTTTAAGCGCAGTCTTTCAGCGCCAAGCCGGGAATCAGGGAGACCACCACCACCATGAGGATGATAACGGGACTTGCCAATACCATGCACAATGCAACAGGCTGGAGAAACTGGCTCACTGGAGAATCGAGTAGATGGCCGATGACCTCAAGAAACATTCCGGCTATCAGGAACACACCAGCGAACATGACAACTTTTCGTAACCGATTACAACTCAGAATTTCCATAACCAACCTCACGACTGCTCAAGGTGACCGCCGATATGCTGCTCCCTGCTGATGCCCTGGATCAGTGACAATTGTCAATCTGGGCATCAGAGGTTGAGACGTTAAGGTCCTCTACCTATCTCTAATTATCGACTATATTAGCACTTTCTGGAATATTGATATTGTGTGATTTGAATACGTTCAAAAAAAATTGTGCTCTATCTTGCGAATCCCCTTGTTCGATCTGCCTTTAGATATTACATCCTATTGTTTTAATTGGTTTTTTAATCGGATTCCAGGAAGATGCGTCCTTCCTACTCCCCCGCTGCGGATATATCCCGGTAACACGCCTCCACAAATCGTGGTGTACATAGCGCGAGGAAAACAAGCTCCTCTTCGCCATCGTTGCGTATACGCTGTCTACACCCGGGTGGAATCAATACCACATCGCCTTCCGATACCCTTCCCGGGGCCAGATCGCCCAGCTCTACCTCACCGCATCCCTGGAGTATGACATACCGTTCCACTCGCTCATCGAGCCGGTGCCAACGGGTGAAATCACCCGGCCTGACGCGTACTCTGGCCACAGAAAGTCCGGGATCAGCCTGCGAATTGGAGAGTTCATTGATGAAACAGCCCTCGCGAAAGAAATACTCCTTCTCCGGGTCATAAGTGATAATTTCAGGCTGCATGATGCACTGGCCTTGTTGGAATTAAATTGAACATTCAGACTGACTCATCTTACGAACCCATCTTGGGGTTAATAATAATTCACACCGAAGAGGATAAACATGCAAAGCGACTATTTTTCACTGGATCCGGCCGTGATCTATCTCAACCACGCCGCGGTCGCCCCCTGGCCAACCGCTGCCGTCGAAGCGGTATCCCGCTTCGCTCAAGAGAATGGAGAAACCGGCGCCCTCCACTACCCCGACTGGATGAAAACCGAGTCGGCCCTTCGCAGCAGTCTGGCCCGTTTGATCAATGCCCCCTCCGCAGACGAAATAGCGCTATTGAAGAGCACATCGGAAGGTCTCTCGGTGATTGCCCACGGACTGGATTGGCACCTGGGTGATAATGTAGTCTCCATCGCTCAGGAGTTTCCCTCCAACCGAATCGTATGGCAGTCGCTCGAACCCAAGGGCGTTGAATCCCGACTTGTCGACTTGCAGGAATCGAGTGATCCCGAGCAGTCACTGATGGATATGTGCGATGAAAAGACGCGGCTGCTCGCTGTCAGTTCGGTACAGTACGCCGCCGGACGCCGTATGCAACTTGAGCGTCTCGGTGAGTTCTGCCGTCGCCATCAGATCCTGTTCGTGGTGGATGCAATTCAGAGCCTCGGCGCCCTGCCCTTCGACATCACCAGGAATCTGGCGGATGTGGTAGTAGCGGACGGACACAAATGGATGCTGGGACCGGAGGGACTCGCCCTCTTCTACTGCCGTGCCGAGCTTCGGGAACGACTGCAGCTCCATCAATATGGCTGGCACATGGTGGAAGAAGCCTGGGACTTCGAGCGCAGCAGCTGGCAACCCGCAGACTCCGCCAGGCGCTTCGAATGCGGCAGTCCGAACATGCTCGGAATGCACGCGCTGCTAGCAAGTCTCGAGCTACTCCAGGACATTGGCATCGAGCGGGTCTTTGCCCGTATCGAGCAGACCACCCAGGCGATTGTGGAGCAGATCACTCATCGGGGCTTTGAACTCCTCACTCCTGAAGCGCCCGCGGAACGGGCCGGCATCATCACCTTCCGGATCCCCGGCGCCGATACCCATAGCCTGCAACAGGGATTGATGAAACGGCAGGTAGTCTGTGCGGAACGGGGTGGTGGAATTCGATTTTCGCCCCATTTTTATAATAGCGTCGAACAGATTGCACAGGCGTTTGAAGTGCTGGATCAGATAGAGGCCGAATAGAATATTATAATCTGATAATTTAATGATTCAGATCATGAAAAAATAGTCAGACTGGCATATATTTGGGAGCAGGTTCCGACGGAGAGATCACCGAACCTGCACGTAAGAAAAAAGGCAATGTATAAGCGCTCACCCGAAACGCAATGCAATAAAACGGATACGAAGGAGAATGTCACCCATGAAAAAAACCCTCAAAATGTCTATTGCCGCTCTGATAGCCGGGTCCGCATTGCTCGCTACCATCCCGGCGCAAGCCTTCTGGGGCCCGTTTGACTGGTTTGACGACGATGACTGGTATGGACCCTACGGATATGGCCCCTATGGTTATCCGGGTTATGGCTACGGTTACCCAGGGTATGGCTACGGTTACCCTGGATATGGCTATGGCTACCCTGGCTACGGCTACGGTTATCCTGGTTACGGTTACGGCTATCCCAATACCGCGCCAGCCGCCCCCTCCACTTCCGCCCCCGCCAAGAGCGAATAGGCCTGATTCGATGCGCGCCTGACACCCCGCCCACATGGCGGGGTTTTTCTTTCTGGCCTGAGTTGGTCTAAAGTGCCCCATCACCCAACCCACTGCAATGAATTAACCCGACAATTAAAATGGCGTCTTCAGGGCTTAAGCATGCCCTTGATCAAGGCGTCGCTCGCAGAGGAGGGGTTCCCGTGTCAAGAGCCGCAACGCATCGCAAGGGTATGCTTGAAGCCCCTAACATGATGAATTAAAAGGACAGGCCGAAGCGTGCCTGCCTACAGTCTGCGTTATCAAAACTGGCGGTAGAAGTGCTACAGTTGCGTTTTGATGCGCAAGCTGTAGGCAAGCACGCTTCGGCTGAAGACGACATATTGAGTTGCTGGATTAAAAACATGCAAGACAGCCACATCTCGCTCGCCCACGGTAACGGTGGCCGCTATATGCGCGAACTGATCGAAGAGCTCTTCGCCCGCCATCTTGGCAATCCCAATCTCGATGTTCAGGCCGATGCCGTTGCACTGCCCCTGAGCCGGGAGGGTGAGCTGCTCTTCACCACCGATGGGTTTACCGTTCAGCCCCTGGAGTTTCCCGGCGGCAATATCGGCTCCCTCGCCATCCACGGCACCACCAACGACCTGGCGGTAAGCGGTGCCATCCCGCGATATTTGAGCCTGAACGCCTTTATCGAAGAGGGTTTTGAAGTCGCGCAGTTGGAACGCATCATCCAGGGTATCGCCGAGGCCGCCAGGGCGATTGATGTACAGGTGGTGGCGGGGGACACCAAGGTGGTACGGCGAGGTGAAGGGGGCGGCATCTATTTGGCGACCACCGGCATCGGCATTCGTCAGTCAGGCTTGAGCATCGGTATGGATCGAATTCAGACCGGCGACCATATTCTCGTCAGCGGCCCGGTAGGCGATCACGGCATCGCGGTGATGCTGGCACGTGAGCAGTTCGGTCTGCGCGGGGATCTGCTATCCGACGCCTGCAGCGTCCTGCCACTGACACGCTCCCTGCTCGATCTGCCGGGGCTGCGTTTCATGCGTGATCCGACCCGGGGCGGACTGGCCACGGTCGCGCATGAAATCAGCCGCGCCACCCGGAAACAGGTCAAACTCTCGCAGCCCGCCATACCGATCCGTGAAGCGGTCACTTCGGTGTGCGAGATGCTTGGTTACGACCCGCTCTATCTCGCGTGCGAGGGTCGTGTGGTGGCCGTGCTGGATCCGGCGGACGCTGAGACAGCGCTGCAACGCTGGCGTGCACTCCCGGAGGGAGAATCGGCGGCAATGATCGGCGAGATAACCGAGGACAACCCCTTTGTGGTGCTGGAAACCGAGCTGGGTGGCTCCCGTATCCTCGAGGAACTGGAGGACGACCCCCTACCTCGTATCTGCTAGGGCCTGAATACTACGGAATCAAGCCGCAAATAAACGCCTATCACCGCGAATGAACGCGAAAAATGCAACCTGTTTGCGTTGAGTAATATGCGTTAGTTTGCGGACTTCTTTCATACTAAGCACTATTCCCCCAGGCCGAATGGCACTTCCTTAAGGCTGCGGGCTATGTATTGGTCGCGATTTTTGCCAGTGATTCGCTGCGGCAAGCCGCACCCTACGGTTCAATCGCGTGGAGGGTGCGCGGCTTGCCGCACCGAAATCCAGGCACCATCTCGCTTAAGTAAATGCCATTCCCCCTCGGTCCGATTCCCTGGGGCTACCGGTAAAAATGTTCCAACCGGTAAATATCAACTCACTGAATCTGCATCCGGCTGTCCAGACCACTCCAGCTACCCAGCATCGCTGCGGCACCGACGCCCAGTCTGCGGGCGAACCGATTCCAGATCTCTTCGCGTGGCGTGAAATCAACAATCTCCTTGGCGCCGATCACCTCCCGGGCGACATAGCTGCTGCTACCGAACTCATCGACCAGACCCAGTCTCTGTGCCTGGTCGCCGCCCCAGAAGAGACCACTGAATATCTCCGGATGTTCCTGGTACTTGAGCCGATCGCCACGTCCCTCTTTCACGGCATCGATGAAATTCTGGTGCACCTCGGTCAGCATCTGGTCCATATGGGCAGCATCTTCCGGCGTCATCGGGGAGAAAGGATCCAGCAACCCCTTGTGTTGGCCCGCGGTCAACAGACGACGTTCGATACCCAGCTTTTCCATGCCATCGACGAATCCGAAAGAGCGTATGACTACGCCGATGGAGCCAACGAGACTTCCCTTGTCCGCATAGATCTTGTCAGCCGCCGCCGCGATATAGTAGCCACCTGAGGCGCAGATCTCGACACACACCGCGTAGACCGGGATATCCGGATACTTCTCCCGCAACCTCACCAGCTCGCGGTTGATATAGCTTGACTGTACCGCGCTGCCACCCGGAGTATTCAAACGCAGGATGACCCCTTTGGTCTTCTTATCCTCGAAGGCATCACGCAGGCCGGTTACAATCTTGTCCGCACTCGCCTTGGTCTCCGCGGCGATCACGCCATCAACCTTCACCATCGCCGTGTGCTCCTTGGCTGCCACCTTCTTCACGACGAGCTCTTCCGACCACATCACCATACCCAGAAGCAGGAATAGGTAGGAGAAGCCCAGTGTTTTAAAAAAGATACCCCAGCGTCGACTGCGGCGGTTCTCGGTCAGGGTGGCGTTGAGCATCTGCTGCAGCATCTGCTGCTCCCAGCGAGTGGGATCGGCTTGATTGCGGGGGTTGTTTGGGTCTGACTCTGACATGGGATTTCCTATCGTTACGAACAACGTGTGGGGTGATTTCAATCGATCTAGCGGTTTTCTTCAAGCCAGGGGAGTATCTCGGTGATCCTCCCCAGACAGGCCAGCGGTCGATGTTTCAACAGCCGTTCGCGATCGTGTACCCCGTAATCGACCCCCAGGGATGGCATGCGGGCATTGAGCGCCATCTGCAGGTCGTACTCGGTATCGCCGATCATCAATGCCTGCTGCGGCAGCATACCGAGTTCATCGAGGATCTGGTGCAGCATCTCGGGGTGGGGTTTGGAAAAGGTCTCATCCGCGGTACGGGTGGCGTGAAACAGATGCGCCAAACCGGTCGTTTCGAGGGCGTGATTGAGTCCGCTGCGTCCCTTGCCGGTGGCTACCGCTAACAGATAACCGGACTGATGCAGAGTCTCGAGTACTTCCCGGGCGCCTTCGAACAGCGCTGAAGGCGCCTCGTCGGAAGTGAAAAAGTTGACGCGATAACGCTCGGCGATCTCGATATGCAGATGGTCTCCGGCCTCGGGAAACAGGGTATGGACCGCCTCTCGCAGACCCAGGCCGATGATGTTGCGTATCGCATCGCGACCCGGTGATGCCAAGCCCAAGTCCGCGACCGCGGCCTCGACACAGGCCACGATGCGGGCCTCCGAATCCATCAAAGTTCCATCCCAATCAAATACTAACAGCTCATACTTCATTAAATTTCTTCATTTTGGACAGGACCGTCTGCAACGCTTCCGGCAAGGGGGCCTCGATCAACACGTCCTGTTTCTCTCCCGGCCAGCGGAAGCGTATCTGATGGGCATGCAGGAACAGCCGTTTCAGACCGAATTCCCGCATGCGCTTGTTCGCCGTCTCATCACCGTATTTGCTATCACCCAGCACCGGCGATCCGAGCCAGGCACTGTGCACGCGAATCTGGTGGGTGCGGCCGGTAATCAGTTCCACCTCGACCAGGGTGGCCTCCGCATAGCGCTCGAGGCGTTTGAAGCGGCTCTCCGCCGGCTTTCCCTCCGGATCGACCCGCACCACCCGCTCACCGCCTTGCAGGGTATTCTTCAATAGGGGGACATCGACCCGCTTGGCGCCCTTACGCCAGCTACCCGCCAACAGCGCGAGATACCGTTTATCGATCCGATTCTCGCGCATGAGATCATGCAGTGTCCGTAACGCTGCGGGTTTCTTGCTGATCAGCAGGCAGCCCGAGGTGTCCCGATCGAGTCGATGCACCAGCTCCAGCCGGGAGACATCGGGCCGGATTGCCCGCAACGCCTCGATCACCCCCGCATTGATGCCACTGCCGCCGTGCACCGCCATACCGGAGGGTTTGTTGATGACAATGATACGGTCGTCTTCATATAGTATGGTGTCATCCAGGCGCGCCTTTAGCTGCTTTGAGGGTTCCATGGGTGCGGAATGGTCCTGGCGCACAGGCGGTATACGCACCCGATCCCCCACCTGCAGTCGATAGACCGCTTTGACCCGTCCTTTGTTCACCCGCACCTCCCCTTTGCGCAGGATGCGGTAGACATGACTCTTGGGCACCCCTTTCAGATAACGCAGCAGGAAATTGTCGATTCGCTGCCCGGCATCGTCCGGAGTCGCCTCGTAAAATACGACGGCAGGAGAATTCTTTTTTGATTCTGACATTTAGCGCCAACTTATTTCGGCTGTAAGATTGATGTCATGGGTGAAGATTGTTATATTCACTAGCGGATTTTCCGATACGGGAGAGGTCTCATCCTCCGCCCGTATCCGCGCGGCATTCGCTGGCTGCAGCCACCATATGGCGCAACACATCGAATGACCGTTTGCACTGGTGCCCTTCGGGCCTGGCTCAGACTGATACCTTGCAGCCGCGCCAAAGCAATACTCAGCGACGACCACAACCAAACAGGTCCTCGCGGCGACGTGATCATCGGCAGCATATACACTGCCCACACGCCCTGCTTTGTGCGCCTTCAAGTTCGGACCTCAGCAAATTCCCGAGCGGCGGACTTTAACAGTTTTTCAACTGACCGAGCCAGTTTCCGATATCACATCAGGCCTGCAGACAGGCCTGAGCCCGGACTGTTTCTGCGGTAACCGGAGGTGCGATCACCTCTGGAAACACCATGAGACGGCTGTGCGTTCCCTCGGAAAATGCCGTTCAATCAGTTGATTGGACAATTTAATGAAACGAATGCTGATAAACGCAACTCAGCCTGAAGAGTTGCGTGTTGCCATTGTTGATGGCCAAAAACTTTTTAACCTCGATATCGAAGTTCCCGGCCGGGAACAGAAAAAAGCCAATATCTACAAGGGACGCATCACCCGGGTCGAACCCAGCCTGGAAGCGGCCTTTGTCGAATACGGCGCCGAACGTCACGGCTTCCTCCCGCTGAAAGAGATTTCCCGCAGCTACTACAGCGACCAAGCCAAGAGTGGCGGCGGGCGGGTCAATATCCAGGATGCCATCAAGGAGGGACAGGAGGTCGTCGTCCAGGTGGAGAAAGAGGAGCGCGGCAACAAAGGCGCCGCCCTCACAACCTTCATCTCGCTGGCCGGCCGCTACCTGGTACTGATGCCCAACAACCCCCGCGCTGGCGGCGTCTCGCGCCGCATCGAGGGCCAGGACCGCACCGAACTGCGTGAAGCCATGAGCGAACTGCAGCTGCCCGAGGACATGGGCCTGATCGTGCGCACCGCCGGCATCGGCAAGAATTCCGAAGAACTGCAGTGGGACCTGGACTACCTGCTCCAGCTCTGGCAGGCCATCGAGCACTCGGCGGAGAAACCGGCTCCCTTCCTGATCTATCAGGAGAGCAATGTCATCATCCGCTCGATCCGCGACTACCTGCGGGCCGATATCGGTGAAATCGTCATTGACGACACCGAGGTCTTCGCCCAAGCCGAGCGCTTTATCGGACAGGTGATGCCGCAGTATGCCAAGAAACTGCATCGTTACGACGATGAGGTGCCGCTGTTCAGCCGCTTCCAGATCGAGAGCCAGATCGAGTCGGCTTTCCAGCGCGAAGTCCGGCTCCCCTCCGGTGGCGCCATTGTCATCGACCACACCGAGGCCCTCACCTCCATCGATATCAACTCGGCACGCGCCACCAAGGGCGCCGATATCGAAGAGACCGCGCTGAATACCAACCTGGAGGCGGCGGACGAGGTTGCCCGTCAGCTGCGTCTGCGCGACCTTGGCGGCCTGTTCGTCATCGATTTTATCGACATGACCCCTTCACGCAATCAGCGTGAGGTGGAAAACCGCCTCAAGGATGCCCTGAAGCAGGATCGCGCCCGGGTCCAGATCGGCCGCATCTCCCGCTTCGGCCTGCTCGAAATGTCACGCCAGCGACTGCGCCCCTCCCTTGGCGAAGCAAGTGAGCAGACCTGCCCCCGTTGTTCGGGACACGGCACCATCCGTGGCGTCGAATCCCTCTCGCTCTCGGTGCTTCGCATCATCGAGGAAGAGGCGATGAAGGAGAACACGGGCCGCATCGTGGCCCAGCTGCCGGTGGACATGGCGACCTTCCTGTTGAATGAGAAGCGCCAGATCATCCACGATATCGAACAACGCCAGTCGGTCGAAGTCGTGCTGGTGCCCAACACCCATCTCGAGACACCCAACTACTCCATCGAGCGGGTGCGCATCAGCGACATGCCCGGTGACGAAGAGGACATCTCGAGCTACAAGATGGTCATAGAGGAGCCTGAGCAGGGGCTGGCCCAGAGCAAAGTCAATCCACCTAGAGTCGAGCAGCCTGCGGTCAAGGCGATCGCACCGGCCACGCCGGCACCGCAGCGAGCGCCTGCCGCGAAAACCACCACCCTGGCCCAGCAGGAAGCGGGATTCCTGAAGAAGCTATTCACCAGTATCTTCGCCACCAAGGCGCCTGCCGCCAACGAAGAGAGCGAGGTAACCGAAGAAAAGGCGCAGACGGAAAAACGCCGCAGTTCCAGCAGATCAGGCAGTGGCGATCGCAGCGCCAGAGGCAGCGGTTCTCGCGGCGGCAGCCGTGGCCGCGGTCGACAGGAGACTAAGTCAAAGGAAGTTGTGGCTGCCAAATCCCGTTCCGGCGGTCCCAAGAACGCCCCACGGAAACAGGCTGAGATTGGCCCCAAAGTCGAGAATAAAGCCCCCGAAAGCGATACCGAGGAAGCGCCAAAGCCCAAAAGTTCGCGCCGAGGGCGTCGCGGTGGCCGTCGTCGTCGTTCATCCGGCAGCGGAGAGCATTCGGCGCAAAGCATTGCCAACGAGAGCAGCAATCAGGCCGCTGAGAACACTACCAGCCAGAAGAGCAACAAACCGGCTACGGATGAGAAGCCACGTCCGGACCGCAAACCCCGTGCGCCACGTCCCGAGACGGCCAGTGACAGCGGATCTCTATCCCCTGCCTCAGTACCCAGCGCGGCAGAGAAGGCGGCTCCAGCGGAAACCCGGGCAACAATCAGTGACACAGCTTCGACTCCAGCAGAAGCAAAGGCCACTGAGCAAGCAACGGCGCCTCGCGAGCAACTGCCACCGCGTCAAGCCAAAGAGCCTCAACAGCCCACCACCAGTAACGAGCAGAAACCCGCAACATCGGCACAGCGCGACACCCGCGACGAAAAGCCGGTAGACCGCACTGACTCAGCACAGCAGAGTCAGCAGCAAGTACCGAAACCGGCTGCGGAAGCGCCAAAAGCGCCTGTCACTGAGAGCCAGGCAGCCAAACCGGCGGCACCGGCTCCCATGCCGCCCTCCGCCGAGAGCCAGGCAGCCAAACCGGCAGCGCCGGCTCCCAAGCCGCCCGCCGCTGAGAGCCAGGCAGCCAAACCGGCAGCGCCGGCTCCCAAACCGCCTGTCAGCGAAAGCCAAACAGCTAAGCCGGCCGCCACGACGCCCAAGCCACCTCTGAACGAGAACACGGCGAGTCAAGCGCCGACAAAGCTTCAGCAGGTGGAGACGAAAAAGCGCGAAGAGCCCCCCGTGGCCAAGCAGCCGGCTCCGGTTGCCCCTCCTCGTGAGTCAGCACCGCAACAGGCACAGGCCGAATCGATACCGTCCAAGCGCGAAGTGAAACCAGCCGCCGGTGAGAACACGGCGACAGCCCCTGCCAACAAGGCAGGATCTGAAAAGGCTGAATAAGCAGTGCCGAGAGACCGTCCCGGTATCGACCGGGGCGGCATCTCCCATCCTCTCAGCGGCCGTGCCGCTCCAGGATATGATTCAACAGGCCACGTGAGGCCTCCTCAACCATATCGAACACCCGGTCGAAACCGCCCACCCTGCCATAGTAAGGATCAGGCACCTCCTCTTCAGGACACTGCGGTGCAAAATCCATAAACAGATGCAGGCGATCCTCATAACCTTGCGGACAGATCGCTTGCAACTCCCGGTAATTATCCCGGTCCATCGCCAGTAGATAGTCAAACTGCTCGAAATCCTCAGCAATCGCCTTACGCGCACGCAGATCGCTGATATCGATCCCGCGTTTAACAGCCGTCTCCCGAGCCCGCCTATCGGGTGGCTCCCCGACATGGTAAGCGATTGTGCCGGCCGAATCGGCAACGATTCGATCTGCCAATCCCTCCTGTTCTATCAACGCACGAAATACTCCATGGGCAGTTGGGGAGCGACAGATATTGCCCATGCATACGAATAAAACACTGATTTTCTTCATCGACTTTAAAATAATTCTAAATAACCGTCTGTAGCATTCATTTTACGATATGTACTGACAAGAGCACCAATAAAACAAAGCATATCAACGGCCCCACAAGCGCTTTGTTTTCCTACCCCCCCAGGTGTGGCAGTTCCAAAGGAAAACGTGAAAACGAGACTGCGCGCCGAACTTATATGACGGGAACTAAAGAGCTATTCCTATCCAAGATCCTAAATTTCACCAAGGAGAAAAGAGCACTTCAGCCACATGAGCCAGGTAATAGAAGGCGCTTTTCACGAAAACAACAGATCGTCGGCCGCAGGAAGGGGATGCATGGAAAATAGAGCACCGCTGGTAACATGCTGATATTTAGTATATAAAAGCCGAAGACAGGGAGGTTGAACCACACAAAACACACTCCTCCCTCCAGTAGATAGAAGGCAACTTGCACGTTTTTATACGCGCAAGTTGCCTTCTATCCCGTAGATTCCAGAGGGTTAGCGGGCAATTTGCACTCCTAATAACGGATATAGGCGGATTATGAGGCAAACTGCCTTCTACTTAAATGTTGAACTAAACCGCTTCGCGGTAGCCACTACTCTCTCAATCCCCTCATAAACCTCCTATCGTCAAAACTCTTCACTAGGCCCATGTGGGTCATAGCCAAGAGGAGTTGAACGATGACACCCTTACGCAAACAGATGA
>JBNKOL010000076.1:0-4454 GCA_050294655.1 Sedimenticolaceae bacterium
TGAAAATAATGGAACAGGCGGTTGAAGCTCATGAAGAGAAACTGACCGAGGGTTTCGGCGCAGGTGAGCGGGAGCGTCTGCTAGGTCTGCTTTGGCGCATCGCTTTACCCTGACAGTCCACACAGACAATCGATATGCAAATGCTGAAAGAGAATACCTGAAACATTGGGGGCATGACGCATGAAAAGTCAGCCAGAATATCGGCTTTTGGCGCATCTATTCGGATTCATGTGTTCAACGGCAGTCGACGATGCTGCTCCGTGCACGTCTGTGTAGCAAAGTATCAGTCAAGCGACCTGGCGCTGAAGATGTTTTTCCAGACTGTGGAGATCGATATTTTGCTGGCGCAGACCCGGTTTTGTACGGCGCCACAACACATCTTCAACGGAACCGGCCCACTCATAACGCTGCAGGTATGTCAGTTCAGACTCGGTCAACCCCTCGCCGAAATGCACCCCCAACTCCTCCATGCTACGGGTTTTGTGAAGAATAAGCTCCACTCTGGTTCCGTACGTATGCGCCAACCTGACAGCCATGTCGTCTGTTAAAAATGGCCATCTGACGCGTAATGACTTTAGGAAACCGGTGAAATCACTCGGCCCTATATCACCGCCAGGAAGGCAGGCGTCAGCAGTCCAGGCGCTGCCGCGCATATCCAGTATGGGGCGAAGTTTATCGAGTACCGACTCCGCGAAACACCGGTAGGTGGTTATTAACCCGGCACCTTAATAGGCCATGTTCAGGGCTTCAAGAATGCCCTTGATCAAGGCGGGGCTCGCGCCCCGCAGGAAGTGCCCTTGGGGTGCAGGCAATGGCCCGGTCCTTGTCAAGAGCCGCAACACAGAGCAAGGGCATTCTTGAAGCCCCTAACAGTTAGAATTTAAAAGGACAGGCCGAAGCGTGCCTGCCTGCAGACTGCGTTATCAAAACTGGCTGTAGGGTGACTACAGCGGCGTTTTGATGCCTTGCTGCAGGCAGGCACGCTTCGGCTGAACAAGGCCTATTAAGGTGCCGGGTTAATATCTTCCCACCGAAGACATTGAATAACGGGCCCGGTTGGTTAATCAGTTCCAATCGATAATCGCGAGTCACTTTAGAGTTGTTTTGCCCCGCATCATCCCAGAGCGGGCGTACACCCGCGTAACTCCACACCACATCCGCCGGCGTTACGGGTTGAGAGAAGTAACGGCTGATTGCGTCGCAAAGGTATTGTGTCTCTGCGGTCGAAATGGTTACCTGTGCAGGGTCGCCATCAAAAGATTCATCTGTGGTACCGATTAACGTGTAGTGCTGCCGATAGGGGATGCAGAATACGACACGCCCATCTCTATTTTGTAACAGCAGGGCATGCTGCCCCGAATAGAGACGCGGTACAACAATGTGGCTGCCCTTTACAGGGCGTAACGGCGCAGCCGCGCCAAACTTTTGAGAAACAGCGCCCGTCCATAACAATGGCAGAGCACGATGAGCGGTATTGAGAGAGAGACTATTCCGTTCCTGGAAGAAATGTGTCAAGCGCTCGTACGACTGGGTGGATGAAAATTCCCTAACCTGATGGCTGAGCGCGACATAGGTGGCTGCCGGGTCAATGGCAAGTTCACCTCAAACTCTGGTTGGAATGCGTGGGGTCGGGGAGGGTGTGTTTCTACCCGTTGATAAATTGTTCAAGCGAAATGACGTTGGCGACCTTGGTTAGCATACGCAACGTTGGCGCGTGGTCTTCGTCGCTGGGGGCGATGCAGCAATCTCCGATGACCGTGCATGCGTAGTCGAGGTCGTGGGCCGCGCGGGCGGTGGTCTGTACGCCGACATCCGTGGAGCAGCCGACGACGGCAACCCGGCGGATACCCGCATTGCGCAGGAGAAGGTCGAGGGAAGTACCGACGAAGGCATTGACGCGATGTTTGGTCAGGATCGTTTCGCCAGACATAGGGGCGGCCAGGGGAACGAATTCCGTACCCCATTCGCCAAGCTTCAACGCTTCCAGTCTGGAGGCGTGCATGAATAGGGGTGAATCCTTGGGTTGCTCTCTGTAGTCCGGCGAGAAGGCGACACGTACGTGAATCACCCTGTCATGCTGACGACGCACATGCTCCAGCAGCGCGGCGACCCGGTTTAGCGTGCCGTGTCTCTCAGCGAAATCGGTGTAGCCTTTGCCGGAGAGTTTGCCTTTCGGCGATATAAGCTCATTGATGAGGTCTATCAGTACCAGTGCCTGTGCCATAGATCGTGATACCGGGTCGATTGAAAACTGGGGGGTTGCCTGGAACATCCGCAGGCTGCCATAGCTTGGGAGCATTACGATTTCGCAGCACGGCGGAGAAGAGTTCACGCCGGGAGCTGATGCCGAGTTTTTCATAGGCACGGCTGCGGTAGGTGATCACGGTAGTGGGTTTCAGGCAGAGGTCCCTGGCTATTTGCTCTACAGTGACACCGTCGATTATGCGCAGGATAACTTGTCGCTCGCGCTTGGTTAGGCGGGAGCAGAGTTCATCGATACCGTCGCTTACCGAGGCATGGAAATCGCCTTCTCCATCGGCTTCGAACCTGCAGTGGCGTGCTGCGCTGGTGGCGATGAGCGAGGCAAGTTGCAGGATCGTGTCGATTTCGTCCTGCTCGAAGGCGCCTTGTGTGCGGTGTCTGCAAAGATGCGTGGTGATCCACTTCTGATGTCCGGTCTTGATGGTGATAGCCATGCTGTCGACGACCCCCAGGGTATTGTTGTAGAGACGTCGTAACTCAACATCGATGATCTGCGCCAGGGTCTGTCGATGAACCGCTATACCGTCGATTTCCAGTTGTGGCAGGAGACTGCGCAGATGCAGCTGGATGCGGTCATGCTGAAACAGCTGCCGCGCATAGTTGCTGGCGCATTGAAATATCTTGCGATCGTCGGTCAGGCTGGCGACGGAAATGATGCGTGGATTGCGCTCAGCCTCAAAGGCCAGGATCGTGCAGTCGGCAACCTCGATATGCTGGTTGAGCAGATCCAGAATGGCATTCGCCAGCGATGTGTGATCCGCGCTGCCGATCGAATTGAGCAGCCGGCAGACAGCCGCGCTGTTGATGGCTATGTCGGAGTCTGTTGGGACACTCTTCCAATATTGCACGAACGTATCCTCCTGTCCTCAAATGTTGGACCGGTTATTGGTAACTTGCGGTACGTAACGCCCCATTCGCGGGTATTCGCATGGGGCGGCGCTAGATGAGAGGGGCTCGGTATGCGCACAAAAGCGGCTTCGCAAAAGACCGGCGCCCTGACATGCTTCCGCCGTAAAACGGGCATTCCCAGCCGTACTGGTTGAGTGCTCGTTAATAGTTATATTTGTTAATAGTTACTATAGTGAACGAATATTTTCCAGTCAAGCGAACCAGCTTCCCATTTATGCAGGTTTTTAGTAGGACAGACGTCTGCTCGATATGGTGTCAGGATAACGCAGCAGTGAACTTTGAATGAGTCGAGGTGCAATATCTTGCCGCCAAAATAAACCGCATCTACGTTGTGGTATTTCGCAATGGCTGGCTATATCGAGTAGCTCCTTTTTGATCGGCAAACTGTTGGATGCAGACTTATTCAAAGGTCCCCTGGCTTGGACGGATATGTGCCTGATCAAGGTTGACAGAAGACGAAGCGGTTTAGCGAAGAGGCGGTACGCTGGAATGGAAAATCAATAGACTTCGCCACTGCCATGGCAGCGTTAGAACACCAACGGCTTAATTGGCTATATCAAAATCTTATATGAAAGCTGGCAATTTGAACTGGCAGTATTCTCAACGTGATTGATACTTGATAACAGCGCGAATGCGCTTCGCCATAAGGGAGAGTGGCATGAACTACAAATAGCACTTTCTGATATTCAGAGGGAGGATACGAGGAATGACAAAGCACGTACGGGTTAGCATGCCGCACATCTCATCGGTGGCGGTTGCCGTAGCGATGGCGTTGGCCTGCGGGAACGCGCAAGCCTTCAGATTCGACACGGGGAACGACGACCTGAAGATGCGTTGGGACAACACGCTCAAATACAGCACCATTTACCGACTGCACGATCCCGATGAAGTACAGCTTGCGGAATATATAGCGACAGGGGCTGGTGACGGTGACTACAACTTCAACAAGGGTATCGCCTCGAATCGTCTCGACTGGTTGACCGAGTTCGACGTCACGAAAGGCAACATGGGAGCGCGTGTCAGCGCTGCCGCTTGGTACGACAGTGTTTATAACACCGGTAACGACAACGAAACGGGTATCACCCACAACGTCAGCGTTCCTGCCGATGAGTTCACCGATGGTACCAAGGATGCAGTGGGCAAGGATGTGCGTCTGATGGACGCCTTTGCCTTTATTAAAGGGGATGTGGCTGGCATGCCGGCGCGCATCGCCTTGGGCCAGCACACGGTGATCTACGGTGAGACACTGATGGCGGGTACCAACGGTATCGCCAATGCCCAGG
>JBNKOL010000077.1:0-104430 GCA_050294655.1 Sedimenticolaceae bacterium
CAATGCCGACCCTGGTTGGTGGGGCAGGGACCCACCCTACAGATCGCATCGGATGATTCGATTCGTGCGTAGGGTGCGGCATGCCGCACCGAGTGTCTTGGATCGCGTGGCGAACGGTGCGGCAAGCCGCACCCTACGCAATGCCGAGCTCGCGAAACAAAAACAGATTTGCATTCATTCGCGTTCATTTGCGGACTGAATACCACTCACTCATAAAGCATCACATCGGAGATCGCCTGCGCCCAGTCGCCGAACTGGGGCACGCGGAAGAGGGCTTCGCCGATGGCGCGATGCATGTCGGAGACCAGCATCACCCCCATCTCCCGCTGGGGGAAGCGACCGGCGTATTCGAGGATGCGGCCGTGTACCTCGCTGCCGTTGCCCGCCTCGTGGGCGCGAATGGCGCGGCCCACCAGGGCGGCGGCCACCGCGTACTGCAGGTCGATCTCCTCCGGCACCGGCACCTCGTCGCCGGCCAGGATGGCATCCAGGTCGGGCATCTTGTCGAGGCTGTTGACGAAGGCGTTCAGCTCCACCCCGGCGGCAGGACCGACGCAGGCCTGCAGGGTGCCTTGCAGCAGCTGCGGATGGTTTGCGAACTTCTGCAGCGCCCGGTGGGCGAACTCCCAGGAGCGCGGCGAGGGGAAGGCCACCGGGTTGTGGGCGGGGTCGAAATCGAACAGCAGCTCGGGACGGAAGCGCAGGAAGGCGATGATGCGCTCATCGATGTCGTTGCGGTAGGCCCAGGCCACCCAGTCGTCCAGATTAGTCTCCACTTCGAAGTGGGAGAAGCGGTTGGCCAGGGGCGCCGGCATGCTGTAGGTGACGCCCCGGTCACCCTGGCGATTGCCGGCGGCGAAGATGGCCCAGCCGTCGGGCACCTGGTATTCGCCCAGACGGCGGTCGAGGATCAGCTGGTAAGCGGCGGCTGAGACGGTCGGTGGGGCGGAGGTGATCTCGTCGAGAAACAGGATACCCTCGGGTCCGTGGCGTTGCGCATTGGGTAGGATTGAGGGGATCGCCCACTCCACGATACCGTTGCTGCGGAAGGGGATGCCGCGCAGGTCGCTCGGCTCCATCTGTGATAGGCGGATATCGATGACCGGCGCCTGATGATTCTGCGCCACCTCGCGCACCATGTCGGATTTACCGACACCGGGTGGGCCCCAGAGCATCACCGGGGTGTGGTGACCGGCGCGGGTACTGATGAATTCCTGTTCCAGAATGGTGAGCAACTGGGCTGGGCGCATGGGAGTTCCTGAGGCCTTTTTGAATTTTCGGGTCTGAGTTGAATGCTAGTTGGTTAATAGTACTTGTGGTGATTTCCAGCACCTTTGTGGTGGGGCATGGCCCCACCCTACCTGTAATTCCGCGTGTAGAGCGGGGGTCCTGGCCCGCCATCAAGCCGTTTGACTAAGTAGTATTCGAGTCTGAGTTAAAAATGGCACACAGTGCTTCGATTCACGCCTGACCGGTACGGCAGAGTCGATCCGTTTTGGATTGAATGCCAATCAAAGCTAATCACCGGCCAGCTTGGCTCGTCGGCTGCGGCACTGTGGTACCTCAGTCAAATAGATTTCTGATGGCACGGGCGAGCTGCTTGTAGACCTCGGGGCCGTCCACATCCATCACCTGGTCGATGACCCAGCGGTTATCATGCTCCTCCTTGCCCATTAGCTGCTGGATTTCGTAACCCAGGTGGCGCAGGAAGGGGTAGCTGGGACCGTCTTCATTGAAATTGAACTCGGCGTACTCACCGGAGCGCTCATTGAAAAGGGCAATGAAGATGTTGGCATGGTCCCCTGGGCCGACCAGGTCGATGGCGTTGTCCCGGTAGTGATCGGCCAGTTTCATCACCAGGGCGGTGATGAGCTTGCCCCGGGTCTCCTCGTCGACCATGCCGTGGATCAGGCGGTCGGTGATCTGTGTCTCGTAGACGAGGTATTCGGCAATCACCGCCAGCCGTTGGCTGTCGTCGTGATAGACGAAATGTTTGCCATGGAGGGTGATCGCCTTGTCCAGGGCGATGCGCCAGGCAATGAAGGCGATGGCGCCGCCGATCTCCTCGGCGGAGCGGGTCGAGTCTTCGTCATGCCACTGACTCTTGATTCTGATTGCCACAATGTATCTCCATCATTAAGCCGTTACACCTGGTGACTACCGTCCTGCGTGATGAGGTAGTCCGGTCGCACGTGAAGCGACCAGTGGGTGTGGGTCTGGCGTGTACTGCGTTTCAATAACCGAGCATTTTACTTGGTAAAAGGGGGAATTCAATGTTTCCACTGACAAAACCGGGTTATCTGCGCTTCACCGGGTTGGAAAAGGGCCCAGATAGCCGGTGAGGGCGGGGCTCTGGGACGGATGCTGCAAGGTGCACATCAGGTAACCCCAAGCGTTGATGTCCGGATAGTAGTAGCTGCCGGTAACCTCGGCGCCCAGAGGGGCGGTGAGCAGACGTGTCAGTCGTTCCTCATCGAGGCGGTAGGCCCAGAGCATGTTGTGCAGATGGCCCTGGCTGGAATCCTCGGCAATGACCAGAGTGTCCTGGCCGGTGAGGAAGGTCAGGTTATCGGGATTGGCGATACCCTCGCTGTCACACGCATTGTCGGGGTCGTCCGCCACCGGCTTTCCTTGTATCAGGCTGTGCATCGCCGTCGCCACATAGGCTTTGTCGAGAGGTAGTTCGTAGACGCCGCCGCAGGGGTTGTGAGCCACTTGGATGTGGTTGGGCCCACCGCGATCGAAGCGTGAATCCTCTTCGCCCATGAGCTTGTGATCCTCCATGCCCCCGGCGATGACTGACATGGCGACGAAGAGCCTGCGCTTGGCGGGATCGTAGGCGAGCCCCTCCATCTTGTGGAACTCGGTGGTGGCGCCGAGCAGGGCGGCGTAGCGTCGGCTCTCGAGCCGCGAAGCCAGGAGTTCCCTGCCCGGTTTGAGTCTCAGGCACTCCGCGCGTGAGCGGGTGTTGATGGCGGTGTGACCAGCGCTGCAGCGCCCGTCTTGTGGCAGCTTTGTACGATCGAAAAGGTCGTCGAAACGGAGTTTTTTCCCGATGGCGGCGGCGATTTCGCGCTCACTGGCGTGACCCAGGTCAATCCAATCGAGGTTGGCCGAGCCACCCTGCTCGGCGCTGGTCTGCCGCCAGCGTGCCGCATAGAGGTTACCGCTGGTGAGATCGCCGGGTCGGTCGGTGACGAAACGGAAGAGCGCGCTGTTATGGGCGTCGTCGGTGAGATAGACGGTGCGCTGATCGGGCATTACCAGGCCCGCCTCGTGGGAGAAGCGACCCAGGGCATAGCGCTTGTTCACCTGGGCGGAGTTGAAATCTTTCACGGCGATTTCCAGCACCCAGCCGTAGTCATAGGGATTGAGCGAAGCGGGGTCGCCGTCCATATAGCTCGCCATCGCCTGGTAGTAGCGGTCGATGGCGCCGGTCTTTGGGTTGCGGGCGGCGGCATTTGGTTCGTACTCCTCGCTGCCGAGGTGAGTCTGCCAGGGCGTGGTGCTGCCGGCGCAGTGGTTCCAGCCGCCGTTAATCCCCGCCAGGTCGAGTGGCCGGGTGCGGGTGACGCTCAACAGGCCTGTTTGCCGGTCCTGGGTCAGTTCGGAGAGGTAGATCGCACCGGGAATCGCCTCGAACTGGGTCAACATGAAGAGTCCCCCCTCGATATTGAGCAGGGAGCTGTAGTCGTTCTTATTGGAGATGCGCGAGGCACCGTCAGGCGCGTGGATCAGGTTGCCCGCCTGGTCATGCAGCAGGCCGAAGATCTGGTCCGCCCGGCGCTCGCCGCTCTGAATCAGCTTGTGGTATTGGAGCGCATAGCTTTTACCGCCCTGGCGATAGCCTGAGCTGCTGCGCACGCCTGTCGCCTCCGCCATCGAGGTGGGCAGGGGCAGGGGGTCGAAGCCTATTGCGCGGGCCGGCATGGCCAGCCAGCCAGTAAGGAAAAAGATTAGGCAGTTGCGCTTCATCGTCTGCGTTTACTCTTTGCGGGATTGCGTAGCAGCACATAGGCGGCCCCGGTACCGCCGTCGTGGCGCGGGGCGGAGGTGAAGGCGAGTACATCTTCCCGTTGGCGCAGCCAGAGGTTGAGTTTCTGCTTCAATATCGGCTGGCGTCCCTCTGACCGATACCCCTTGCCATGGATGATGCGTGCGACGCGGACCCCCCGCTCATGGCAGGAGGCCAGGAAACGGTTGAGGTCATCCCGCGCATAGCGCACGGTCAACCCATGCAGGTCGAGTTCGGCGCCAATCTCCAGATAGCCCCGGCGCAGGTCGTGCATGAGTCGCTGTTGAATGCCGGGGCGCGCGAACTCGAGGAACTCGCCGGTTTCGATCTCATGCTCGGAATATTGGTCTGTCGTCTTCTCCTCGTCCCCCGCCGGCAAGTTGAGCGGGCGAGGCGGCAAGCGTCGGCGATAGGGCTCCCTGCGGCCCTCTTCGTGCGGACTGACATCCTTCAATGTCTCGCGGAAAAGGCGCTGGTCGTCGGGTTTGTCCTGCTCTTCGCTCATACCGGGTCCGGTTTCGCTGTGGCTGATCGATCATGTTAGGAGTTGCGTGGAAGAATCTCAATCTTACATGGCGCGTATGGGCGATTTGGAGGGTGTGATGGGCCTCTGTTTCCAGTATATTGTGCCTCCGTATGAAGATCCTCCTGAGCAATGACGACGGCTACCAGGCACCTGGCCTGCAGGCACTGGCGGACGCCCTCTCCACCCACGCCGAGATTGTGGTGGTGGCACCGGATCAGGATCGCAGCGGCGCCAGCAATTCCCTCACCCTGGTCAATCCCCTGCGCGCCCGCCTCATGGAGAACGGCTTTATCCGCGTCGACGGTACGCCGACCGATTGTGTGCATCTGGCAATCACCGGGCTGCTGGAAGAGGAGCCCGATCTGGTGGTCTCCGGTATCAATGCCGGTCCCAACATGGGGGATGACGTGCTCTACTCGGGTACTGTGGCGGCGGCTACGGAGGGGCGTTTTCTCGGCCTGCCCGCGATCGCCATCTCCATGAACTCCCACCAGCCGGAGCACATCGACACCGGTGCCCGGGTCGCCCTGGAGCTGGTACAGCGGCTCACCCGCTCGCCGTTGGCGGAAAACGTCATCCTCAACGTCAATGTGCCTGATCTAGCCTACAGTGAGCTGGCTGGTTTCCGTTCCACCCGACTCGGCCATCGCCACAAGGCGGAGCCGGTGGTGAAGACCACCGACCCCCGGGGCAAGACTATCTACTGGGTCGGTCCGGCAGGTGCCGAGCAGGATGCCGGTCCCGGTACCGATTTCCATGCGGTACGGGAGGGGTTTGTGTCGGTCACTCCGCTGCAGGTGGACCTGACCCGGCATAGTGCCTTGGCCAGCGTCGAGACGTGGCTCGCCGGATGATCATGCGTCCGGAACACCAAGGCATCGGCATGACCTCCCAGCGTACCCGGGAGCGTCTGATTCGGCGGCTACGGGAGAAAGGGATTCGCGACATAGCGGTGCTGGAGGCGATGCGCAACACCCCCCGCCATATTTTTGTCGACGAGGCGCTGGCCAGTCGTGCCTACGAAGACACGGCGCTGCCCATCGGTCATGGCCAGACCATTTCTCAGCCCTATACTGTGGCGCGCATGACCGAGGCTCTGATTCAGGGTGGAATTCCGGAGACGGTATTGGAGATCGGGACCGGTTCCGGTTTTCAGTGCGCCATCCTGGCACAATTGGTACGACGTGTTTATAGCGTCGAACGTATTGAGGCGCTGCAGGTGCAGGCCAGGCAGCGACTGAGGGAACTCGGACTGCGCAATGTGCGTCTCAAGCACAGTGATGGGGGTATCGGCTGGCCGGAATATGGCCCCTTTGACGGGATCATGGTGACAGCGGCGCCGGCCGGTTTGCCTCAGTCGCTGCTGGAACAGTTGGCACTGGGTGGCAGGTTGATTTTGCCGCTGCAAAAAGAACAGGGACAGGTGATGCTGAGGATTACCAGAACGACGGAGGGATACCAGCAGGAGCAGTTGGAGGCCGCCAACTTCGTGCCCCTGCAGGGCGGGGTGATCTGATGCGGCTTTTCTCCTCGCTCTACAACCGCGCCATGCAGTGGTCGCGCCATCCGCATGCTCCACGTTATCTGGCCGGTTTGAGTTTTGCCGAGTCCTCCTTTTTCCCCATTCCGCCCGACGTGATGCTGGCGCCAATGAGTCTGGCGACGCCAAAACGGGCCTGGTACTTCGCTTCGCTCACCACGCTGGCGTCGCTACTGGGCGGACTGCTGGGATATCTGATCGGTCTTTTCGCCTTTGATTTGATCCAACCCTATCTACATGATTGGGGATACTGGCCAGCCTATGAAAGGGTGCAAGGCTGGTTTGATGAGTGGGGTTTCTGGGCCATCTTTCTGGCCGGCTTCTCCCCCATACCCTACAAGGTTTTTACCATCACCGCTGGGGTAATATCGATGGCCTTGCTGCCATTTTTGTTGGCCTCGGCCATCGGTCGCGGGGCGCGGTTTTTTCTCGTCGCGGGGTTAATGGCCTGGGGTGGCGCACGCATGGAGCAGGCGCTGCACCGTTATGTGGATCTGCTTGGCTGGTTGATGGTGGTACTATTCGTGGCATTAATCCTGTTTCTTAAATCCCATTAGGTAATCGGGTATCGTTTATTTCAACGACAGTTCAATACCGATCCCCCGAGTGGCCGGTGTGCTGCTCCTGGCCACACTTGTGCTCAACGGTTGCAGTTCACGAAGCAGTGCGCCGATCTACAATCGCACTACATCAGAGCCGCCGCACCGTGTGAGTTCAGCGCGGATGCCTCAGGCCCGTCCACCGGTCTATTCACGTAGCTACTATCTGGTGCAAGCGGGCGATACCCTCTACTCGATTGCCTGGCGACAGAATCTCTCTTATCAGCAGCTTGCCGGTTGGAATGGTATTCGGCCGCCGGCTTATCAGATCTTTCCCGGTCAACGTTTGCGTCTAAAGCCACCTGCAACTAGACATTCCGCACCTGCGACCCGCAAGCCGCTACCACCGGTCGCCAAAACACCTCAGTTACCGACGGCAACCGGTGTTAAGCCGGCCAGCCCTACTCCATTGCAGACGCAACCCCCCCATATCACCCCGAGCAAGCCCGCAACAGACGAAGCGCCTGCGAAATCACTCAAGTTAGTGTGGGATTGGCCGACCAACGGAAGAGTGGTGCAGACCTTTTCTTCCGGTGATGACAATCGCAAAGGGATCTGGATTCACGGAGGGATGGGGCAGCCGGTGAGTGCCGCCGAGGCAGGTAAGGTAGTTTATGCTGGCAATGGACTGGTGGGCTATGGCAATCTTGTCATTATCAAGCATGACAGGTCTTACCTGAGCGCCTATGGCTACAACAGCAAGTTGCTGGTCAGGGAGGGCGACATGGTAAAGAAAGGTGATGTCGTGGCACAGATGGGCGCCCCCAATATCGGCGGCCAGCCTGTGCTGCATTTTGAGATCCGGCGCCAGGGCAAACCGGTCAATCCCTTGCCTCTGCTGCCGAGAAAATAAAAGCGATAACAAAGCCTGCACCAGCAATTGAACAGGCAAATGGGTTTGTAGTCAAAATCCAAGGCATCTTGATACTAATTTGACAGTCACTGTTGTACCTGAAAAACGTCAATCAAAGCACGAGGAGTGAAGTTTGGTGATTCCAAATGAACAACGGGTAACGCTGAGTGGCGTTTTTTCAGGTGCAACCCGAAGGGTCAAGGCCATTTTTTCGTCCAGCGGTGTTATCAGCCGTTTGTATCGGTTGAGTGCATGGTGTTCCTTTTGCCTTGCTAGACGAAACAATGGATTTGGCAGTGGCGTTCAAATCAAGGTCAAGATGCCCTGGAATGGCTACAACCACTTTGGGAGTGGAGTGTATGAGCAGTAAGCGTTCCGTTGAAGCAGATGAGAATCTGGCCGACTCTATGATTGAGGATGAACCTGTCCCTATAGAGGATGACAGCGAGTCTGAAGTCGATGTGGTCACAGAAGATGCGGATGTCGACGATAGCGATGACACGCTAACATTCAAGGCACCTGAGCCAGGTGACGCGCAGATGGACGCCACCCGGCTCTATCTCAACGAGATCGGCATCTCCAAGCTACTCACAGCGGAGGAAGAGGTCTATTTCGCACGTCTGGGACAGAAGGGTGACCAGGCGGCGCGTCAGCGCATGATCGAAAGCAACCTGAGATTGGTTGTGAAGATTGCGCGACGTTATATGAATCGAGGGCTGGCCCTGCTGGACCTCATTGAAGAGGGAAACCTGGGCTTGATCCGTGCGGTGGAGAAGTTCGATCCCGAGCGCGGTTTCCGCTTCTCCACCTATGCGACCTGGTGGATTCGTCAGACCATCGAACGCGCGATCATGAATCAGACGCGTACCATTCGGCTGCCGATTCATGTGGTCAAGGAGATCAATGTCTATCTGCGCGCCGCGCGCAGGCTGGCGCAAACCCTCGATCATGAGCCGAGTTCCGAAGAGATAGCCGATCTGCTCGACAAACCGATCGGTGAAGTCAAGCGGATGTTGGGGCTCAACGAGCGTGTGACTTCCGTGGATACACCCTTTGGTAAGGATGCGGACAAGCCGTTGCTCGACACCATCGCCGATGAAAAGAGCCTGGATCCGACGGTGGATATCCAGAATGATGGTTTGAATGCCAATCTCGACCGTTGGCTGAGTAAGCTGAACGACAAGCAGCGAGAAGTGGTCGAACGCCGTTTCGGTTTGCACGGTTACGAAAACTCAACCCTGGAACAGGTCGCGAACGAGCTTGGCGTGACACGGGAAAGGGTACGCCAGATCCAGATGGATGCCCTGCGACGACTGCGCGATATCCTGGAACGGGACGGTTTCTCCGTAGAATCGATCTTCAAATGAGTCTATCCCCCTCCTGCTGCGTTTTTGGCGGCGCCGCCAATCTCAACGCGGCAGAGGTTGCCTGCAGTGAATGCAGTCTCGATCCCATGTGCCTGGTGCTCGATTATGCGGAAGCGGATAGCGGGGTGCCCGAAGGCATCCTATTGCGGCGTCAGCGGGTAAATACCGGCACGCCGCTGTTCGAAGCCGGCCAGCCTTTTGATGCCATATTCGCTGTGAAATCTGGCTCGTTCAAGGCGCTGATGCCGGAGACGCACACAGGTGAGCGCATAGTGGGCTTCTACTTTGCCGGTGAATTGATCGGCGCTGAGGGTATAGCTGATCGACGCTACGCCACGAGCGTGCGGGCAATGGAGACGAGCCAGGTCTGTGTGCTGCATTTGGACCGATTGAACCAGGCAGGCAGATCACAGCAGGCGATTCAGCAAGCCTTGATCGATATGCTCGCCCGTGAAGTAACGCTGAATCGGCGCATGATGACTGCCTTGGTGCGTCAAAATGCCGATCAGCGCCTGGCCGCGTTTCTGGTTTCACTGTCGGAAAGAGTGAAAAGCCGTGGTTTTTCCGCCGATTATTTCTATTTGCGCATGTCGCGCAGTGATATCGGAAGCTACCTGGGATTGGCGCGTGAAACCGTCAGCCGGTTACTGACCCGGTTTCAGCGACAGGGCCTGATTCGACTACGTAACAAGCAACTTCAATTTCTGGATGACAACGGTCTGCGATTGATCGCTTTCAGCGACTGATGCACTTGGGAGCCGGGTTGGTCATAAACGACTCTGGCTCTCTCAAAATACTCCTTACAGCGCATCGCTGAATCCACAGAAATGATTCTCAGTACCATTCAACGTGTCAGTTGGGTTTTATAAAGACCAAGCTTTTCAGTCGGAGTTTCAATGCGAAATCGACTATGTTTTTCCCATTTAATTGATCTATGTCAATTGCCTTTTGTGAGAAGAATATTTCTTTTACATCATTGAGTTAGCTGTCTGTCTATTTAGCCTTTTTGGCTGACTTTTCATATTGACATCTTCACCAATAAAGAGTGATATATGTCACGCTCGAATGTGTCATATGACGCAGTTGGGTTTGCAAGGTTTTTTCAAAATCCGAGCAATCATTTTTGGTCCTTCATTAATCTGTAAAAGGGGGGTTCATGGACGCCGCAGCCGAGCAGAAATACAACTTCGCTGTTGTACGCTGGTTTACCGTCATGGCCGTTGTCTACCTTGTGGTGGGCGCTTTAGTGGGTGTTTACATTGCATCCGAGCTGGCATGGCCGTTTCTAAATTTCGATCTTCCATACATCACGTTCGGGCGTTTGCGCCCGCTTCACACCAATGCAGTCATCTTCGCCTTCGGCGGATGCGCGTTGATGGCGACGTCCTACTACAGCGTACAGCGCACTTGTGGCGTCCGGCTCTGGAGTGACAAGCTGGCATGGTTTGTCTTCTTCGGCTGGAATCTGATCATTGTCCTGGCAGTCGTCAGCTACCCGCTCGGCATCACCTCGGGGAAGGAGTATGCAGAGCTTGAGTGGCCGATCGATCTGCTGATTGCGGTGGTCTGGCTTGTCTACTCCTTCAACTTCATCATGACGTTGGCGACACGCAAGTCTTCACACATCTACGTTTCGAACTGGTTCTTCCTTGGCATGATGGTGATGATCACCTATCTGCACGTGGTCAACAGCCTGGCGATCCCTGTCGACCTGTTCCGGTCCTACTCGGTCTTCTCCGGGGTGCAGGATGCCATGGTGCAGTGGTGGTGGGGTCACAACGCAGTGGGCTTCTACCTGACCGCGGGCTTCCTCGGTATGATGTACTACTTCGTACCCAAGCAGGCGGGTCGGCCGGTCTACTCCTACCGTTTGTCGGTCATTCACTTCTGGGCACTCATGTTCGGCTATGTCTGGCTGGGCGCGCATCATCTGCAGTACACCGCGCTGCCTGACTGGACCGGTTCCCTCGGCGCCGCCGTCTCGCTGGCCATGATCATCCCCTCCTGGGGTGGTGCCGTTAACGGCATGATGACCCTGTCCGGTGCCTGGGACAAGCTGCGTACCGATTACATCCTGCGCTTCATGATCATGTCCCTGGCCTTCTACGCCATGTCCACCTTTGAAGGTCCGGTCATGTCGCTGAAGACCGTCAATGCCCTCTCTCACTACACCGACTGGACCGTGGGTCACGTACACTCCGGTGCGCTGGGTTGGGTGGCCATGGTTGCCATCGGCGCCATCTACCATCTGATGATGCGTACCTTCCATACCGAAATGTGGTCCATGAAGCTGATCAACGCTCACTTCTGGACCGCCACCATCGGTACGGTTATCTACGTCGTCGCCATGTGGGTATCCGGCATCATGCAGGGCCTGATGTGGCGTGCCTATGACGAGTACGGCACCCTGGCCTACACCTTCGCGGAGTCAGTCGAAGCCATGCATCCCTACTACGCCATGCGCGCGGTGGGTGGTGGCATCTTCCTGCTTGGTGCAGTTCTGATGCTCATCAATGTGCTGATGACTGTGAAGAAGGCGGCCGGTGAAGGTAGCCTGCAACAGGCCCGCACCGCAGCGGCTAGTGCTTAATTAAAGGGGGTTTCGCAAAATGGCGAATGAAAACCAATCTACAAGCTTTCAGGAGAAGATGGAAAAAAACATCTGGTTACTCCTGATTATCCTGGCATTGGCTCTATCGGTAGGTGGTCTTGTCGAGATCGTGCCTCTATTCACGATCAAGAGCACCATGGAACACAATGCTGCGCCCGAACTGGTTTGGCAGCGTCAACCCGGTCAGACGCTGCATGACCACAAGCCCGGTGATGGCATGCGTCCCTATACCGCTCTCGAGTTTGCGGGTAGAGATATCTATTTGAGGGAAGGCTGCTATCTCTGCCACTCCCAGATGGTGCGTCCGTTCCGCGACGAGAAAGAGCGTTATGGTCACTACTCATTGGCTTCTGAGTCGATGTATGACCATCCGTTCCAGTGGGGCTCCAAGCGTACCGGTCCCGACTTTGCCCGTCTCGGCGGTAAATACTCGGATGACTGGCATCGCAAGCATCTGCGGGCTCCGCGCTCCGTGGTTCCTGAGTCGGTCATGCCCAACTATCCCTGGTTGAAGGACAACCTGGTTGAGGGCAAGGACATGGTCACCCGCTTCACAGTCATGAGACTGTTGGGCGTGCCCTATACTGACGATGACATCGCATCCGCGAATGCCGAGCTGGTGGGCAAGACCGAAGAAGATGCGGTGGTGGCCTATCTGCAGGTCCTGGGCACCATGGCTAAGATCGACGAAAACAAGGTCTATCGTGAGTAGTCTGAAAGAGTACTTTCATACTGATTGGGAGGCGATGACCAGCACTGATTGGGTTGGTCTGACCATGACGGTCGTCGCCTTCTTGCTCATGATCATCGTGTATTTCTACGCACTGCGTCCGAAAAACCGGGAGAAGCTGGAAAAGCACCGCTTTATCCCGATGGACGACGATGCAATTGATAGCGGAGACAAAAATGGCGGATAACAATCCTTTTCCGGGTGAAAACAATACCGGACATATATGGGACGATAACCTACGGGAGCTTAGTAATCCCCCCCCACGCTGGTGGATGATCGCCTTCTGGGCTTCGGTCATCTGGTGGGTGGCTTACGGCGTTCTCTATCCCATGTGGCCTACCCTCAGTGGTAACACCCAAGGCATCATGGGCTGGTCTCAGATGGATGAGTACCAAGCAGGTGTCGACAAGATCGAGGCTGTGCGCGCACAGTTCGAGACCCAGATTCAGAGCCTGAGCGCCAAGGAGGTTCTGGCCAATCCGGGGCTGTCTGACTACGTCGTGGCTTCTGCCAAAGTGCTGTTCGGCGACAACTGCGCCGCATGTCACGGTGGCGGTGGTCAGGGCAACGTTGGCTTCCCGGTGCTGGCTGATGATGATTGGCTCTATGGCGGTTCTATCGAGAACATCCAGCAGACCATCACCATGGGTCGCAAGGGTATTATGACCGCACACGGAAAGATCCTTTCCGATGCTGAGATCGACGGTCTGGCCAAGGCAGTCGAGAGCGGTAATCCGACTTCTGATCCCAACTTTACCCAGAAAGGCTGTATCGCCTGTCACGGTATGGATGGAAAAGGCATGGCGGTTCTCGGTTCTGCCAACCTGACCGACGGTATCTATCGCTTCCGGCCGGCTGAGGGTCAGACCCAACTCGACAGCATTAAGTACACCATCAGGTACGGTGTGAACGATGCGACCGAGCCAATGACCCGTCAGGCTGAGATGCCCAATTTCTCAGGCCGGCTGTCTACAGATGAGATCAAGAAACTGGCGGTCTATGTTCATAAGTTCGGCGGTGGTCAATAACTCACCTACTGTCTGAACAGGCATTTTTTCCATCAAAAACTGTGTGGGGTTAGGAAGCCTCACACAGGCTCAAAACAAGGGGATTGCTATGAACGGAGATGCAGTATTTTGGGGTTCTATCGTCACCGTTGCGATTTGTGTGATTATCGTTGTTTTTCTTGGCTTTAAGGTTAAAGCCCTGATCAATGGCGATGCAAAGAAGCACGGGAACTGAATAAATACAATAGACCTCAAAAAAATAGAGGGTAAAAGGGGGGGGATTAAACCCCCCCTTTTTTTGTGGTTCGCGTTAGTTTTGTCTCGCGCGGGGCCAATGTGTTATAAGCCGACTGTTAATAGCTCCCCTAAGTTATTGATAAAACGCATTGGCGCATTCTGATAACTCTATATATGATATTCCTAATTTACGCCCCCTGATCAAACAGGCGAGGAGACAGACCGTTGAGCGAGACAAATAACGCGCCATCCCGTGAGCAGGCAGTGGATGACCTGTATGAAGAATCGGTACATTGGCACCTGAACACCGGTGACGAGACCATCCATGCCAAGCGCATGGGCGGGTATTGGCGTAATATAAAGTGGCTGTCTGCGGCTGTCTGGATCATTTTCTTCATCGGACCCTACTTTCAATGGGACGGTCGCCAGGCTGTCCTCTTTGATATCCCCAATCGGCAATTTCATATCCTGGGTGTGACCATCTTGCCACAGGATTTCTGGATGCTTTCCCTTACCTTGTTGTTTTTCGCCCTTTTGCTTGCAGTGGCCACTGCGCTTGCCGGGCGGGTCTTCTGTGGGTTCTTCTGTTTCCAAACCGTCTGGACGGATGTATTCACCTGGTTCGAGGATAAGCTGGAAGGCAATCCGCAGAAGCGAAGAAAGCTCGAAGCGGCACCCCTCAGCTTCAGTAAGATTCGAATTAAAGTTACCAAGCATCTCATATGGCTGGTGATTTCTGTGCTGACCGGCATTAGCTTTGTCGCCTGGTTCTACGGCGCAGGCGACCTGTGGCGGGATCTTTTCGCATTGCACGCCTCATCGGTTGCATACGGTTGTATCGCGCTTTTTACCGCCGGCACCTATGTATTGGCTGGCTTCATGCGCGAACAAGCCTGTTTCTGGCTCTGTCCCTATGCCCGTATACAGGGCGTCATGATAGACCAGACGACTGTCGTTCCCACCTATGACTACCATCGTGGCGAGCCGCGTGGTCGCATAAAGAAAGGCGAGTCGGAAGAGGAACGCACTACCGGTGACTGTGTGGACTGTAAACAGTGCATCGCTGTCTGCCCCACGGGGGTCGATATCCGCCACGGGCAGCAGGAAGGCTGCATCATGTGCGCGCTCTGTATTGATGCCTGTGATGAAGTCATGGAAAAGGTGGGTCGTCCGACCGGGCTGATTCGCTATGAGTCCTATGAATCGATGGAGGCGAACCGGAAACCGCAGCCGCTCTATAAGCGCCCGCGCGTCTGGGTCTATTCGTTCATCATGTCGCTCGCTTTGATCGGTATCGGTTATGGTCTTACTTCACTCGCTCCTTTGGAGTTGAAGGTGATTCACTCCAGGCAACCGTTGTTTGTACTGCAGAGTGATGGCTCGATTCAGAACAAGTACACCATGAAGATCCTCAACAAGATGGGAGAGGATATATCTGCAACCATCACTGCCAATGGGCCGAAAGGGCTGATTCTGGTGGATGCGGACAAGCCAATCACGGCACGGCACGGCATGGTGACGTCGCATACCGTATTTGTCAGAGTTCAGGAAGCGGATCTGGAGCAGGAGACTACACCAATCACCTTCACGGTCTCGGGCGAGTATAACGGCAACATCCTTTCGGGTGACCGGAAGAGCGTCTTTATTGGTCCACGTTAGTCCTGATCTGTTGTATCATATGGCTTTTACCAGCGGGGGGTGGGCATGACTGTCCGCCCCCCTGTCGTTAAAGTGCCTCGTAAGCTACAACTATGACAGACAAAAAATCCGCATGGCAGAGTCCCTGGGTGATCGCGTGGATCGCCATGGTGGTGATCTTCTTCACCATGAACATGATCATGATCTACCTGGCGCAGAGCAACAATCCCGGCCTGGTGGTTGAGGATTTCTATGAGCGTGGCCAGGACTACGAAAAGAACATGCTCAAGCGCCAGGCCAGGGATCCAGGCTGGCAGATGAAAGTGAACTTGCCGAGAAAGATCGGCGTGAATGAAGTGGTTACATGCCGTTTCACGATTACCGACAAGGAGGGTGCGCCGGTTGATCCGGCCGGGGTGGTTTTCTACGCCTACCGTCCCTCGGATGCTAAGCTGGACTTCAATGTACCCATGCACAAGGTGGGGCCGGGTCTTTATGAGGCCGAAGTCAGCTTTCCCCTGTTGGGTGCCTGGGATCTCCTGGTCAGCGCAAAACAGGGCGAAGACGAGTACAACACACCGAAACGGATTGGCGTTGGGATCGACTGGGTTCCTTGAGGCCGATTGTGATTGCTGTTTGCTACCAGACCACCGGGTGGTGCCGCCTGTGGTCTGTTGAAGGTGTCGTCTGATGGCTGAGGCTCAGTCAACCTGCTTCCACTGCAGCCTGCCTATTCCCCCCGACGAGGCAGTGTCGGCTGAGATCGAGGATGAACTCCAATGGTTTTGCTGTACCGGTTGCAGGGCTGTCTGCCAGGCCATCTATGATGCCGGTCTGGAGGGTTTTTACCAGCGCACACCAGAAGGCACCTGTCTTGCCCCCCCTCCGGAAATTCCCAAAGAACTTGCCCTTTATGACATGGATGAGGTTCAGGAGGAGTTCGTCGGGGATTTGGGTGAAGAACGTGAGATCCATCTGCTGATCGAGGGTATCCACTGCGCTGCCTGTGTCTGGTTGATTGAGCATACCTTGAACGGCATGCCGGGCATCATCTCGGCGCAAGTCAATCTCTCCGGTAAGCGACTGCACGTCAAGTGGCACAACGGTCGGGTGCCGCTCTCCAATATCATTCAGCGACTGGGCCAGATCGGTTATGCCGCTGTTCCCTACGACCCCGAGATGGCCGAGGGGGCATTGAAGCGGCAGAATCGCAATCTGCTCTACCGCATGGCATTCGCCGCCTTCGGCATGATGAACCTGCTGTGGATCTCCATCGCCCTCTACGCCGGAGCCAGCGAAGGTGAATTCCGTGGCATGTTCCACTGGATCGGTTTTGCCCTGGCAACGCCGGTGTTGCTCTATTCGGGGTATCCCTTCTACAAGGGGGCCTGGTCCGGGCTGAAGAATTTTCATCTGGGGATGGATTTGCCGATCGCCATAGGCGCCACCATGACCTATCTCTATTCGGTCTATATTACAGTGACTGGCAGTCTGGTGGGGGAGGTTTACTACGATACGGTGGTCAATTTCCTGTTTGTGATCCTGGTTGGGCGCTATTTGGAAGCGATTTCCAAGCGGCAGGCGGTTGCCGCCACTCAGCGCCTGCTCGATCTGCAACCCCGGGTGGCGACGCTACTGCAGGAGGAGAGGGAAAAGGTGGTGCCGATCCGGGCCGTGAGTCCCGGCGACATCGTGTTGGTCAAACCCGGCGAGCGGATTCCGGTGGATGGTTACGTCGTCGAGGGAGCCAGCGGAGTAGATGAGTCCATGTTGACCGGAGAGTCGCAAGCCGTCACCAAGGCAGTAGGCGACGAGGTTGCCGCAGGTACCATCAACAGCCACGGTGCGTTGCAGATCGAGGTTCGCGGGTCGCTGAAGAACACCGCACTGGGGCGCATCATCAGCTTGGTTGAAGAGGCCCAGGCCTCGAAGGCGCCGATTCAGTGTCTGGCTGATCGGATTGTGCCCTGGTTTGTGGCGGTCACCTTGGCGTTGGCCACGGCGACCTTTCTCTATTGGGTGTCCAGCTCGTTCGAGGTGGCGCTGTTGGCTGCGACCTCCGTCCTGATTATCACCTGTCCCTGTGCCTTCGGATTGGCTACCCCCATGTCCATTGCGGTCGCCTCGGGGCTGGGAGCGAAATACGGTATTCTGGTCAAGAATGGTGAGGTGTTGGAGACACTCTCATCAATCAATCACGTGATTTTCGATAAGACCGGCACCCTCACCGAAGGTGGCATGTCAGTGGTGGGTATCCACACCGATGCTGGTACCTGGAATGAGGGGAGTGAGGAGTGTAGCCAAGAGATTGCCACGCTCATGTCAAAGCTGGGTGCCATGGAGCGTTTTGCGGAACATCCCACGGCTCAGGCGGTACTCGACTGGCTGACCCGTCAGCAACTCGATCACCGGGCTTTCCAGGCGAAGGATTTCCACTATCGACCAGGTCAGGGAGTTGCTGCGCTTGTTGGGGGTGAACAACTGCTGGCCGGCAATTTGGCGTTGATGACTGCGCACAACGTGCCAGCTTCCGAGTGTTTTGACCATCTGGCGGTAGCGCTGGATGGCCGTGGCATCGGCTCGATCCGTATTGCCCAGTCTGGCCGTCAGGTGGCACTGATAGAGATAGAGGATCGCATTCGCGATGAGGCCCGTGACTTGATCGATGCGCTGAAGCAGACGGGTCTCAAGTTGACCCTGCTGACTGGCGACCGCCAACAGGCGGCGCAAGCGATTGCCCAGCGTTTGGGTGGCCTGGATGTGATTGCCGAAGTGTTGCCCGAAGAGAAGGATCAGGTGGTGCAGTCGCTGCAGGCCCAGGGGGAGCGGGTGGCGATGGTTGGCGACGGAGTCAACGATGCCCCCGCCCTGGTGCGCGCCGATGTGGGTATTGCCATGGGATCGGGCACCGATGTGTCTATCGCCAGTGCCGATATTGTGTTGATGAGCAGTGAGTTGGAGAAGGTACGGCTCGCAATCGGGCTCTCTCGGCGTACCTTGCGCACGATTCGTCAGAACATCGGCATCTCCATCATCTATAACCTGATCATGGTACCCCTTGCCATGGCGGCGATTGTCACTCCATTGGTGGCGGCCATCTCCATGCCGCTGAGTTCGCTGGCGGTGATCGGCAACTCTTCCCGTATTCGCACCCTGTTCAAAGGTGTTAAGGTAAGATCATGAAACGCTTTGACGGAGAGGCGAGATGGAAGTCATCTACGGCTTGATTCCAGGCATGATTCTGCTGGGCCTAGTGGCTGTGGGGGTGCTGTTCTGGGCTGCCCGCAACGGCCAGTTCGATGATCTCGAAGGCGAGGCGCATCGCATTCTGATGGATGACGATCCAAAGCCAAAAAAGAAAAAGGCGCCTAAACAGCGCATGCCCGATGCCGAGGATCAGGAATAGCCCCGCTCACTCAAATCGTTTGAGTGCTTATTCTATCGCTGAGACTGCTGGGCCGCCTCGTAGCGCCGGTTGTTCTCTTCGATGTGTTCGATGAAGGCGCTAAACTCGCTCAGCGACATGTACTGAATCAACTCTTTGCCATCCGGGTTTTGTCCGATGCTGACCCCGTGATCCGGATAAATCCAATGGGTGATGCCCGTCTCCGTTTCCGTGATTTTTTCTGCCGGTTGACCGAAACGGCTACTGATCAGCTCCTCGTCGAGATTGGCGTAGGGGATGTAGTTGATCAGCCTTATTGGCAGATTGCCGACCAGCAGCTGGTCCAGACTGTTCAGTTCCACCTTGCGGGTGGTGTCGCTGGAGCGGCTGATGCGGCTGCCGCGGTTATAGATTTCCGACAGTAGTTCGTCACTGGCGTCCAATACCAGCACAAAATCGGCCCGCAGGCCGCTGAGGAAGACACGCTCGAAGTAGGACTCAAGGGCCGGTTTGCCGGTCTGGTCGATGAAGAGGTTGATTTTCCCCTGCATCTGAAACACTGCTCTGGCGTCGGATAGGGTACTGCTGCCAAGGGTAAGACCGAAGACCTCTACCTTCTGCTCGGGCGTCAGATGGATATCCCAGGGCAATTTGGGATTGGGGTCGGTGTGGCGGCCGCCTGGTAGCAGAATGGCGAGGGCTACGGCCACCAGGGAGAGAGAGACGACCCAGAAAATGATCTTCTTTTCCATCTTTTTTTTTGCTATCCGGTATTGATGATTTTCGCTGTATGAGGCTATCGGCCGCCTTATGATGATTTCACTGTAGGCGCCGCTGGGGTGACTGTTCTCTATCAGGACAAGTGCAGCCCGTCGACGACCTGTCCTGAAATTGCAGATCGAGGGAGGATTCTACTATGGGAAGCGGCGTTTGGTTCATAACAATTCTCAAAGAACAGCCCTGGATTGGATTCCTTGCGGGTATCCTATTGTTTTACTGGTTTATTTTACGAAAAAGTGGCTTGTTAAAAAGCTCATGACGGCTCAGAAGGTGGATTGAATCCTCAGGTCAACCTCAATCTCTATTGGGGTTTACCACAGCTGCTTTTCAGTCCTGCTGGTGTTAGCCTCGCCCGTTACGAAATCATGACAGGCTAGGGTGGGCAGTGGCGATGAAATTCGAGATCTCCGAGGAGCTGACGCGACAGGCCAAGATCCCTCATGATATCTTTCTTACCAATCTGATCGGCAACCATATCCTCTGGTTTGTGGCCTCCCTGGGTTTGGTTCGCTCCTATTGGCAGCCACTGGCGCTGGTTCCCATTGTCTCCCTCTCTCTGTTGGTTTATACACTCTGGCGTGCCAAGCGGTCCCGGAAGCGGGAGCACTGGTATGTCATGGTGCACTGGCAGATCGCCGCGGAACGCAGTCGCTTCTTTATCTATATGCTGTTGGCGGTGCTGAGTGTCAGTTTTCTGGGCTGGATTGGCTATACCTACCTCGGCATGATGGAGGTGGCTGTTTTGGCCCTGATCGGAGGCGTTGGCCTGCTGCCGATCATGGTGACGGTGCTGGTTCTGATTCTGATGGAATCCGATGCCCTGTATCAGGCCGCACTGCACAAGCTGACACAGAGGGTGGTGGACAAGTTCCCGCCGCCCGGGGACGTGATCATTCTGGAAGACGATCGGGTTGCCGAGTCGACCGGTATGCTGGAGGCAGAGGTCAAATCATGAATAGGGCCGCTGCCACCCGTCGCCCTTCGGCCATCAGAATGTTGTAGGTGCGGCAGGCCGCCGCCGTATCCATCACCTCGAGACCGATGCGCTGCTGCATCAGGGGCTGGGAAAGCGACGGGTGGGGGAAACACTGTTCCCGGCCGGTTCCCAGTAGCACAATCTCAGGGCTCAGCTCCACCAGCTGTTGAAAATCATCTACCGCCAATTCACTAAATGAGCTGGGTGACCAGTCTTCAATTACCCGGTCTGGCAGCAGAATCAGACTCTTCCGGTAACTCGCTTCTTCGATGATAATTTCACCCACGTCATAACGCTGTATGACATAGCCGCCGTTGCTGTTATCGAGTACGAATTTCATGCGCAGACCTTACCGCATCCTCCACGACGAAAAAAGCGGCTTGTTACGGGATTTAATTGATCTTTGGCAGGCTGTCAGTTAACTTTAATCCCTTTGGGCTCTATAAAAAGTCGAGGTTCCCGTGTCCACGCCTGAGATGGAAGATTTCCGAAGAATCAATCGGTTACCACCCTACGTTTTCGCCATTGTCAATGAACTGAAGGCGGCGGCGCGAGCGCGTGGCGAGGATATCATTGACTTCGGGATGGGCAACCCGGATCAACCCACGCCGCAGCATATCGTCGACAAGCTGTGCGAGGTGGCAAACCGCAAGGATACGCATCGCTATTCCATGTCAAAAGGCATTCCCAGGCTACGGCGTGCGATGAGTAATTGGTACAAGAATCGCTACAACGTGGATTTGGATCCGGAGACCCAGGTGATCGCCACCATCGGCTCGAAAGAGGGCCTGGCGCACCTGGCGCTGGCCTGTATGGGGCCGGGGGATTCCGTCCTGGTACCCAATCCGGCCTATCCGATCCATCCCTACGGTTTCATTATCGCGGGCGCCGATGTACGTCACGTACCGATGATACCGGGCATCGATTTTTTCGATGAACTGGTCAGGGCAATAAAGGATTCCTGGCCTCGGCCTAAGATGCTGGTGCTTAACTTTCCCGGCAATCCCACCACCCAGTGTGTCGAACTCGAGTTTTTTGAGAAGGTGGTTGAGATCGCGAAGGAGTACAATGTCTGGGTGGTGCACGATCTGGCCTATGCTGACATCGTCTTTGACGGTTATGTGGCGCCATCGATCCTCCAGGTGCCGGGTGCCGACGAAATTGCGGTTGAATTTTTCTCGCTTTCCAAAAGCTACAATATGCCTGGTTGGCGCGTTGGCTTTATGGTGGGCAACAAGACACTGGTAGCTGCCCTGGCGAGAATTAAATCCTATCTCGACTATGGCACTTTCACCCCGATCCAGGTAGCTGCCATTGCCGCATTGGAGGGGCCGCAGGATGTGGTGAGAGAGATCCGGGATATGTATCAAAGCCGCCGTGACGTACTCTGTGATGGCCTAAACAATATTGGTTGGCAGGTGCAGCGTCCCAAGGCGACTATGTTCGTTTGGGCATCGATCCCGGAGCCCTATCGCGAAATGGGTTCCTTGGAGTTTTCCAAGAAGCTGCTACAGGAGGCGAGGGTGGCAGTTTCACCGGGTATAGGTTTTGGTGAACACGGTGACGACCATGTACGTTTTGGTCTGATCGAGAATGAACACCGTACCCGTCAGGCAATTCGCGGTATTCGTGACATGTTCCGCCGAGACGGTTTGATCAATTCCTAAACAACGCGAGCAATAAAAGCAGGAGAATGAACTTGAATCCAGTCAATGTGGGCCTATTGGGACTGGGCACCGTTGGTGGCGGTACCCTCAAGGTATTGACACGCAACGCCGATGAGATTGCGCGCCGTGCAGGGAGGGGGATCCATATTACAAAAGTCGCGGCAAAGGCCTATGATCCCGAGTTGTTGCGGGGTGTAGAGGGGATTGAGCTGACAGATGACGCCTTCGCCGTGGTCGATGATCCCGAAGTTGAGATTATCATCGAGCTGATTGGTGGCTACTCGCCGGCCCGAGAGTTGGTACTGAAGGCGATCGAAAACGGTAAGCATGTGGTGACCGCCAACAAGGCGCTGATCGCTCTGCACGGTAATGAAATCTTTGCGGCAGCGCAGAAAAAAGGTGTCACGGTCGCCTTCGAGGCAGCTGTGGCCGGTGGTATCCCGATCATCAAGGCAGTGCGTGAAGGATTGGCGGCCAACCGTATCGAATGGATCGCCGGTATCATCAATGGCACCGGCAATTTCATCCTCACTGAGATGCGTGATAAAGGCCGTGACTTTGCCGACGTATTGAAAGAGGCTCAGGCCTTAGGCTATGCCGAAGCCGATCCTACTTTCGATGTGGAGGGCATCGACGCCGCCCATAAACTGACCATCCTGGCTTCAATTGCCTTTGGTATCCCGCTACAGTTCGACAAGACTTACACGGAGGGCATCACCCGGATCGAGCCCCAGGATGTAGAGTATGCCGCTCAGTTCGGTTACCGCATCAAGCATCTCGGTATCACGCGGATGACCGATAGAGGCATCGAACTGCGAGTGCACCCCACCATGATTCCCCATCGCCGACTGATCGCCAATGTGGATGGGGTGATGAATGCTGTGTTGATCAAGGGGGATGCAGTCGGTCCCACTCTCTATTATGGGGCGGGCGCTGGATCCGAGCCGACCGCTTCCGCCGTTTTGGCGGATGTGGTGGATGTGGTGCGGGCGCTTACCGCTGATCCGGAGAATCGGGTGCCCCATTTGGCTTTCCAACCAGGCGAGCTGGTGGATCTGCCTATCCTCCCCATCGACGAGGTCGAAACGGCTTTCTATCTGCGAATGCAGGTAGAGGATCGGCCTGGTGTGGCAGCGAAAATCGCCGGTATTCTGGCCGAATCAGGCATCAGCATCGAGGCGATTCAACAGAAGGAGCCGGCAGAAAACGACACTACCGTACCCTTCGTGATGCTCACCCAGCGTGTACTGGAGAAGCAGTTGAATCAGGCTGTCGCAGCCATTGAGCAGCTCGATAGCATTACCGGCAAGGTGATGCGTATCCGGGTCGAGCGCCTGGATGGTTGACAGCAAAAAATTTTATAACTATTTCAGAAGCCGCCAACCACTGACACAGATTTCATTGGTTGGTGTGTAGAGGTTAGCATTATGACGTTCCGCCCCCGTTACACTGGATTGATCGACAAATACCGCGACCGGCTGCCGGTGCATGATGACACGCGCATCATCAGCCTCGGCGAGGGGAATACACCCTTGATCCGACTGCAGAATATCCCGCGGGATTTGGGCAAAGACGTGGATATCTATGTCAAATACGAGGGATTGAATCCCACTGGTTCTTTCAAAGACCGCGGCATGACAATGGCTGTGACCAAAGCGCTGGAGGAAGGCAGCAAGGCAATCATCTGCGCTTCGACTGGGAATACTTCCGCTGCGGCCGCTGCCTATGCTGCTCGTGCCGGGATCACTGCATTCGTATTGATTCCCGACGGCAAGATCGCCATGGGTAAGTTGGCGCAGGCGATGATGTACGGCGCCATCACCATCCAGATCAAGGGTAACTTCGACGACGGAATGCAGCTGGTTAAAGATGTGGCTGAGCAAGCCCCGGTGACTATCGTCAACTCCATCAATCCATACCGTCTGCAGGGCCAAAAAACCGCTGCCTTCGAGATCATCGAAGAATTGGGGCATGCCCCAGATTACCACTGCCTGCCAGTTGGTAATGCAGGCAACATTACCGCTCACTGGATCGGTTACAGTGAGTATTCCTGTTCGCATAGCGATCATGTCACAGAGGCCTGTGCCTACTGCGGTGGAAAATGCAAGTTTGCCGGTGGAGCGATTACCGGTAAACGACCAAAAATGATCGGTTACCAAGCGGCCGGCTCAGCACCGTTTATGCGGGGTGGCCCGATTAAGGATCCCGAGACTGTAGCAACCGCTATTCGCATCGGTAACCCGCAATCCTGGAACCAGGCATGGAAGGTTCAGGAAGAGTCTGGCGGCTGGTTCGATGAATGCACCGATGAGGTGCTCTTGAGTGCCCAGAAATTGCTCGCAGAGCGAGAGGGCATATTCTGCGAGCCTGCATCTGCTACTTCTCTTGCAGGTGCGATGCGGGATATAGAATCCGGAAAGATTGCTGAGGGATCAAGCGTAGTCTGTACATTGACTGGTAACGGCTTGAAAGATCCCGATACGGCCATTAAACAGTCAAGCGCACCGGTTCATACAATTGATGCGGAACTCGATGCTGTGAAAAGGTCTATTTTTGAGAATATGAATATTGAATAAATAAGCGATAAGCATATTTACAATCTGCTCATACAGTAGGGAGGATGTATATTGTTTTCACTTTTCAGTAATGAGCGAGATTCTTCAGTAGAACCATATTCCCAGCATCAGTTGGCATTCTGAGATGCTGCTGAATACCCGTTATGTGGATCAGAAGTGATCTGATAGCAGTGACAGTGCTTTCGAGTGTTATTTATGCCACTGGCTAGCAATTCATTTGTAGGCCAGCAATCACATTGGTAAGCCGAAATATGGAATTCATGCCACGGAATAGTTTTGAGTAAAGATGGGGCACTGTTAGTTCTCGATGAGAATGCAGTGAAATATCTACCGAGCAAATAGTTTAGCAAGCGCTACGTTTATATAAGTAAAAAATTAATATGATTCGTTTAGCTCTGCTCTCGATATTCGTAAGCTTTCTTTCAATATATGCTTGGAAAGATTGGTTTAAATCACTTTGTGGTTTGATTGTATTGATGGCGGTGATTGAGCATCCCGACATGCCTAAGACATTACTTGGTATTCAAGGGATGAATCCATGGAATATTCTCTTTGCAAACGTCTTTTTATCATGGTTTTTCAGTAGAAAAAGAGAAGGTAATACTTGGGATTTACCAAAAAATATTCAATTGCTTTTGACGCTATATATAACTGTGATGATTGTTGGCACTGTCCGACTGTTTTTAAATGTCGATGAATTTGTGTATTCGCATCTAGATTTTGGACGAACACCTCCTTCGATAGCGAATATGGTCAGTGAGAATCTTGTAAACACGTTCAAGTGGTTGATTCCTGGCTTATTACTGTTTGATGGAAGCAGGACAAAATCACGAATTAATCTAGCGCTTGGATCAATTTTATTAGTTTATTTTATACTTGCAGTGCAAGTGGTTAAGTGGATGCCTTTAGAGGTTCTTACTTCTGGCGGAGATTTGACGGAAAGAAGTGGAAAAATTCTCTCTAATGAAGTTGGCTACCACAGAGTTAACTTGTCGATGATGCTTGCAGGCGCTAGTTGGGCCTTTTTTACACTATATAGTGTGGAAAAAATCAAGCGGAATAAATTTATATTCCTATTCGCGTCTTTATTCGTTTTCTTTGCACAGGCACTAACTGGAGGTAGGACTGGCTATGCGACCTGGGCCGTGATTGGAGCCATACTCAGTTCATTGAAATGGAGGAGATACCTGGTTCTGGCGCCAATATTTGCCGTGGTAATACTGCTCACGATTCCTGCTGTAAAAGAGCGATTACTGATGGGATTTTCACCCGATAGCGCTGATGAGAACAGGCTTACCGAAGAAGTTCAAACCTCAGCAGATAAGGGATACGACTTATATACAATTACATCAGGTAGGAATTTTGCTTGGCCATTTGTAATTGAGAAAATCGCAGAGCGACCTATGGTGGGATTTGGCAGAGAAGCGATGATGACGCAAGGCATAAGTTCATTCTTATGGACTGAATACAGAGAGTCGTTTCCGCATCCGCATAATATGTACCTTCAATGGGTTTTGGATAATGGAATACTTGGTCTTATTCCTATCCTGATACTATTTGGCACGGTGCTCAAATATAGCGTGAAGATGTTCTTATCCAAAGAATCCGATATCAATGTTGCTGTTGGAGGTATTACGATTTCGCTAGTATCTGCGTTAATGATAGCGGGTATGGGGAGTCAAACAATATATCCAAGGGAAGGATCGGTTGGTATGTGGTGTGCAATTGGATTGCTATTACGCCTATACGTCGATAGCAAAAATAAAAACAAGATAGAAATAGTTGAGCCTGTGATCAAAGAGAGACCGAAACATTATGGCTGACGTCACCTCAACAAAAAGGATGATTTCCGGCTCAGTACTACGAGTTTTGACACTGCTGTTAAATATCGTAATTGTCTTCTTAATGATGCCATTCATTATTCATAGTATAGGTGATAAATGGTATGGGCTTTGGGCAATAATAATAAATCTTGTTGGTTATTACAGCGTTTTGGATTTCGGACTTTCTTCGGCAACCCAACGATTTGTTTCAAGAGCAATTGCTACAGATGATCAAAAGGAGATAAACAGCTATATAAATACATCATTCATACTGTTTGGCGTTATTTCTATTGTATGCATATTGGCGACAGTGGTTGCATACATATCCGGAAGATATTTTTTTACTGAAGAGCTGGAACTAAATACATACGAGTGGACAGTGCTGATATTAGGTGCTTCAACCGCATTATCATTTCCATTCTTTGTGTTTGTGGGTCTGATAAAAGCACATATAAGATATGACTTGCTTAGCTATATTGAAATATTAAAAACAATACTGAGGGCGCTTGGTATATATATAGTTTTAAGTGCGGGAAGTTCAATCGTCGCTATGGCGGCAGTAACTATGGCGTCTGAAATGATGTCATGGATTGCATATTTACTGGTAGCAAAAAGAATATCGAGTGACCTGCGAATAAGTCGGAAATATATCGACTTTGAGAAAATGCGTACTTTATTTCATTATGGTAAGTACATTTTTATATCAGGCATTGGTGATAAGTTACGTTTTTCTGCTGATAATTTTGTAATTGCTGCATTTAGAACATTGAGCGATGTAACTCATTATGCCATCGCAGCAAGGCTAATATCATATTATAACGAGTTAATGATGAATGTTCTAAGTACAGCGATGCCTGTATTTACAATGAAGCATGCAAAGGGAGATTTGGAACGATTAAAGGAAAATTATTTAAAAGTCACTGAGGTTTCAATCTTTTTAAGTATGATGCTCGGTGGATGCATGATTGTGTTTGGCTACGATTTTATTGTTTTATGGATGGGTGATGATTATGGAGATGCATATCTCATACTCCTTATCATAGGCCTAGCAATAACAATATCCTCCTCACAAATCCCAACGGTAACATTGCTCAATGCAATGGCTAAGCATAAGTATTACTCCTTAATGAATTTAGTCGAAGCGGGATTCAATATAACGCTGAGTATAATTTTGGTAATTCCCTATGGTATCGTAGGTGTAGCGGCTGGGACTGCAATACCCCTGGCTATAAGTAAGTTGATTATTCAACCTATGTATATGTGCAAGCAGGTTGATATGAGAAAGTCATCATACTATCGAATGTTAACAGCTAAATATTTCATGGGAATAATGCTTCATGCAATAATGTCTCCAGTTGTAATTGGTTATTTAAATATTGAAAGTATGTCACAATTAGTATTATGTGGAATCGTGTATTTTGTAGTTTATCTGCTCATAGGGGTGAGGTTTATGTTAGAGCCAGGCACAAGAAGACAGATCATAGACAATGTGCCTCCCCGAATGCTGGGCGTTGTCAGATTATTGATCAGCTAGCTGAAACTACAAAATATATTAAAAAGTACTAAGGTATGTGACTGTGCAGACAAATCAAAATAATATAGACGTAACTGTTGTTATTCCTGCATATAACTCCGAAAAAGTTATCGCAAGGGCGTTAGATAGTGTTTTTGCGCAAACTGTACAACCCCAGAAAATAATTGTTATAGACGATGGATCAACAGATAACACTGGCGATGTTGTAAGAAAATACTCCAACATTCTATATGTAGTCCAGAAAAACGCTGGACCTGCAGCGGCAAGAAATCATGGCATTAAGCTGGCGAATACAGAATGGATCGCGTTTCTCGATAGTGATGACTACTGGTATCCTGAGAGGTTGCAGTGTCAATGGGAAATAATTAGTAAAAACCCTAAATTGATGTGGTGCTCGGGTTTATTGGCAGTTAATAAGGCAGGCAAAGAGATGGAACTGCCGATAGTGCAAAGTGTGGTTAAGAAAGTAAAACAATCTGGTTTTATCAATGTTTATGATTTAACTATGTCTGGCTATCACCTACATTTGAACAATCTTCTAATTAATAGATCCGTATTCGATAAAGTTGGTGTGTTTGACGAATCAGTTACCCTTGGTGAGGATCGAGATCTTTGGTGGAGAATATCGCTGCAGTATCCCGACATAGGATTTTGTCTCAAAAAGTGCAGTGAGTATTGCATTGACACTCCCAATAGCGCACTTAAACAGACAGTGGATAGAACGCCCAGTTTATCCGTTATCGTAAAAAATTATTTAAGATATACAGGATCATCGGAAACAATAGATCCTCGTTTTGTTTCATATTTAAGAAAGCTTGGAATCAGTTACATATTAAGAGAAGCGTCTGGTAAAATTAACATTGAGAAGCATTTAATAAAGGAATCTAAAGGGGTTATAAAACTTGGTCCATACTATAGTTCTATACTTTTGCTTGCAAAAATATTACCTAGAAGAGTTTCATATAAAATTATATCAAGGTTAGAACCTCGAGTTGGATAGCCTTAAATAATTTGATGCGAAAAATAATATGAAACTACACTACTATAAAGACAAAGTAGGAAATTTCGGTGATGATTTAAACAGGTGGCTATGGTCAAAAGTTATTCCAATAGAATTTGACAATAATGATGAGCAAATTGTCATAGGAATAGGCACCCTATTAAACAGTAAGTTAAACACCAGACTGCCAACGGATTCTATTAAGATTATTATGGGTTCGGGGGCGGGATATGGAGAAAATCTAACTCTGGATGATAATTGGAAAATATATTTTGTACGAGGGCCGCTTACCGCGGAATTGTTAGGTATTGATGAAAGCATGGCCATAACAGATCCTGCTGTGCTAGTAAAAAATATTGATTTCTATTCTTATGGTAGGCAGTACGAAGTCGCGATAATGCCGCATCATGTTTCATGTAAAGGCATAGACTGGGTGGAAGTCTGTGCTAACCTCAATATAAAGTACATCAATCCATCTTATTCAGTAGAAAAAGTACTCGATATAATCAGCAGAACAAATCTGCTGATCACGGAAGCTATGCATGGTGCTATTGTTGCAGATGCATTACGAGTGCCATGGGTACCAATTAAAATGTTCGATCATATCTTTGATTTTAAATGGCATGACTGGACAAAAACGATAGGCGTTCAATACACTCCGCAATATATATTTGATGAGCTGTTTACAGTAAAAGAGAAAAGTAGATGGGATGTTCTTTCAAGATTGAATGCTCTCAAAAAGAGAAAACAGGGTGAAGAAATTGAGGGAATTTCAAAGTCATTACAAAAAGTAATAGATACTGAAAACTACATACTGAGTAATGAATCAAAACTAAATGAGGTGCACGAGCGCTGTATGGAAAGTGTAAATGAATTTATCAAAGACACAAAAAGAGTCATTACATAAAGAAGAAAGATAAACTATTGATTACAGCATTCTTCAGGAAACCCTGTGTTCCCTGGTAGGCGGAGGCGGGTGGATACTTCCTGATGAAAGTGAATTAGATAGATTGTACCCGCTCTGACAGTGGTGCTTCGGTAAGCACCATCTGCCAGATTGGGTATTCAAGTCTGTTGATTAGACTTTATGGGGAACTCAAGACAGGTGGGCTCGGCGGAGCGTTATATGTCCCTGATATTTCATGTGCTCCAATATCCCAATACCCGTCCATTGGACGCGGATTACCATTAATATCATACTTGATACTGATTCCCGTCAGATTTTTGTAAGTATCGTATATTGGTAGATCAGCACCTTTCGACTCGGCTGCTGAGGTGCTTAAAATTATGAAGTCGGAATTACTTGCTTGTCTAAAGTATGGGTTGCCAACAACACAATTTTGACAACTGGAATGGCTAGCCTGAAAGTCGCTGAGATTAAGAGACGTAGTAGAGTTCCAGTTGATTCGAACGTCTCCGGAAGAATGATAAAACAAGTTATTATCAAACGTCGTGCCGCTCGTTAGCGTTGAGTTGTAGAGCTTGATGTCATTACCGGAGGGATTGGTACGCTCTGCAAAAATATTATTGAAGACTGTGTATGGGGGTGTACCTGTGGATATCTGAATACCATCCCCATACTTATACAGCGTATTATTAATGACACCGCCTTTTACGCCTGACCTGAAGTGTATCGCAACATCAGTGTTACTGATTTCATTACCAATGAAGTATGTATCAATGCTTCCAGTACTGATTAGACCATAGACTGCATCACTGACCTTGTTGTTAATCACCCAGACGGTATTTGGATTGTTATGTGCTACGAGTGCACCACCTTCGGATGAAGATGTCGACTCATATCCATACATTGTATTTTCGGAAACAAAAATATAATTTGCTTCCTTTATATCAATTGCGTTTTCTCTATCATCATGAAAGGTGTTTTTACCGATATATATATAGTTGAGCCTATTCTGATCTGCAGTCGATGCCGTGCCAACCTGTATGGAATCACCGCCATTGTGGTGCACATGGTTTTCGAGCACCCAGACTTGGTCAGTGAAAGAACCAACAGCTATTCCGTGGTAGTCATTTTCTCCTGCGGAAGGCTCACTGACTCCAAAGTGATGGATATCATTATTGTAAATCACGATGTTATTGAATCGATTCGATAACGACTCTCCATACACACCTATAACAGCGGAAAAGCCTGCAAGTGTTCCAGGACCTGCGAACTCGCAGTTTCTAACAACAACATGATCAAGCGAACTCGAATTGTGAGGTCTCAAGCCGATTGTTTTGTTGCTGGTATCATACTTAAGGTTCTCGATAAAAATGTAACTTCCCTTGGGTACCGTCTCGCCCCTTATGATTGGCTTATTTGACGCATCGCCCCCTCTGAACCAGACCGGAGCGCTTGCAGTGCCGTTAGCTGTAAATATCAATTGGCCTCCAGCTGTATAGGGACCCCCGTGGATTTCAACATAAGAGCCGGCGGCATAGGTTGTTTCTGGTATAGTCTGGCGTGGTTTGTCCGGGTAACCATATTGGTTACCTGAGTCAGTAGCGTTGGGATCTGTATTGTCGATGTAATAGTAGTCAGTCACGGCTTGACTAGGCCAGTTTGAGGGCCATGAAGGTGCAACGCTATCAATCGGATGCGTAGCGCCCCATGTTGGATCTGGTATTCCGACAGGTGGTTGATAAGCGAAGATCGGAAAACTGATTATGGATAAAGTTACCCATAAAATAATTTTATAGTAAGAAGGTAACATTTTAAAGCCCTCTGAGAAAAACCCTTAAACCAACGGCTAACAGTAATTATAGTAACTAAGCATTGATGTGTATGTAGATAATTTGGTCACATGTTGCGGCATAGTCAGTCTGCAAATGTAGATTTTGATGACAGGTAGACAGGTATTTGTGAATTAAATGCCTTTTGGATGAAGTACTGGTCATTTTCAATAGTAGATTCAAATTCAGAGGATATCTGGATATGTCATAGCAAAGACACCATAAAATCAACTGATGGCCTGCCGGCATCAGGGGCTGATCCTGCGCTAAAAAAAAGGTAAGCGAGTCCGATGACGATATGAGGATTTAGATTCTGGCTGGAGATGTAAATTCAGCATCGGTAGAGCTTGGGTGAGATGATTCGGTAAATAATACGATAGTCGCAGAACAATTCGATCCAACAAGTCGAAACTAGTAGAGATTCAAAGAAATCATATATGAACGCTGAGTTAAGAAAATATCCCTACCCATACAAAGCCATGCTTGCGATATGTAGTGACTTGGATGAGACTCCTGATAAGCGAGTCTATTTTGAAATGTGCAAATATCTGAACTCGACTGAAGAAACCGACTATGGACCTGGTTTGGGAATGGAGGTGGGAAACAGTATCTATTTTGATATGCCGCAAGGCCAATTTTCATACTGGAATACAGATGATTCCGGAAGGAATATGATCCATAAGTTGATTGAGTCTGGACATATAGATTGTCTTCACTCTTTTGGAGATCTGACAAAAACACGAGAGAGGGTGATCGAAAACTGGAGCGTCTTACGAGAACAAGGATTTGATTTGAAGGTTTGGATTGATCACGCCCAAGCTCCAACGAATCTCGATCCGGACATCATGCAGGGAAAAGGTGCGCTTATTGACTCCAATACCTACCATACAGACGTCACTATTTCGGAGGAAGGAATAAAGTATGTTTGGAAGGGGCGCGTTACTAGCATTATAGCGCAAAATGTTAAACGGACATATCGAGGGTTGTTTACTATTGCGCACCCACTAAGGTCTTCTAAAACGATTTTGATCGAGTTTGCAAAAGGTGTGCTCGGTTTTATTGGTAATAAAAAATACGCTATGCATGCGGCTAACAGTATTATGCGTGATACAACGTTAGAAGATGGTAAAAAAGTCATTGAATTTATGCGAACCAATCCAAGCTGGGCGGGGGTATCTGTTTTCGAAAAAGGAAAGGATATTGGTGAGGTTCTCACTGAGAAATTTCTCAATGTTCTAATTGAGGAAGAAGGGTGCAGTATCCTTTATACTCATTTGGGAAAGATCGATAATAGTACGGATCCATTCGGATATTCTGGAAGGCAGGCATTTCAAATGCTTAAGGAGAATTATGAAAGTGGTGAGATTCTCGTGCTAACAACTCGTAGACTGCTTGATTACAACTTTGCACAACGTTCTATCGTATTTACAACAGAAAATAGTGGTGATGACTATATCATTCATATTGCATCTGATGGTGTCGGTGCGGATGAGCTTGGAGGGTTGACGTGGTATGTGGAGAATCCTGATAAGGCAAAAATATATCTAAGGGGCAGACAAATTGATAATCTTCAGATAAACAAAGAGGATAGTAGTGGTCGGAAAAGTATAACGATTCCATTTCAAAGATTAAAACTACCTCAATATATAAATATGTGAATTAAAAATAGATGTTCTACCAATACATATTGCGATTTGTAGTGTTCCTGTATGGTGGGTTCTTAGGGATTATCTCGCACTTTCCTCGTAGAAAAATCAGATCAGAAGGTAAGGCGGAGGTACTTGCTACAGGGACTTTTTATTCCGACAACTGGCTTGTAACGCATCTTAAACCCTTAGCGATGAGCAAAGAAGTATCGGTGGTTAAAATGGTTTCAATAACGCCAGTTCCAGATATTGAAAACGTAGTCGGTGTCTATCCACCAGATGGTTTGCGGAGGATATTTGGCAATGTTCCTGCGCGCCTTCTCTATTATTTTTGGCTTGCGATCAAATCAAGACCAGATTACTTGTTGGGTTTTCACCTCTTGATAAACGGCATGGCAACAATCCTAATTGCAAGGCTTGTTGGTGCACGATCCATATATATTTGTGGTGGAGGGCCTAGGGAAGTGCAAGGTGGGGGTATTGATACAGAAAGCAAAATATTTAATAGACTTGCTAAGCCGGATTTATTTATCGAGAAGAGACTTATTAAGGCATTGGATATCTGTGATCTGGTTGTGACTATGGGGACAGGAGCCAAGGAATATTTTCAGTCAAAGAGCGTGAAATCACGAATCGAAATAATACCAGGCGGGTTTGATTCAGATAAGTTTTCTCCTTCAAACAACGAGAAGGAATATGACTTGATTCTGATTGGGCGGTTATCGAAAGTAAAGCGAGTGGATATCTTTCTTTCAGCGATTGAGATTGCGAAAAAAACAAAAAAAGATATCAAGGCTGTAGTTGTTGGTGATGGTCCTGATTCTCAGCTTTTGAAGTCACAATGTAAGAAAATTGGTTTAGAGGACAATGTAGTATTTGCTGGTTGGCAAAATAATGTGGAAGAGTGGCTGCGGAACTCAAGAGTTTTTGTTTTAACTTCGGAGTCTGAGGGGCTTTCGCAAGCATTAATACAAGGCATGTTGGCTGGCTTGCCTGCGGTGGTATCGGATATCGGTGATCTCTCAGATCTCGTGGTCAACGGAAAAAATGGATACCTCATAAATAAACTGGAGCCGGAGCTGTTCGCTGATGCCTTTATTTCTGTTTTGCAGAATGATAAACATTATGCAGAACTATCTGAATGTGCGTTTCGGGACACAAGAAAGTTTAGCTATGAGCAAGTATCTAAAAAGTGGAATGACTTACTTGGGTAAGTATGTGGAATGAGGTTGTTGCGGTGTATTCGAAAATCAAGGTAAGTGCATGAAGTGTCAGCTGTCCAGAATGTCTTTGTATACGTTGTATGTCTTTTTGGCGACCACGTCAAGATGAAATCTTTCCTGTGCGATTTGCTTTGAGCAGTGCTGCATGCGTACTTTTAGTTCCTCATCACATAAAATTTGTCTAATACGTTTTGCAATGTCATTGACATTGCTTGGATTGACGAGAAAACCGCTCTCGCCATCTTTTACCATATAGGGCATTCCGCACATATTTGAAGTGACAACTGGCACGCCGGCGGCCATTGCTTCTTCGATTCCCATGGGGGAATTCTCTTCGTATGAGACAAGCGCGAAGATGGATGCTTGAGTCAAGTGTTTTTGAATTTCGCTGCTATTGATACGGCCAAGAAGCTTGATATTGTTCTCCAGTTTATGATCAGTAATTGTTTTAGTAACTTTATCCCCATATTCAGTGTTTGCAACAGAACCGGCTAAGCGAAGTTCAACATCGAGCCCTTGCTGTAATAGGGTTTCGACGGCGTAAATTAAATTAAGTGTGTTCTTGCGTGGTGAAATGACTGCCGCGCTGAAGACCACGGGCTTCGACTCTTTTCGGGGAAGATCAAAAAAATCAAAAGAAATTGGGTTGTCTATATCATGAATGATAGATTGACTGTACCTCGATACCCGTTCACGGACATATGGACTTATTGATATGATATGAGGTTGATCTGCCCAGCTCTTTGTTTCTACATATTTCCATAAAAGGGATCGCAGCCAAGGTAGTTTTTTTCTGGAAAGCAAGGTGTCGCCATAGATAAAGCCATGTACCGTAAACACCCTTGGTAGAGTAATGCCCTGTATCATGATTCCATATGTGTCATGTGCATGAATAATATCGGGGGCAAGCTTGTAAATATATTGTCTTATTGTTTTTGCACCAGAAAAAAGCGCATTTAAAATCTCATTGCTGTGTGTTCTTGGTAGGCGATGGATGGTTGCTCCCTGTGATTCATACACCTCAGGTTGAGTTATATCCTTATCCAAGGTAATTACATCAATATTTAATTCGCTGAATTTGCTCAATCCTCTTACAAGGTTGACGCTTACAGCTTCAACACCACCGTAAGGATAGGACGGATCACGAGGAAACTGAGTGATGATTGCTAATTTCATGTTTAAATTTACTTGCGTAATTAGATAGTTGACTCGAAGATTTGTAGAAACCTTCGCATGGCTATATCAATAGAGTGATTTTCCAAATAATAACGTTTGGCGTTACTGGAGAGCTTATTCCAAAGATCCTTGTCAGTTTTTAGTTTGGCTAACACTCGAACAAATTCAGTGGTTGAGTTTGCAATTATGCCAAGTTCTTGCGTGGATATCAGGTTATCCGGATTAATGGTGGAAACAACAGGTATGCCGTGACTCCATGCTTCAATGAAGGTGTTTGGGAAACCTTCATGGATAGATGTGTTGCACAAAACTGATGCATGCTGATATCTTTTGTTGAGTCGATCCCTATCTAATTTACCATGCAATACTACGTTCTTTAGCTGTTTTGCTTGAGATAGAAAATTTTGGTAGTAGTCGTGTTCCTGGTCTTCACCGCCGGCAATTTCGAATATGATGTCTGGAGCCGATGCGGCTATTTCAAGTAAAACCTCTGCTCTCTTGACGCTTGCTATACGACCAACCCATATAACACGAAACTCACCATCATGCATGTGGCCAGAGTGACTGAGGCTGGTCGGGGGAGGCGAGATTGGCATAGGTAAAACATGGGAGTTTAGACTAAAACCAGTTCTTAGCATCGACTGTTGAATAGATGTTTGGGTAATAATTGCGTCGGAATGAGTTAGCCCATACTTATATAGCAATCTCTCTCGGTAGGTGTGTAATGTAGGTAAGTTGGGGTCGCAGTCGGGATCGCTTGCTACTGAGTAAATAAATTTTCTTCTGTTTATTCTACACCATAGTGCCACTTGCCCAGTCACATACTCTGCACAATTTTGGTAATATACATCAGCATCAGCGCGTTTGAGCGCCTTAATAAGTGAAGTCCATCGAGGATGGAAAAACTTGATAAGGGGAATGCCATCCGATCTCTTGCATAATTTTATTACCCTTACGCCGTTAATGTATTCGTCATCAGACGAGCTTTCATTCCACGTAACAATCGATATATTGTGATCGGTATTTTCAGCCAGCCATTTCGCGAGTAATGCGGTTTGTGTTTCAACACCGCCAATATGACCGGATGTGTTGCCTACCATCGCACTGTAGGCAAAAGGTGAAATGATACAGATGTTAGGCATGGCGAGTATTATGTTAAGTCACTAGTGTCGGGGTGAATGCTCAAATCGAGTCAATCGGGTAAAGATTATGTCATCTCGATTGGCATGATCTCATTCTCTAAGTACTAGAGATAATGGCGTTTCTGCGAAAAAATCGGCTAGACTTCAAATTCTGTAAAATAGAATTGAGGATGGTATTGAAATTGTGTGATTTCATGAAACTGGTGATCAAGACTCGAATTTTCAATGCATTCCCCAAAATACCGAAATTTGATTTGCTATGCAGGTACTGATTGATCAGTTTGAAGAGCAATTCCATCAGCTGAAATAACGCAAGAGTTCCATGATCTACAGAACTTGAAGGAAGAACTTTGTGATTCCAAAGGCAAACAGCTTGTTGGCGGCGGCCTTGTGGTGTTTGGTCAGGCAAAGCTTCGCGGGATAGTAGAGAGACATTGATGTGCTGGCGAACACCCGGGTTTGGCCATGGCACTGTCCAATCTACTTGTCTGCGGGGTGAAGGTGGATTGTGCGGAACAGCAGATTTGCTTTGGCTTGCGCGGTATATAGCCGCTGCAGCGGATACAGGAGATTGAAGTCTGAGTAACCTCGATCCATGATGAGTTGGGTGCCAGGCGCTTGTAACAGCAGATCGAGTACCTTGACGTCGTTGTGTCGCAAGCGTCGTCGAAGGATATGCAAAGACAGATACCCCATAGCCAGTGGAAAAACTGCTATTCCTATGTATATTCAATGATCGCTCCAACCCTGAGTGACGGGTTAAAGCGTGCTTCCGACTGGGTCGCAGATTCAAGCCGGAGACAGGCAGAGATGGCATATTATTTCATTAAGAACAGTATGTTAGGTTGATTGAAGCCATATACTTCGGAAACTATTACATTATATAGTAAATCACTGCTGTTCCGTACAATTTCCTGTGGTCAGCGGTTATGTTTGACATGGATGGCTGTTAGGATTTGATGGATCGTCGAATTGCTGAACATGCAGCCCCACCCTCAAGCATCGATTGAGCTGAAGCGGTCGTGGTATCAGCTTTGCGCTCCGGACCATCTGACTTGATAAGCTTGAAGTAAGGCGTCAAAAAAAGATAGAGGCAACATAGAGTCCAAACTCTGAATCGCGTTTGTATCATGTGTAGCTATCGGACAGCTTTTGCTTTTCAGGGAATGTTACACTAAGGCCTCATATAAATTAGGATATTTAGAAACGAGGGGCCAGAGGGGTGGAGCCGGTTCTCGTGGTGTTGAGCAATAAAGCTTGATATTCAAAGGGTTAAAGGAATAGTATATGTCTGGTATTAGTGGGTTTTATAAGTAAGAATCTACACTCGATATTTTTAAATGGAGCGGTTTTGCCAGGAGTAACAGCTATATAACACTCCTGGAGTTGCTGCCGAAGATGATATAACAGCCTTAAAGGGATGCATGGAGATTGTTACCACCAGGTCGCGCCACTATGGTGGTTTCCATATTTCGCAGAAAACGAAGTGATTTCACCGAGCTGATAGAATTGAAGATGTACTCATCGGATAGATAATAATGAAGAATCTGTTTCTGAGATTTCTTTACCATATAGGATTTGTGAGGCTATGGTGCGTTATCAGAAGGAATAAAATTACCATCCTGACACTCCATGGGGTAATGGATACAGGAGTTGCGGCCGAATGGGAGCCGCTTCGCCCTAGAACCTCCAGAGAGCTATTTGATGATACGCTGAATTTGGCTGTGAGGTATTTTAACTTCATTTCCATCGATGAGGCGGTCGACATGCTGAAGGGCACGAGTCCCGTCAAAAGTAACAGCTGTGTAGTAACCATCGATGATGGACAGTTGAATAATCTACAACTCGCGTTACCGATCCTCAGAAAATACAACATTCCCGTGGTGTTCTATCCAACTACTGGAGCGTTGGAACAGACCACTCCTTACTGGTTTGACCGCTTAGACTATGCAATTCAACAGGCAGGTCTTGATGGTCTAAAGATTAATGTGGGAGGAATAGAGGTCGGGATTGATCAATCATCGCGAAAAAGCATGGCCCTATCCCTGTCTAAACTGATCAAGAGTTTGAAGTCCAAAGATCAGACAGAGGAGAGTTTTCAGAGTCAAATAAACCAGATCAGCTCTTACCTGGAAAACGTGAGCGGCAAGAGCATTGATGACATTGGGAGTGGAGATCTCTGGTCTTCCACGATGTCCAAGCAGGAAATCGTAGCTTGTGCCGAGATGGATGACGTGACTCTTGGCAGTCATACTGTCAATCATGTTCGGCTACCATTCGTTGATGAGGATGGAATGAAGAGAGAGCTGAAAGATTCCAAGCTGACATTGGAGGGGCTGATGAAGCGGTCTTGTCTCCACTTCTGCTATCCAAATGGTGACTGGGACGCGCGCTCCGCGCATGCAGTTCAGGATGCAGGGTATGTTTCAGCCGTCACCACGGATGTAGGATGTAATGCGGTGGGGGACAATCTCTATCAACTGAAGAGATATTCTTTTCCTGTAAAAGGGACACCAATCAAGGCGCTTTTTTCAATAGCCGGGATCATGCATTTCTTTAGTAAGGCACTGCAGGTCTGAATGTTAATTTCGCATCGTTGACCGCGCATTTGGCTGCAGGGCTCAGGGTACTAGTAGTTGCGCATGTCGCGCGCAAAGCCGGGCAGGGATCGTTTGGATATTGAGTAGCCTGGCTGTGGCAAAGCGGTGCCAGCCGTCATTGAGTATGATACTGCCATCTCGCGCAAGATTGACCGTCACCTCATCCATTAACTCCAGGATGCTTTCCAGCTTTCCCTCCTCATAAAGCTGATGGTTGCTTTTGTAACCCCCTTTCTGAATGAGATTATACAGGCGATCACATTTTTCGAATCGTTGCTGGAGAGCCTCCGGTGAATGATATTCGCCTCGAAACGGCTCTCCCTGCTCGATTTTCTTCAATGCAAACTCGAAAAAAGGCGTGTTCTCCCAGGGTTCTCCTTCAGCAAAATGCTGAACGTACGACCGATACAACAGGTGAGATTCGACCGGAATGAGGTGTTGGTCCCAATCACCGTCCTGGTAACCCCCCAGGAATCGCTTGGGGGGGAACTGGCTTTCCGGCGTTTGTCCGAATTTGATGGCACCAGGCTCGATGAGCATCATATCGTTGATATGTCCCCGGGATACCAGGTTCAGGTAGAGCCATCTGCCTTTTCGGTATAGCGTTTTGGATATTGTCAGCAGTGAGTGTGACTGTCGGCGAGGTGAGTTCATGCGGGAGTCAGTTCTGATCTGAGTGCTTAAGTGCGTTTCGCTGGGAAATGGCAAGTACGCATTTGAAGTTAAGGATGCGCCCCAGTTCCACATTTGGGCTGTCGATCGGTAATGGTTGCAATTGCTCGCAGTATAAATAATGCAGCGGGTTTCAGGATCGGCCCTAAGGGTATCAGACCTTGCTATGCGGAGAGAATAGCTATTGGGTACCAGGCATCGCGCCTTGCGCTACAGGAAATTCCAGATGACTGAATCGGTGTGGCGGCGCCTGTTAAAGCCACCAGTCCCTTAACTTATTTCGATCAGGATGATCTGGGAGTAGCTGCTTTCGAGGCCGTCCGTGTCAAAGGCTGAGACGGCAAAATAGTAGCTGCCGGAGGACAGACCGGTGACGGTGTATTCAGTGTTGGAGTTGCCTTCCAGATCGACCAGCGGGGCCATGTTGCCAATAGTGGTTCCCCTGTAGATGCGGTAGCTGGCGAGTTGGTTCACTGGCAGGTATGATCCGTCCGCGCGTGTGCTGGGTGCAGTCCAGGAAAGGTTGACCGTCTCCCCTGTGCGGATGGTTTGCGAGGCGGTTGGGGTTTCGCTGGAAGTCGACCCAGTAGTGCCACAGCCGCTCAGTAGGGATACGGTCGCTGTGAGTGCCAGAATCTGAATAAATCTGCGCATAGTGCTCGACGAAACTCTTGAATCTGGTTGAAGAAACACGATGTTAAGCCAAAGGTGACGGTGTATGGAGTCAGCCAATTCGCTTTTTTTTGCATTTTATAGATATATGCGAAATAAGTGTGCCTGAATTGCCAAAACTGTGATTCCGGTCAAACGAAAACCGATCAAACCCTACTGAATTACTCGGGCATACGGGCTGTCACGGCTTGTTTTAGGCATTCGAGCTGGTCTTCATCGAGGATCGGATCGTTTTTACGGTCGGTGATGAAGAAGATATCCTCGACTTCGGCGCCGAGGGTGGTGATCTTCGCATGCTGCAGACGGATCTTACAGCTTGCGAACGCCTGGCCCACGTCAGAGAGCAGGCCGGGACGATCGAGGGTGATCAGACGCATGGCGGTACGGTGCAGGTTCGGCTCCTGGGTGAAATAGACCTGGGTCGAGGTGTCGAAATGCTTGTGTCGCCGCGGGATACTGCGTGAGACCGTGAGTGGTTGGTCACCCTCCTGAGTCAGTCCTTCACGCAGGGTTCCAATGATCTCTTGCATGCGCTGACCGGGCTCCACCGGGCTGCCGTCCTGCTCCAGTACCAGGAAGGAGTTGAGTGAAAAGCCTGCTGTGGTACTCATGACCCGGGCATTGACAATGGAGAGTGCGAGCTGGTCGAGCAGGGTGGTGATGACAGCGAAGAGGTTATCCCGGTCGATGCCGTAGAAGAGCACCTCGGTGCCGCCCCGTTTGGCGGTCTGGCGCATCTTAATCAACGGCAGTTCATGCGCCGGTGTGGCAAGAATCGCCTGTGTGTGGCGCTGGATCGCATTCGGGGAATGGGTCAGAAAATACTCGTTATTGAAGGTCTTCCAAAGCTTGCGGATAGCTGTTTCATCCAGCCCGGCCGACTGTAGCAACTGAAATAACGCCGCCTCCTGTTTCTCTCTGACCAGCTCCTCCTGTGCCAGCGGGTTCTCCAACCCCCTGAGCAGTGCCCGCCGGGTGGCGTTGAAGAGGTCGCGTAACAGGGAATCCTTCCAGGAGTTCCAGGCGGCCGGATTGGTAGCGCGGCTGTCGGCGAAGGTCAGCAGATAGAGATAGGTCAGGCGGTTGATGTCGCCTACCAGGGCGGCGAACTCCTGCACCACGTCCGGGTCAGTGATGTCTTTGCGCTGCGCCGTCATGGACATCACCAGGTGGTTGCGCACCAGCCAACTCACCAAGTGGCTGTCGTACTCGCTCAGGTGGTGCAGACGGCAGAACTCCAGCGCGTCAAGAGCGCCCAGCTCAGAGTGATTACCCCCGCGTCCCTTGGCGATGTCATGGAACAAGGCTGCCATATAGATCAGCTCTTCCTTCGGCAGGGTGCGCATCAGCTGGGTGCAGAAGGGGTACTCATCGGCGTATTTATTCACTGTCAAGCGACGTAGATTGCGCACCACCATCAGCGTGTGTTCGTCCACGGTGTAAACGTGGAAGAGGTCATACTGCATGCGCCCGACGATGTTCTCGAAGATCGGGATATAGGCGGCCAGCACACCGTAGATGTTCATTCGGCGCATGGCGCGAGTGATGCCTCGGGGGCGGCGCAGGATTTCCATGAAGAGGCTTTGAGCGCGGATGTCCTGGCGGAATTGTTCGTCGATCAGGTAGGTGTGGTTGCGCACCAGACGGATGGTGCTGGCCCTGACGCCCTTGAGAGCGGGAGTCTCCTGTAGGATCAAAAAGAGCTCAAGCAAGGCAGTGGGGGTGCGCTCGAAAACCCGGTCATGGGTGACCTCAAGGAAATCACTGCGACTCTGGAAGCGGCGGTTGATTTCAACCGGTTCACCCAGTTCGTTGCGCAGCAGGATGGCCTCCTGGAAATGCTGCAGCAGCATTTCGTTGAGTCGGCTCAGCTCCATCACCGTACGGTAGTAGTCGCGCATGAAGCACTCGACGGCCAGATTGGCGTAGTCATCGTCGTAGCCCAGTTGCGCGGCCAGGGTACGCTGATGGTCGAACAGTAGCCGGTCGTCGTGCCGTCCAGTCAGCAGGTGCAGGGCGAAGCGAACCCGCCATAGATGATTCTGGCCATCGATGAGGGTCTTGTATTCGGCCTCGGTGAGAAAATCGTGTCGCACCAGATCGTGCAGGTCCTTGATCTGGAAGTGGCGCTTGGCCACCCAGCCGATGGTCTGGATGTCGCGCAGTCCTCCCGGGCTGTCTTTGACGTTGGGCTCCAGATTACTGATGCTGTCGTCCTGTTTCGCGTGGCGCTGGATCTGTTCCTTCCACTTGGCTTCGAAAAAAGTGTGGCTGCTCCACATCCGGTCCGGTCCGGTCGCCTCCAACATGGCCTGGAACAGGGGTTGGGAGCCGGCCAGTTGGCGCGCCTCGATGAGATTGGTGATGACGGTGATGTCCTGGGCTGCCTCCCTGACACAGTCGTCGATGGTGCGAACGCTGTGTCCGACCTCGAGGCCGATATCCCACAGCAGGGTGAGGAATTGCTCCAGGTTGGGTTTGAAGGACTCGAAATTCTTCTCGTTGTCGAGCAGGATCAGCAGATCGATGTCCGAACTCGGGTGAAGTTCTCCGCGCCCATAGCCACCGACCGCCACCAGCGAGGCCTCTGTGGCATCTGAGAAATGAAGCTGCCACGCCCGCCGGAGAACCTCGTCCACCAGCCGGGCCCGCTCGCCCACCAGCTCGCTGGTGGGTGTGTTGCCGGCGGCAAAGCGCTCCTTGAGGTTCTCCGCATAGTGCTTGAGATAGGTTTTGCAGGGCTGTATGGGGGAGGTATTCGGCGCAAATGCCTCATTCAGGGCGGTGAAATCGATCATCTGAATCCCCCCGCACTCTTTATGGTTACTGGAACAGGCCAGCCTCTTCATCGCGTAGGGTCAGGACCTCGCAGCCGCTTTCGGTGATCAACAGGGTGTGCTCATACTGAGCGGAGAGGCTACGGTCACGTGTGACCACGGTCCAGCCGTCCGGCTTGAGTTTGACCTGCTGCTTGCCGGCATTGACCATCGGCTCGATAGTGAAGCACATGCCGGGGCGCAATTCCAGGCCGGTTCCCGGCTTGCCGTAGTGAAGCACCTGCGGGTCTTCGTGAAACTCCCTGCCGATGCCGTGTCCGCAATACTCACGTACCACCGAGTAGTTGTGCGACTCAACGAAGGACTGGATGGCGTGCCCGATGTCACCCAGTTGCTTGCCTGGCTTGGCCTGCTCTATACCTGTCCAGAGGGCCTGCTGGGTGACTCCCATCAGGCGGTTGGCCAGCACAGAGGCCTGCCCCACGGCAAACATCTTGCTGGTATCCCCGTGGTAGCCGTCTTTAATTACGGTGATGTCGATATTGATGATGTCACCCTTCTTGAGCAGCTTCTCCCCCGGAATTCCGTGGCAGACTACCTGATTGACCGAGGTGCAGATCGATTTCGGGAAGCCGCGGTAGTTGAGGGGGGCGGGGATCGCCTTCTGGCGGTTGACGATGTGGTCATGGCAGATGCGATCCAGCTCCAAAGTGGTGACACCTGGCTGTACATAGGGCTCGATGATGGTGAGAACTTCTGCTGCCAAGCGCCCGGCAAGGCGCATTTTTTCGATCTCAGCCGCTGTTTTTATCGTGACACCCATGTGAAATCGCTTGAAAATCCGGGGGGTTGAAGGGATTGGGGAGTGATAAGCGTTTGTCGCATCAAGCCGCATATGGTATAAAACGCCCCGCCGAATCGCAATCGCTTCGGCAAAGCATAACCGCCAGGTGAACAAGGTTTGCCGGCGGCCAATACACACGCATATCGGCACATAGGCCCGGGTGCCTTCGCAAGAAGGTCGGACTATGGGATATGTGGAGGCGCTAACCTGGGCGTGGGTCAGGAGACATTCAGGGCTCCAGAGGTATTTCGGATCGAGACGTGACTCGCAGGTGGTGACATGCCCCTGCCATGAGTCGCAACAAAGAGCCGAAGTGTTGCTGGTGGTCTGAGTGTTTTCTGACCTGCGTTCGGGTTAGTTAAAACCCGATACAATCAGGAGTCACTCATGAGTGAAGTATCTATGCGCCAGATGCTTGAGGCTGGCGTGCATTTCGGCCATCAGACCCGTTATTGGAACCCCAAGATGGGTGCCTACATCTTCGGCCATCGTAACAAGATCCATATCGTCAATTTGGAGAAGACCCTTCCGCTGTTCAAGGATGCGATGAATTTCATCGGTTCCCTCTCAGCCAACGGCGGCAAGGTGCTGTTTGTCGGCACCAAGCGAGCCGCTCAGTCTGCATTGCGCGAAGAGGCCGAGCGCTGTGGCATGCCCTTCATCAACCATCGCTGGTTGGGTGGCATGCTGACCAATTTCAAGACCATCAAACAGTCGATCAAACGCCTGAAAGAGCTTGAGTCGATGTTCGAGGACGGCAGTGTCGAGCAGCGCTTCAATAAGAAGGAAGCCCTCGGCCTGCGTCGCGAGCTGGACAAGCTGGAGCGTAGCCTGGGCGGCATCAAAAACATGAACGGTCTGCCCGATGCCCTGTTCATCATCGATGTGGGGCATGAGAAGAATGCGGTGGCTGAGGCCCGTAAATTGGGCATTCCGGTGATCGGTGTGGTCGATACCAACAACGATCCCGATGAGATCGACTATGTAATCCCCGGAAACGATGATGCCATCCGTGCGATCCAGCTCTATGTGCAAGGAGCCTCGGCCGCGATTCTCGAAGGCCGTGCCAGCGCCGCGAACATGGTCGGCGGCAGCAGTGGTGAGGAGTTCGTTGAGGTCGCGGAAGACGCTTCCTGATCGGACCCACACCCGATGATAGCTTGGGCCGGATTCGGTCGATGACGGGATCCGGCCCTATCGTTTTGCAAATCAGATAGTAGAGAAGGTAATTAATCATGGCGATTACAGCCGCTCTGGTGAAGGAACTGCGCGAACGTACCGGCGCAGGCATGATGGAGTGCAAGAAGGCACTGGTTGAAACCGATGGCGATATCGAAGCCGCCATCGAGAATATGCGCAAGTCGGGTCAGGCCAAGGCCGCCAAAAAGGCGGGCCGGATTGCCGCCGAAGGCGTGATTGTGCTGAGTTTCAGCGACGACAGCAGCAAGGCTGCGATGGTCGAGGTCAACTGTGAAACCGACTTCGTGGGCAAAGACGACAATTTCACCTCCTTTGCCGATGCCGTTGCCAACCGGGTACTGGCCGGTGGCGCCGACGATGTCGCCACGCTGATGGAGCAGCCGCTGCACGAGGGTGAGGAGACCACGGTCAACCAGGCCCGCGAGGCACTGGTCTCCAAGCTGGGCGAGAATATGAATGTGCGCCGTTTCTCCCGTTTCGAGGCCACCAGCGGCAAACTGGTCAGCTATCGTCACGGTGTGCGTATCGGCGTGGTGCTGGAACTCGCGGGTGGAGACGAGGAGCTGGGGAAGGATTTGGCAATGCATATCGCGGCCACCAATCCGGTCTGTCTCTCCGAGGATCAGATGCCGCAGGAGCTGCTCGACAAGGAGCGCGAAATCGCCGCCGCCCAGGCCAAGGAGAGCGGAAAGCCCGACAACATTATCGAAAAGATGGTCGATGGGCGCATGCGCAAGTTCCTGGCCGAGAACACCCTGTTGGGTCAGGCCTTCGTCAAGGATCCGGACACCACCGTGGCCAAATTGCTGAAGAGCCATGACGCCAATCTGGTTCAGTTCCAGCGCTTCGAAGTCGGTGAAGGCATCGAGAAGAAGCAGGAAAACTTCGCTGAAGAGGTGATGGCTCAGGTCAAGCATTAACCTGAATCCATGGGGCGGGCCGACAGGCCCGCTCATCCCTCGCTGGACACGAGAAGACCTTCTAATCACAAGCGTTTATAATCACCCAATCGCCCATAACCGGACCCCCGCAAAGCCATGACACAACTCATTTGCCAGCGCATTCTGCTCAAGCTCAGCGGTGAAGCGTTAATGGGTGAGAACGATTTTGGTATCAATCCGGAGATCCTGCATCGTGTCGCCGGCGAAATCGGTGAGCTGGCGGCGGCTGGGCTACAGATCGGACTGGTTATCGGCGGCGGCAATATCTTCCGCGGCGCTGGATTGGCTCAGGGGGGATTCGATCGGGTGCGTGGCGACCACATGGGCATGCTGGCCACCGTGATGAATTCACTGGCGATGCAGGACGCGCTGCATCGCGCCGGGGTCCCGGCGCGGGTGATGTCGGCCCTGGCGATGCCGGATGTGTGTGAAAGCTTCACCGCCCGGGAAGCCCGTCGACTGCTGGCTTCAGGCGAGGTCGTGATTCTTGCGGCCGGTACCGGCAACCCCTATTTTACAACCGATTCAGCGGCCAGCCTGAGAGCCGTCGAGATCGACGCGGACCTGATGATCAAGGCGACCAAGGTCAATGGTGTCTATTCCGCCGATCCCATGAAAGACCCCGAAGCGACGTTTTATCCAAGCCTGACTTACGACCGGGCGCTGGCGGAAAACCTGCAGGTGATGGATGCAACGGCCATCGTACTCTGCCGGGACAATGGTATGCCGTTGCGTATCATGAATATCAATGACCCGGGTGCCCTCATGCGTCTTATGCGCGGTGAGGCCATCGGTTCTCTGGTGGAAAAGGGCGACTGAGATGATCGATGATATTAAGACTGACGCAGCAACACGGATGGGCAAGAGTGTGGAATCGCTCGTGCATGAATTGGCCAAGGTGCGCACCGGCCGGGCTCATCCCAGCTTACTGGACCATATCCGTGTCGACTACTACGGCTCCGAGGTACCGCTCAGCCAGGTGGCCAACATCAACGCGGAAGATGCGCGTACCCTGACGGTTGCTCCGTGGGAAAAGGGCATGGTGGCGGTGGTGGAGAAGGCCATTATGACCTCCGATCTGGGGCTCAATCCCATGAGTGCCGGCACCGTCATCCGTGTGCCGATGCCGCCTTTGACCGAAGAGCGCCGCAAGGACTTGATCCGTGTGGTGCGTCACGAAGCCGAGGGAGCCAAGGTGGCGATTCGCAACATCCGCCGCGACGCCAATCATGAGCTCAAGGAACTGGTGAAAGAGAAGGTGATTTCGGAGGATGACGAACGCCGCGGCCAAGAGATCATTCAGAATTTGACCGATCAGCACACCAAGAAGGTCGAGGAAGTGCTGGATGAAAAAGAGAAGGATCTGATGGAGATCTGAGGCTCGGTTCGCCCTATCCCATCGCCTGCTCAATCTAACCCATGACCCAGGGGACAACCCAGGAAGCCGAATCGGACGATAGAGGGTTACCGCGCCATATCGCAGTGATCATGGATGGTAATGGGCGTTGGGCCCAGCGACGCGGACTGCCCCGCTATGCCGGTCATCCGGTCGGTGTCGAGGCGGTACGGCGGATCGTCGAGGCCTGCGTCGAGCGCGGTATCGCCGTGCTGACCCTGTTCGCATTCAGCAGCGAGAATTGGCAACGGCCTCAGAAGGAGGTCGGCCTGATCATGGATCTGTTCATTCGTTCGCTCAAGAAGGAGGCCCGAAGGCTTCATCGCAATGGGGTGCAACTGCGGGTGATCGGCGATCACTCCGCCTTCTCCGCCAAACTCCAGCAACACATTGCCGATGTGGAATCCTTGACCGCGGATAACAGTGGGATGGTGCTGCAGGTGGCAGCCAACTACGGTGGTCGCTGGGATATCACCCAGGCCGCCCGGCAGCTGGCCGAGAAGGTCCACAGCGGCCAGCTGACGCCAGATCAGGTAGATGCGGCGGCGCTGGCAGGCAAGCTCTCCTTTGCCGAGTTGCCGGAACCCGATCTCTTCATCCGTACCGGTGGCGAGAAACGCCTCAGTAATTTCATCCTTTGGCAGTGCGCCTACACCGAACTCTACTTCACCGATATCCTTTGGCCCGATTTTGACGCCACCGCATTGGATCAGGCGTTGCGGGACTATGCCAACCGGCAGCGGCGTTTCGGACGCACCGGCGAGCAGGTCTCGGACCAGGCCGAGGCCTCCTAGGGCCGGTTATCACGATGCGGATACCCATCGGCGGCCATTTTTTTGCAGGACAGGACGTACTGAGCGTAGTGTACTCAATGTACATGAAGAATATCGCAACAAGCTCCACCGAAAAAAAGGCCTTGCCCCGGAGGGGTAACGCCCTGATGAGCCCATGCGGCATCGCGCCTCGACTTTCTGTAATAACCAATGCGTGCTCTATGCGCCTTGCCTGGCCTGATAAAAGCGCCAACATTGGGCATCCGCGGCGTGAGAACAGGCCCAATTCCTGATGTTGAAGCAGCGTGTCATCACCGCATTGATTCTTGCGCCCCTGGTGATCGGTGCGGTGTTGCTGCTGCCAACTAAATACCTGGCTCTGCTGTTGGCCCTGGTGGTGACCATGGGGGCTCGTGAGTGGGCGGTCTTGAGCGGCATCGTTCCCGTCGCCGGCCAGCTGCTCTACAGTCTGTCGCTGCTGCTGACGATGATCGCTATCTTTTTTCTGCTACCGCCGTCCGGGTATCTCTGGGTGGTTGGATTGAGCGTGTTCTGGTGGCTGACGGCGCTCTATCGTCTGACGAAGTTTCAGGGCGGTGAATCAGCGGCGGCCGGATTCGAGCCATTGCGTGCGCTGGAAGGTGTAGCCGTCCTGGTGCCGGCCTGGCTGGCACTGGTGATGCTCCATCAGAAACCGGAAGGCGGTCCGGTGTTGCTCGTATTTCTGCTGATGCTGATCTGGGCTGCTGACGTGGGGGCCTATTTTGCAGGTCATCGCTGGGGGCGCAACAAGCTGGCTCCACGGGTCAGTCCCGGCAAGACCCGCGAGGGTGTCTATGGGGCCATGGTCAGCGCATTGCTCTGCGGGTTGTTTCTGATCTGGTGGTTGGGGTCGGGATTGGTGCAGGCGCCGTTGCTGCTGCTGCTGTGTTTGGTCACCATGCTGTTTTCAGTGGTGGGTGACCTGTTCGAGAGTCTGCTGAAGCGACGACGGGGTATGAAGGACAGCGGTATGCTGCTCCCGGGGCATGGCGGAATGCTCGACCGCATCGACAGCCTGACAGCCGCGGCGCCGTTCTTCACGTTAGGTCTGACTCTGTTTGGAGCCGCGAAGTGAAGGGTGTGACCGTGCTCGGTTCCACTGGGTCGATCGGCGTCAGCACGCTGGATGTGATCGCGCGCCATCCTGACCGATTCCGGGTGGTGGCTTTGACCGCTAACCGCAGCGTGGAGCGGATGCTGGCGCAGTGCGAACAGTTTCGCCCGATGATGGCGGTGATGGCCGATGAAACCTCGAGCCTTCATCTGGCCGAGGCGTTGGCACAGCGGGGAATCGCCACCGAGGTATTGTGTGGACTACGCGGTCTGGAGGCCGCCGCGGCAAAACCTGACGCCGACTATGTAATGGCCGCGATCGTCGGCGCCACCGGCCTGTTACCGACCCTCGCCGCCGTGCGCGCCGGCAAACGGGTGCTGCTGGCCAACAAGGAGGCACTGGTCATGGCAGGCCGTCTCTTTATACAGGAGGCGCAGCAGCATGGGGCGGAGATCCTGCCCATCGACAGCGAACACAATGCAGTGTTCCAATGCCTGCCACCTGATGGCATACGGAATCTGGATGCCAGTGGGGTCAAACGCATTCTGCTCACCGCATCAGGCGGCCCTTTTCGCACCACCCCACTCGAGGCGCTGGCCAAGGTGACGCCGGCACAGGCCTGTGCCCATCCTAACTGGGAGATGGGGCGCAAGATCTCGGTCGATTCGGCCACGATGATGAACAAGGGGCTGGAGGTGATCGAGGCCCATTGGTTGTTTCATGCCGAGGCGGAGAGGATTCAGGTGGTGCTGCATCCACAGAGTGTGATCCACTCCATGGTGGAGTATACAGACGGCTCGGTGCTTGCTCAGCTGGGCAATCCCGACATGCGCACCCCCATCGCCCATGCCCTGGCCTGGCCAGATCGTATCGAATCGGGCGTTGACAGTCTCGACCTGTTTCAGGTGGCCCGGCTCGATTTCGGGGAACCTGATCTCATGCGCTTCCCTTGCCTGCGTCTGGCCTTCGAGGCGATCGAGACCGGCGGCACCGCGCCGGCAATCATGAATGCCGCCAACGAGGTGGCGGTTGCGGCCTTTCTCGATGAACGGTTGCCGTTTACCGCTATCGCCGAAGTGGTCGAAGAGACCCTGCAGCGGTTACCAGTGACACAGCCTGGTACGCTTGAGAGTCTGTTGCAACTCGATGCCGAAGCACGGGGTGTGGCGGAACAAGTGGCACAAGACAGGGTCTGAAAAAGGGTTGACCGGATAATTGTAACCATGGATTCAATACTCTTTACACTCATCTCCTTCATTGTCGCCCTGGCCATACTCATCACTGTGCATGAGTTCGGCCACTTCTGGGTGGCGCGCAAACTGGGGGTGAAGGTATTACGCTTCTCGATCGGTTTCGGACGCCCGATCTGGAAGCGACAGAGCCGGGTGGATAATACGGAATACGTGATCGCCGCAATCCCGCTGGGTGGGTATGTGAAGATGCTCGATGAGCGTGAGGCGCCGGTCGATATCGATGAACAGGCGCGCGCCTTCAATCGCCAGTCCCTGCCGGTACGCAGTGCCATCGTGGTGGCAGGACCCCTGTTCAACTTTATTTTCGCCATCTTCGCCTTCTGGCTCATCTTCGTGATCGGAGATGTCGGCCTCAAACCCCTGGTTGGAGAGGTCACCGCCGATTCCCGCGCCGAGCAGGCCGGTTTCCAGCCCGGAGACGAGATCCTGGCCGTGGCAGGCGAAGAGACCCCTTCCTGGGAGAACGTGGTCTATACCCTGCTGGCCCAGTCGTTGGATCAGACGAGTCTCCCGATCCGGGTGCGTAGCGAGTCGGGGGCGGAGCGGCAGCGCTGGCTCGATACCCGTGAGCTGCAGTCACTGGCGGAAGATGGGGAGCCACTGAAAAACCTCGGGCTCACGCCCAGTCGGCCGGTGCTGCCGCCGGTGATCGGTGAGATTTTGCCGGATGAACCGGCGCAGCTGGCAGGGTTGCAAGCCGGTGATCGAATTCTCACTGTGGATGGCGTTGCGGTGGAGGATTGGGCCCAGTGGGTCGAGTATGTCCATGAACGCCCTCTGCAGACACTGGCGCTGGAGGTCGAGCGTCAGGGGGAAACGCGGGCGTTTTCCCTGACTACCGCCGTGATGGGGGAGGGGGAGCGGGCATACGGGCGAATCGGTGCCGCCGTCGAGGTGCCGGAGGGGGTGATGGAGGGTTATCGCTCACTGGTGCGCTATGGGCCGATCGACGCGGTTGGACATGCGTTGCACAAGACCTGGGATTATTCCACTCTGATGTTACGCATGCTGGGTAAGATGGTGATCGGTGAGGTTTCGCTGAAAAACCTCGGCGGACCGATCTCGATCGCCGACTCGGCTGGCAAGTCGGCCAGTTCCGGACCTGTCTACTTCATCAAGTTTCTCGCCTTCATAAGTGTCAGTCTCGGGGTGCTGAATCTGCTGCCGATCCCGGTGCTTGACGGCGGACACCTCTTCTTTTTCCTGATCGAGGCCGTGAAGGGGGGGCCGTTGTCGGATCGCTTCATGGAGCAGGGACAGAAGATCGGCATGCTGATTTTGCTGGTCATCATGTCGATTGCCTTCTACGTTGATTTGAATCGGTATTTTTAAGTTAGATTTTGTTTGGTGGGGATTTTATTTCTGCTGCGAAGCCTCTCCCGAGTACCCTGAACGGGCAAGATCACTTATACTGACGCGCTGTGTTGTTCCCCGGTATGGCTGGGCATGGCGGGTTTTTGGGCAACGACAAATAACCAGTATCGATAAGTAGCCACTGCATGTCTCTATCAATCCGCCTTCCTGCCTTCGCCCTGCTGCTGTTTTTCGGGTTGATTGCGTCACAGGCGCGAGCATTCGAAGTAAAGGATATCCGTGTCGAGGGGTTACAGCGTATCTCGGCCGGCACGGTGTTCAACTATCTGCCTGTGAAGAGCGGTGATGAGGTCAATACCGGCAACAGCGCTCGGATTATTCGCGCCCTGTTCAAGACCGGTTTCTTCCAGGATGTGCGGCTGGAACAGGAGGGTGATGTCCTCATTGTCTTCGTTCGTGAGCGTCCCGCCATTGCCGAGGTCAATATCTCCGGCAACAAGGATCTGGATACCGATCAACTGCTCGCCGGCCTCAAGGATATCGGTCTGGCCGAAGGGCAGGTATTCAAGCGTGCCTTGCTGGAGAAGGTCGAGCAGGAGCTCAACCGCCAGTACTTTTCCCGCGGCAAGTACGGCGTCAGGATACAATCCACCGTAACACCATTGGAACGCAACCGGGTCGGTATCGATATCGAAATCTCCGAGGGACTGACCGCCCGCATCAAGAAGATCAACCTGATCGGTAATCACGCCTTCGACGATGATGAGTTGCTGGACCGTTTCCAACTCGGCATTCCGGCCTGGTATGCCCTCTTTTCCAGCAAGGACAAGTATTCAAAGCAGGCGCTCTCGGGAGATCTGGAGACGCTACGTTCCTACTATCTGGATCGGGGTTACATCGATTTCAAGATTCAGTCGACCCAGGTCTCCATCACGCCGGATAAGAAGGATATCTATATTACTGTCGTTGTGGAGGAAGGCGAAGTATTCACCCTCAGCGACATCGAACTGGCCGGTGATCTGGCGATCCCACAGGAAGAGCTCTTTCCGTTGATCCACCTGAAGCGGGGTGAGGTCTTTTCGCGCAAGAAGCTGACTGCCAGTGCCGACCGTCTCAACAGCAAATATTCCGATGCCGGCTATGCTTTCGCCAATGTCAACAGCATTCCCGATATTGACCGGGAGAACCGGACTGTCGGCATCACTTTCTTTGTCGATCCGGGCAAACGAGTCTATGTGCGCTACCTCAACTTCAGCGGCAATGCCTCCACCCGCGATGAAGTCATGCGGCGTGAAATGCGGCAGATGGAATCGGCTTGGTTTTCCGGCGAGAAGACGCGACTCTCCCGCGAGCGCCTGCAGCGTTTGGGCTATTTCAGTGAGGTTAACGTGGAGACCCCGGCGGTACCTGGAAGCACCGATTTGGTCGACGTCAATGTCAGTGTGACCGAGGCCGCCTCCGGTAGTCTCAGTGCCGGCGTCGGATACGCCCAGAATCAGGGTTTAATCCTCAATGCCAGTATCACCCAGGACAACTTCCTCGGTAGCGGTAAACGGGTCAGCGCAGGCTTCGATACCAGTGACGCGACTAAAAAATTGAGCATCGCGTATACCAACCCCTACTACACTATCGATGGTGTCAGCCGGGGTATCGAGATGAGCTATCGAAAGACCGATTTTGCAGAGCTCAACATTTCAAACTACTCCACTGATGTGGGGCGTCTGGGCATGAACTTTGGTATTCCGGTCACGGAGTATGATCGCCTGCTTTTGGGTGTCGCCTTGGAGGATACCTCTTTCTTTCTGGGATCGTCTCCGTCTCAGGAAGTCGTTGATTTCACGGATGTCAACGGGGACCACTTTGTCGATCTGGAATTGATCGGTAAATGGACACGTGATACGCGCAACCGCGCTATCTTTCCCTCCAAAGGCGGCCGGCAGGTGCTCACCCTGGCGGTTAATACGCCGGGCAGCGATTTGCAGTACTACCGGATGATCTATCGCAACACCCATTATTTCCCCCTGACCGGGTCTTTGACCTTGATGTTGAATGGCGAGTTGGCCTACGGCGATGGCTACGGGGATGATGAAGCCCTGCCGTTTTTCCAAAATTTCTACGCCGGTGGTATCGGTTCCGTGCGGGGCTTCGAGGAGAATACCCTGGGTCCGCAGGATTCCAATGGCGATGCTTTGGGAGCAAATGCGAAGATTGTGGGTCAAATAGAATTGTTGTTTCCGGCCTTTGGGGAGGACTTCAAAGATACCGTGCGCGCCGGTTGGTTCCTCGACGCCGGCAATGTGTTCGATGTGGAAGCCGGGCAGAACGTGGAATGGGATCAGATTAGAGTCTCTACCGGTCTGATGTTATCTTGGTACTCGCCGGTGGGCGCGCTCTCCTTCAGTCTGGGGTATCCCCTGGTTGAGGAGGAGGGTGATTCGGCCGAGAAATTTCAGTTCAGAATTGGTGCAGGTTTCTAGTATGCCCCGTGGAGTAGGATTCGCAGCAGGATCCTTTGCCCTTTCAGAAGGTTGTCAGGATCCGGGCTGTATCAGTGAAATCTTGATGCTGAACTTGATAAAGAATTAAGGAGTTGATTGAGTGAAATATCTGAAAAGTTATATCTATTTGCTGCCTGTACTGCTGCTGATGAGTGGCTCGTTGTATGCCGAAAACTATCGCATCGCCTTCGTCAACGCCACTAAGGTGTTCGAGGAGTCGCCGCAGTACCAAGTGGCCAGGGATCGGTTGCAGACGGAATTCTCCCGTCGTGAGAAGGAGCTGCTGTCTGAGCAGAAGCAGCTCAAACAACTGGAGGAGAAGCTGCAGCGTGATGGTTCTGTAATGAGTGAATCAGAGGTCAAGCGTCTGGAGCGCGATATCCTCAGCCGCAGCCGCAAGCTGAAAAATTCTCAGACAGAGTTCCGCGAGGACCTCAATCTGCGCCAGAACGAGGAGTTCAAAAAGCTGCGCCAACAGGTTCGCGAGGTGATCCAGGAGGTCGGCAAGGCTGAGAAAATCGACCTGATCGTATCCGATGGGGTGGTCTACTTCAGCAAGAAAATCGACATCTCTGATCTGGTGTTGGAAAAGCTGAGAAAATTGAAGACCCAGTAATTTCAGGGGGCTGAGCGATTGACCAGGCGACTGCAGGAGCTTGCTGAAGCCTTAGATGTTGAGCTGCGTGGCGACCCGGAGACCGTGATCTCCGGTGTTGGCACCCTGCAGCATGCCGAAGCCGGCCAGTTGAGTTTTCTCAGCAACCCCAGTTACCGACGCTACCTCAAGTCGACCCGCGCCTCGGCGGTGGTGATCGGACCGGCTGATGCCGATCACTGTCCCGTCGCGGCGTTAATCAGCGATAATCCCTACCTAAGCTACGCACGCGCGGTGGCGCTGCTGTTTCCGCAACCCGCCTTTGAACCGGGGGTCCATACCAGCGCGGTGGTGGCGGAGTCCGCCCGGATCGACGCCAGCGCTTATATCGGTGCCTGTGTGGTGGTCGGAGAGGATGTCACCATCGGTCCCGACGCTTACATCGGACCGGGCTGCGTCATCGAGGCGGGATGTTGTGTCGGTCAGGCCACGCGCCTGGTGGCACGAGTCACCCTCTGCCGCGACACGCTGGTCGGTTCACGCTGCCTGATCCACCCGGGTGCGGTGCTCGGCGCCGATGGATTCGGTCTGGCCAATGATAATGGTCGCTGGGAGAAAGTTCCTCAACTGGGACGTGTTCGGGTGGGTGACGAGGTGGAGATTGGCGCCAACACCACCATCGATCGCGGCGCCCTGGAGGACACGGTGCTGCACGATGGGGTCAAGCTCGATAACCTGATCCAGATCGCGCACAATGTGGAGATCGGTGAACACACCGCCATGGCTGGTTGTTCCGCCGTCGCCGGCTCGACAAAAATCGGCCGTCATTGTACTGTCGGCGGACTCAGCGGAGTGGTCGGGCACCTGACGATTGGGGATAATGTCCACTTTTCGGCCGCCACCCTGGTGACACGCTCATTTGAGTCTCCGGGCTACTACAGTGGCGGCCTGCCGGCGATGGAGAATGGGGAGTGGCGCAAGGCGGTTGCCCGGGTGCGGCGCCTTGAGGAGATGAGCATGCAATTGAAAGCCCTGAAAAAGAAAGTTCGTAAGCTGTCAGGCGATGCGGACGAATGATACTGCATAGCATTGGGAGAGCGATTTGATCGCGATGGATATCAACAAGGTGCTGCGTCTACTGCCGCACCGCTACCCTTTCCTACTCATCGACCGGGTACTCGAATACGAAAAAGACACTCGTCTGCTGGCGTTGAAGAACGTGACCTACAATGAGCCCTTCTTCAACGGCCATTTCCCGGTACAACCGGTGATGCCGGGGGTGCTGATCGTCGAAGCGATGGCCCAGGCCACCGGACTGCTGGCCATGGAGTCGAATCCGGAGACAGTCAATGAGACCACCATCTACCTCTTCGTCGGCATCGACAAGGCGCGTTTCAAACAGCAGGTTGAGCCCGGTGATCAGTTGATGATCGAGGTTGAGCAGAGCAAGATGAAACGGGGTATCGGCTTCTTTGACTGCTCGGCAAATGTGGATGGTAAAACGGTCGCCACTGCCGAGATCATGTGTACCGCGAGGGAGATAGGAAGCTGATCGATTCGCGTGCAGTCATCGATCCCACAGCCGAACTGGAGGAGGGCGTAAGCGTCGGCCCCTTCAGCGTGATCGGCGCCGATGTCCACATCGGTAAGGGCACGACCATCGGTCCGCATGTGGTGATCAAGGGCCCGACTAGCCTCGGTCGGGAGAATCATATCTATCAGTTCGCCTCCGTCGGCGAGGATCCCCAGGACAAAAAGTACGCTGGCGAGCCCACACGGCTGGAGATCGGCGATCGCAACGTAATTCGCGAATGCGCCACCCTGCATCGGGGCACGCTGCAGGATCAGGGCATCACCCGTATCGGCAATGACAATCTCTTCATGGCCTACATCCATGTCGCCCACGACTGTGTGATCGGCGATAACGTCATCATGGCCAACGGTGCTTCCCTGGGCGGCCATGTACAGATCGGCGATTGGGCCATCCTGGGCGGCTTTACCATGGTGCACCAGTTTGGGCGTGTAGGTGCCCACAGCTTTTGTGGCATGGGCTCCGCGGTCAACATGGATCTGCCCCCTTTCGTCACCGTCTCCGGCCAGCCTGCAAAACCCCACGGTATCAATAGCGAGGGGTTGAAACGGCGGGATTTCAGTGCTGAGGAGATCAAACAGATCAAGCGGGCCTACAAATTGATCTACAAATCGGGGATGCGTCTGGAAGCAGCGCGAGAGGCCATCGGCGCCATGTTGGAGGAAACACCCGCTCTGCAGGTTTTGTACGACTTCCTGGAAGAGAGCGGCCGCGGCATTCTCCGCTAACTGAACCATCGGTGGGGCAGGCTTCCACCCTACAATGATCCGGTAGGGCGGGGCCCTGCCCCACCAGGAAACAACAAAGAGCGAGGTGCGGTTCGCCTCACCGATACCACACAACCCGCAGCGACAACATAAACGTGACGCCGAGCCATTCACCCAACAACCCCCTCCGCATCGGCATTGTGGTTAACGAAGTCTCAGGCGATCAACTGGCCGCGGCTTTGATCGAAGCGCTCAGGCAACGACATCCACAGATCGAATTCGAAGGTATGACCGGCCCGTTGATGGAGGCCGCGGGCTGTCGATCCCTCGCCCGCATGGACCCGGTGATGGGTCTGACCGAGATTCTCAAGCACCTGCCTGGTCTGCTGAAGCTGCGCCGTCGGCTATTCGACCATTTCAATCTGAAGCGACCGGACCTGGTGGTCGGTGTCGATGCCCCCGATTTCAATCTGGCCTTGGAGCGGAGACTCAAGACAGCCGGCATCAAGACCGCTCACTTCGTCTGCCCCAGCGTCTGGGCCTGGCGCCAGGGCAGGGCACGCAAATTTCGCGATACAGTCGACCTGATGCTCTGTATCTTCGACTTCGAGGTCGACTTCCTGCGCAACTACCGGGTCAATGCCGCCTATGTGGGGCACCCACTGGCGGACCAGATTCCGCTGCAGGCACCCGATGCAGCCGTAGTGCGGACTTGCATTGGCCTCGATCCGCTGCAACCCGTGGTGGCCCTGCTCCCCGGCAGTCGCATGAGCGAGGTGGGCCGGCTGGCTGACGATTTCCTGCACACTGCTGTGTGGTGCCTGGAGCGCCGTCCCGGCCTGCAGTTTGTCGCACCGATGGTTAATGATCGGGTGCGACAGGCGTTTCAGGCCCGTATTTCAGCCCTTGCGCCACGACTGCCGATCACGCTACTCAATGGCCGTCCCAGGGACGCTATCGGTGCGGCGGACGTGGTGCTTACCGCCTCGGGTACGGCAACCCTGGAGACGCTGCTGCTGAAACGGCCGATGGTGGTGGCTTACCGCCTGTCGCCCTTTAGCCATTGGCTGATCCGTACCTTCAAACTGCTCAAAATCCCCCATGTGGCGATTGCCAATCTGCTGGCCGATCGGCCGCTGGCGCCGGAGTTTTTGCAGCATGAGTGCAGGCCAGAGAACCTGGGCGGTGCGCTGTTGGCGTTGTTGGATGATGGGGAAAAGCGGCAGCAGATTGCCGACCACTATTTGCAAATCCATCAGCGTTTACGCTGCAATGCGGCTGAACGGGCGGCGGAAGCCGTATTGAAATTGATCGGGAATCCAGCATGACAATAGATATGTTTGCGCCTTCCTTTGTACACGTTGCCGGCGTCGACGAGGTGGGCCGAGGCCCCCTGGCCGGTCCGGTGGTGGCGGCGGCGGTGATCCTCGATCCGGAACACCCCATCGAGGGACTGGCCGATTCCAAGAAGCTCAGTGAAAAGCGGCGTGAGACGCTCGATTTGGAAATCCGCGAGCGGGCCTTCTGCTGGGCTCTGGGCCGGGCCGAAGCGGAGGAGATCGACCGCATCAATATTCTGCAGGCGAGCCTGTTGGCGATGCAGCGGGCGGTGGCGGCACTGAGTACGCAGCCCGGGCTGGCCCTGGTCGATGGCAACCGTGCGCCGCAACTCGCCTGTCGCGTGCGGACCATCGTCGGCGGCGATGCCAGCGAGCCTGCCATCAGCGCCGCCTCCATCATCGCCAAGGTGGCGCGGGACCGGGAGATGGTGGAACTGGACGCCCGCTATCCCGGCTACGGCCTGGCGAAACACAAGGGCTATCCCACCAAGCAGCATCTCCAGGGCCTTGAACTACTGGGGGTGACCCCCATTCATCGGCGCACATTTGCCCCTGTCAAACGTTTACTTTAAAGCGACTTTAGTATTTTCTGATTTATCTGAAAGGCCGCCTCCCTCATCTCGGTCTGAGAGTGCACAGGCTTTTTTACCCCACAGCGAATGTTGTGTTCTAGACTAAAGGAGCTGATAACGACCCGAGAAAGTTAGCTTGGATATAGAAATGGAGAGACAGGCAGCAGAACCTTTCTGCGGATGTCATAGAAAACTTATCCTAAAGGAGAATGGAAATATGAATTTTAAGACAAAGATGTGCTTAACCATTTCGGCCCTGGTGTTGACTGCCCACACCTCGGCATTTGCCCAACCGCCACACCTGCCCGATCTCGTGAGTGAAGGTAACCGCTGGTTGATTACGGCCTTTGATGACAGCAGTCCCGTTCATACCCAGTGGGCGACACAGGGTATTTGTTTTTACCCTGCCGGTACTGTCGGTACACACCAGCGCTACAGATGGGTTTCCGACACCTATCCCGACTGGAACGGACGTGCCAGCCAGGAGGGCGACCAGATTTTCATGCATGGGGATTTTCAGTGGCCGTATGGTCAGGTCCGAGATGGTGGTCACGATGGCATGGAGTGGGAGATCGTTACTTCGAGCCGCGCTAATGAAGGGGCAGGTCACTGGAAGGAGTGGGTTGAAAATGGAGCCTTCGGGTTCACTGTCGGCTTTGCCAACGCCAGGCTTCAACGGGTAGGCAAATGCAAGTATGCGACAGCAGAGGAGGCCCTTCAGGCCGGTATTGAACTTGAGTTACCTAAGGATGAGCAGGGCAATTACCTGTACAACCCCTTTGGTGTATCGAGCGACAATCTCAAGTAAATCTGTTGATTTTATGACGATTCGCGGATAAGCGGACTGAAGCTTGTCAGACCCAGGCGTATCGTGGTTATCGGCTTAGCCGCCTTGTTTTGATACAAGGCGGCTTTATTTTTTCTGATCCCAGGCCACTTTCTGTTCTCTCTGCATCCTGATGTGATGGCTTGCGTTTAGGGCTACAAAAAACCCTTCATCACGCCGAGGCATTGGTCTCGCACTGCGGATCCAAAATGGCATGATTTGTCGATGTGCTGTTGTGGCATATCAATCTAAGGAACCAAAGCCCTGGGAGGTAAATTCTTCAGAGTGCTGAAACGCGAAAAATCCGTACCTGAAATCGGGTCTTAAAGTAATTGATGATCAATGAGATAGATGTTCCAAGACGAAACTTCTCGATAGCAGTCACTCTACCGAAGCCCAGAGTTGCTTTTGCATAAAATGCCCTAAAGAGAAAACCAGGTCAGTCGATACCTTAAGTGTGGTAACGGAAACCAGTTAGGAGAAAAGTTCACATCAGATAGAGCCGTTTTTGCTCGGAAGCAGTGAGGGATGCTTTTTCACTTGCTGATCTACCTACGGGCAGATCATTTGTACTGGCTATTATGCAAAAACGACCGACTCCTTTGATGGCGCATGTCCATGCAGACCAGATCTACATGGTATATGGCCATGCGCCTCTCTCGCTTGCTACATCAATCCTCAACAGCGTCATTTTGGTCTACTTGCTATGGACGGTTCTGGATCATGCTCGTTTGACTGTCTGGCTTATAGCAACCTGCATGATCAGTCTGTTTCGGTTCGCCCTGTCGATTCGGTTTCACCAAGTACAGCCCAATGAAAAAAGTATCGACAGTTGGTCTGCATGGGCGCTGGCCGGAGCACTGTTGGCCGGTCTGGGCTGGGGTGCCGCAAGTTACTTCCTGTTCGCTGCAGACAGTTTGCCACATCAGGTCTTTCTGGTGTTTGTCATCGCAGGCACAACAGCGGGTGCAGTAACCACCTTGTCAGCCAGTCGTTCTGCGATCTTTGGTTTTATTCTTTTGGCGACATTGCCGTTGTCATATCGCATCTTACAGACACCGTATGAATTCAATGTGGCGATGTGTTTTATGACCCTTCTGTTCGCTTTGTTGATGATGGTTACAGCACAACGCTTCTACCTGAATTTGACAGAGATGCTCATTGAGCGATATCTCCGTAAGGAGGCTCAGCGGCGGGATAGTGCGCGAAATCAGGTTCTTGATATGCTCTCAAAGGGAGCGCCGTTGGAGGAGATCCTGGAGATGATCATCCGGGATGTAGAGCGTGATAATCCACAGATGCTATGTTCCATCCTCCTATTGGACGAGGAAGGGAAGCGTCTGCTGTTTGGTGCGGCACCAAGCTTGCCCGAATCCATTAGTGGCTATGCTCATGGTTTGAAGGTTGCCCCGGGAGTGTGTTCTTGCGGTACAGCTGCTTTTACGGAACAGCGGGTCATCGCCGAGGATCTGCGGACGCATCCTAACTGGGCTGATTGTCGTGATCTTTTCGCAAAAGAAGGCTTGAGATCCTGCTGGTCGCAACCTATCTTCTCCTCTAAAGGAAGGCTTTTGGGTACCTTCGCTATCTATCGGCGTCATACTCATGTGCCCGACAAGCAGGAAGTGAGGGCTCTCAAGCATGCAGTTAAATTAGCCGGTATCTCTATAGAGCGGAATCAGACAGGCGAGGCTTTGCGCCTGGCGGCTGCCATCTATCAGAACACCAGTGAGGCGATGATGATCACTGATGAGAAGAATCAAATTGTCGCCATCAACCCTGCCTTTACGGAAGTGACGGGGTATGAAGAGGAAGACGTCCTCGGTAGGGATCCGGGGGTACTGGCGTCAGGATCTCACGACATGGAGTTTTTTAAGAGTCTTTGGAATGCCCTAAACGATGCCGGTCAATGGCGGGGGGAGATCTGGAACCGGCGTAAAAATGGCGAGGAGTTCGTCGGGTGGATGACCATCAATTCCATCTATGATAGCCAAGGTAAGGTATATCGGCGGGTATCTCTCTTTTCCGACATTACGGAGCGAAAGAAGAGCGATGCCCTGATTTGGAGACAGGCCAACTACGACACCCTGACCCAGCTGCCGAATCGACGTCTCTTTAATGACCGTCTCAAACAGGGGATCAAAATTGCCCACCGCGAGAAGCTTCACCTGGCGCTGCTGTTTCTCGATCTGGATCGTTTCAAGGAGGTCAACGATACCCTGGGTCATCAAATGGGCGATGAACTGCTGATTGAAGCGGCCCAGCGTATTAAATCCTGTGTACGGGAATCCGATACGGTGGCGCGGTTGGGCGGTGACGAGTTCACGGTCATTTTGAATGAGTTACATGATGTCTCCGCTATAGGGGGTATAGCACAGAAGATAATCAATTCTTTGTCTGAGTCATTCAAACTACGTGATGAGCATGTATTTGTGTCCGCCAGTATTGGTATTACCGTCTACCCAGAAGACGCCATGTTGGCCGAGGAGTTATTGAAGCATGCAGATCAAGCGATGTTCGCCGCGAAAAAGAATGGCCGTAATCGAGTGTGTTATTTCATGAAGTCGATGCAGGATTCAGCACAGCAGCGTATGCATCTGATCCGGGACATCTATCAGGCATTGGTCGAAAATCAGTTCAGTGTCTATTATCAACCCATCGTAGCGCTTGCCAATGGGCGTATTCAAAAGGCAGAGGCGTTGCTGCGTTGGAAACATCCTGAGCAGGGTTTTATCAGTCCCGCCGATTTCATTCCGGTTGCTGAAGAGACGGGCGCTATTCATGCGATTGGTGACCGGGTTTTCAAAGAAGCGGTGCAGCGGGTAAAGGATTGGCGCTCGCTCTACGATAAGGAATTTCAGGTTAGTATCAATAAATCTCCTGTACAGTTTTTATCGGAGGCGTCCACGGAGGAAAGTTGGCTGGAGCACTTGCAACAGGTAGATGTTTCGCCACAAGGTGTAGTGATCGAAATTACAGAGGGCGTCTTGCTGAAGGCGACAGCCAACAGTCATGAGAAGCTGCATCACCTTAGGGAAGCGGGTATCCAGGTGGCGATTGACGATTTTGGGACCGGTTATTCTTCTCTCGCCTATCTTAAACGATTCGATATCGACTATCTGAAGCTGGATAAGTCCTTCGTCAGTAATCTGGAGACCGATGCCAGCGATCGCGCCTTATCCGAGGCCATTGTCGTGATGGCGCACAAATTGGGCATTCGCGTAATTGCTGAAGGGGTGGAGAGCCAAGCCCAGCTCGCAATCCTGAAAAAGATCGGTTGCGACTATGCCCAGGGTTACCTTATCGCAAGACCAATGCCGGCGGATGAGTTCGAGCTACTATTGCAGAACGAGTGCGGTAGGATCAACTATGCTTGATTACGTTCTGAGTGCAATATGTGGTCGCGTAGCGATCCTCAGCGGTTATATATGTAGCCTACGAATGTTATGTATTGTGGAAAGCATTGCATGGATTTGCCCTCCGCTTTTTCAGATGAGAGTCCACGATATCTCCTCTATGCAGTGCCCTTTCCACAGGAGTGAGGTGTCTGCCCATTTATACCACTACGAGTTATGAGGCAGTAATTGTGAAAAAAAATTTTCCTGTAACCAAAAACGAGGTCAAGTTTGCAGAGCATGATCGCATCATTTCGACTACCGACCTCAAAGGTGCGATCACCTCGGTAAACGATACATTCATACGTATCAGCGGCTTCAGTCGCGAAGAATTGATCGGTTTCAATCACAACATGGTACGCCATCCTGATATGCCACCGCTGGCGTTCGAGAATCTATGGCAGACAATCAAGGCAGGCAAGCCCTGGATCGGATTGGTAAAGAATCGCTGCAAGAATGGCGACTACTACTGGGTCCATGCATATGTATCGCCTATCTATGAGGGAGATGAAATAGCCGGCTATCAGTCGGTCAGGTACCTGCCCAGTCGTGATCAGATTGAGCGTGCAGAAAAGCTCTATGCCCAGATCAGTAAGCAGGGCGGGAAACTCGGACTGATCGGTAAACTGCAGTTCCGTTTCAGCTATACCCAGCGGGCTTTCCTTTCTATTCTGCTGCTGATGCTGCTTGCCGTCAGTGTCGAATTCGCATTCGGGCGTCTCTCTCTGACTTCTGGCGCAATCATAGCGCTTGCAGGCATCCCCCTGGCTGGCCTGGTCGCCCATTTTCTGGCCAGGCCTCTTGCGCGGTTACGCTCGATAGGTAAAGCCATTGCCGACAACGATCTGCTTGAGTTCGTCTACTCGGGTAACGGGCAAGAGGCCGCTACGGTCGAGCATGCCCTGTTGATGCTGCAGTCAAAGCTCAACACTGCGGTGGGTCGGCTGCACCATTTTTCCAACTTTCTGTGTAACGCTGCGGAAAGTTCGGCATCTGCCGCCAAGCGCAGTGATGAAAATGTACAAAAGATCGAATCTGAAGTCGAACAGGTCGCTACTGCGGTCAACGAGATGAGCGCGACCGTCGAGGAGATCGCGCGTAATGCGAACAGCACCGCTGAGAAGACCCAGTCGACCCGATCACAGGTGGATGACGGTAGCAGTACTTTGAGTGAAGCCATGAGCCAGATTAGCGATCTTAGCAAACACGTAGAACAAACCGGCGAGCTGATCAATAAGTTGAACCAGGATTTCAGGAGCGTTGACGCGGTACTGCATTTTATTGAAGAGATCTCGGAGCAGACCAACCTGTTGGCGTTGAATGCGGCGATTGAAGCGGCGCGCGCTGGTGAGCATGGCAGAGGGTTCGCGGTGGTCGCTGATCAAGTGCGCACACTGGCAAATCAAACCAAGGAGTCAACCAACAACATTAAGACCCTGCTTGTCGCACTCGATGGAGATATGAACTCAGTGATCAAAGACATGGACAGAAGTCGCAGCCAGATGCAGCATGTCCTGGCACAGAGCGAGCATCTGCGAGAGGATCTCAATCGAATACAGGAGTCGATCGTCACTGTGACGGATATGAATACCAGTATCGCCAGTGCGGTGGACGAACAACACACGGTAGTGGAGGAGATCAATCGTAACATCCACAATATCAGCGAGATCTCGAGTCAGACCGCTCAGGATGCACGACAATCCACCGAGGCGGCGGCGGAGCTGGGTGATACAGCCCAGTCGCTGGAGGTTCTGATCAAACAGGTAACCAGCTAGAGCGAGTTACCTGTATTCCGGGGTGTGGTGCTACCACAGCCCAGCTTGCTGGCGGTGAAGCCACGGTTGATGGTTTTGTGCGCATATCCGGCTCAGTCCCGCACAGTGCCAATCGGCCAGTTGACGAGTGAGTCTGTCCGCCATCTGGTTTTTGCAATCGTCGTTTGCGGAGTGCATTGGGGGATAAACCCGGGAGAAGCGGGGAGTTGGGGCAAGATCGTCTACAGAAGGATGTACATGGGGCATTGCGGGAGAGGCAGCAGCTACTGCGAGAGTGGAATCCGGGCTCATGTTTTGAGTCCGATTCAGGTTAGAATCTCCTCCCATGGAAGCTACCTTCGTTCATCTCCGTGTCCACTCCGAATACTCCCTGGTGGACGGCCTGGTGCGGGTCAAACCACTGGTCAAGCAGGTAGCGCAGGCGGGCATGCCGGCGGTGGCATTGACCGACCAGTCCAATTTCTTCGCCCTGGTGCGTTTCTATCAGGCGGCGCTGGCCGCCGGGGTCAAGCCGATCGCCGGGGTCGATGCCTGGATCCGCAATCCCGATGATGCCAACAACCCTTTTCGCCTGGTGCTGCTGGTACAAAACCAGGTCGGCTACAAGAACCTGACTCGGCTGGTCTCGCGCAGCTACCGGGAGGGCCAGCACTTGGGTCGTCCCCTGATGGAGCGGGAGTGGCTGGAGGGCAACACCGAAGGCCTCATAGCGCTTTCCGCCGGCCGTTACGGGGATGTGGGCCGCGCTCTGTTGGCGGGCAATCACGCCGAGGCCGAACGCCTGCTCGGCGAGTGGCAGGCCCTGTTCGGTGACCGCTACTACCTGGAGCTGCACCGCACCGGACGTCCCGACGAGGAGCGTTGCCTGCACGACAGCGTGGCCCTGGCCGCCGACTACGGGGTGCCGGTGGTGGCCACCAACGACGTCCACTTTCTCCATCAGGAAGACTTCGACGCCCACGAGGTGCGGGTCTGCATCCACGAGGGGCGCACGATCGACGACCCCCGGCGGCCAAAGAACTACAGTGAGCAGCAGTATCTGCGCACTCCGGAGGAGATGCAGGCCCTGTTCGCCGATATCCCCGAGGCGCTGGCGAATACGGTGGAGATCGCCAAGCGCTGCACCATCGAGCTGACCCTGGGCGAGAACTTCCTGCCCGACTTCCCCATCCCCGAAGGGATGACCATCGAGGAGTTCCTCGCCGCCGAGTCGCGTAAGGGTCTGGAGTGGCGGCTGCAGCGCATCCTCGATCCGGAAGCTTCCGATTTCGCGCAACAGCGCAAGGTCTACGACGAGCGTCTGCAGATCGAACTCGACGTCATCAACAGCATGGGCTTCCCCGGCTACTTCCTGATCGTTGCCGACTTCATCCAGTGGGCCAAGGACAACGACATCCCGGTGGGCCCGGGGCGTGGTTCGGGCGCCGGCTCCCTGGTCGCCTATGCCCTGAAGATCACCGATCTCGACCCCATCGAGCACGAGCTGTTGTTCGAGCGCTTCCTCAATCCCGAGCGCGTCTCCATGCCCGACTTCGACGTCGACTTCTGCATGGACAAGCGCGACCAGGTGATCGACTACGTGGCCCGCCGCTACGGCCGGGACTCGGTCTCCCAGATCATCACCTACGGCTCCATGGCGGCCAAGGCGGTGGTGCGCGACGTGGGCCGGGTGCTGGGCCACCCTTATGGCTTCACCGACCGCGTCGCCAAGATGATCCCCTTCGAAATCGGCATGACCCTCGACAAGGCACTGGAGGAGAGCGACGACCTCAAGGAGGCCTACCGCAACGACGAAGAGGTCACCGAACTCATCGAGATGGCGAAGAAGCTGGAGGGCTGTGCGCGCAACGCGGGCAAGCACGCCGGCGGCGTGGTCATCGCCCCGGGCCTGCTGACCGACTTCACGCCCCTCTACTGCGAGGCCAGCGGCGAGGGACTGGTGACCCAGTTCGACAAGGACGACGTGGAGAAGGTGGGCCTGGTGAAGTTCGACTTTCTCGGCCTGCGCACGCTGACCATCGTCGACTGGGCGCTGAAGGCGGTGAACGCCGTGCGCGCCAAACAGGACGAGCCGCCCATCGACATCAGTGCCATCCCGATGGACGACGACGCCTCCTTCCGCCTGCTCAAGAGCGCCGAGACAACCGCCGTGTTCCAGCTTGAATCCCGCGGCATGAAGGAGCTGATCAAGAAGCTGCAGCCCGACTGCTTCGACGACATCACCGCCCTGGTGGCCCTGTTCCGTCCCGGCCCGCTGCAGTCGGGCATGGTGGACGACTTCATCAACCGCAAGCACGGCCGCGCCAAGGTGGCCTATCCCCATCCCGATCTGGAGCCGATCCTCAAGCCCACCTACGGCGTCATCCTCTACCAGGAGCAGGTGATGCAGATTGCCCAGGTGCTGGCCGGCTACTCCCTCGGCGGCGCCGACCTGCTGCGCCGCGCCATGGGCAAGAAGAAGCCGGAGGAGATGGCCAAGCAGGGCGAGATCTTTCGCAAGGGCGCGGTGGAGCGGGGCGTGGATGAGGCCACCGCCACCTACATCTTCGACCTGATGGAGAAGTTCGCCGGCTACGGTTTCAACAAATCCCACTCTGCCGCCTACGCCCTGGTCTCCTACCAGACCATGTGGCTCAAGGCCCACTACCCATCCGCCTTCATGGCCGCGGTCTGCTCGGCCGATATGGACAACACCGATAAGGTGGTGCCGCTGATCGAAGAGTGCCGTCGCATGAAGCTCAAGGTAGAACCGCCCCAGGTCAATCTCTCCGAATACAAATTCACCGCCGCCGACGAAAAGACCGTGGTCTATGGTCTGGGCGCCATCAAGGGGGTGGGCGAGTCGGCCATCGAATCGATCATCCAGGAGCGCGAAGCCGAGGGCCCCTACAAAGATATCTTCGAGTTCTGCCGCCGCATCGACCTGCGCAAAGCCAATCGCCGGGTGATGGAGTCCCTGGTGCGCGCCGGCGCCCTCGACGGTCTCGGCAAGAACCGCGCGACCCTCATGTTGCAGCTACCCCTGGCCCTCAAACTTGCCGAGCAGCATCATGAGATGGAGGCAAGGGGGCAGAACGACCTCTTCGGCATGGGCGATCCTCAGCCCACCGAGGCGAGCCACGCCCAGGTTATCCCAGACGACGTGGAGGAGTGGGAGGAGGAGCAGCGCCTGCAGGGCGAAAAGGAGACCCTCGGTCTCTACCTCACCGGTCACCCCATCGACCGCTACGCCAACGAACTCACCCAGGTGACCAGCAGCCGCATCGGCGACCTCAGCCTCGACAACAGCGGTCCTCCCGGCCAGCGCCGCAAGGGCATTCCCGTTGTGGTCGCCGGCCTGGTGGTCACCGCCAGCCACCGCCAGACCCAGCGCGGACGCATGGGCACCGTGGTGCTCGATGACCGTAGCGGGCGAATAGAGTGCACCCTGTTCAGCGACACCTATGAAACCCATCGGGAGCTGGTCTCGGCCGACAAGATCCTGGTTGTCTCCGGCAGTCTCAATTACGACGAATTCCGGGGTGGGCTGAGCATCCGGGTCGACAACGTGCTCACCTTCGAACAGGCGCGGGCGCACTATGCGGGACTGCTCAATCTCAACGTAAAACTCAATGGGCTCGATGCGGGTGGGTTTCGGGAGAAATTGCAGCAGATACTCCATCCTTTTAGGGGCGGGAGCACTGGAATTCGTCTGCACTATCGTACCCAACAAGCCAGCGGAGATATCGTGCTGGGGCAGGAGTGGCGGGTGAATCCGACTGATGAGCTATTGCGCAGATTGGAACAGTTTGTAGGATCCGGGGCGGTAAGTGTCGGATATAGGACGAAGGGGGTGAGCTCGGGTTAGGTTATTGGACTCTGAATCCTCGTGCTACTCAATGAGGGGGGGCGTCGCATTGACAGCAAGATTGCTCGTACGAAGAGTCTTGGAATGAAGCCCAATTGGCAGTCACTCTCGGTTAAGAATATAGTCAACTCAGCCATGAGTTGACTTCGAGCCCAAAGAAAAAATAGGGGTAGTTCAAGGTTTCTTTTTTTGCTGCGTTAGCGCAAGCCGCGCCCTAAAGCTGCTTCGAGTCGAGAGTGCGGTTTGCGATGCCGTATCGGTTGGAATATCCAAAAAAATGATTCCTTAGCATAGCGTCGTTTATTCGAGTGTCTGTTTATCTCAAGTAGAGAATGAATAAATTTGCATGGCCGTCAGTTCCTGACGGCATGCACATTCCGTCTCACTTAAACCGCATAGGCGAGCGACAGAGCGCCTGGCCCCACATGCACACCTGCAGTCGTGCTCATAACCGATGTCATAACCTCGATGCCCTTGCTCTGTGCATAGTCTGAAAATTTGCGAATCTGCATGTGGTTGGACATCTCCTCAGGGTCGCCTGCATAACTTAGGGCAATGACTTTTATCTTTAGGCCCTCGTCGATGGCGGCGATGGCGATCTGCAGGAGCTTTTCGATGGCCTTGTCGAATCCCCGAGCAGTCATCACCGTCTCGGTGTTGCCCTGATGCGCCCGGATGATCGGCTTCATGTTCAGCAGTGTACCGGCTTTATAGCGCAACCAACTGACGCTGTTCTCACCTTTCTGGCTGGCGCGTTTGCGGACATAGTAGAGATCGCGGGGTATCAAAAAGGCGTGAATGCTGTCGCTCAATATATCTGCCTGTCGGCATAGTTCGTCGAAATCCAGCTTCTCCTCGCGCAACAACCTGATCATCTCGTGCACCAGTACCGCCTGACCGGTGAATAGTGTCTTGCTATCGTGAACGCGTAAATGAAAAGATCCTTTAACCTGTTCCAGTTTGCGCTTCTGTCGTACTCTGTTCAGCAATGGAAGCTGAGCATTGGTTACATGATCGAAAATCTTGCTTCGCGTGCTGCTTATGGTGACGATCAACAGTCGGTTAAATTCGTTCGCCGCACGCTCGGACAGCGTCGAGATAATCTGCGCGGTAGTGGGAGGGCTGGTCTGCGCGGTCAGACGCTTGCTGGCATAGCGCGAGTAGAAGTCGATGGTCGCAGTTGGATCACGCACATCCAGCGACACTTCTTCGCCGAGTTGTAGATTGATAGGTAAAACTTCGATATTTTGCTCTTTCAGGTACACGGCGGGTAGATCACAGGCCGAGTCTATGACGACGCCTACACGCATTCGTATCCTCCTTACTAACTTGTCTGGTATAAAAAAATTGTGTTTGGATCAACTCAAAGAAGGAAATGTCACCCAAACGATATTCTGTTTAGTTTTTAAAATGTCTCAAGTTTTGAGGGTTAGCTGGCGTAGGGAAAGAATAGACGGTCTTTTTACTAAGATCCAGCCTATGTTGCTTGAATACTCAAGGACAGATTGTGAATTTAAATCTCTATGGGCTCGGTCGGTTTGATTGATCCACGGAGACAGCGGTCGTTAGACTGAGCGGGTCAGAGAGGATAGACGTTGATGTTGGAATTATTTGCTCTCAGCCCAGGATGGAAAAGATTCTAAGATAGTAAAAAGGCTAACAGTAACGCGAGAAAGTACCACGGAATTCAGGGGAATTGAGGAATTCAGGGGACGGTATACCTATTTAAACGAAATCAGCATAAGATCATGCTCTCGATAGGGAAGTGAAGAGGAACTGCTTTATAGCCGGGATGGCTCGTTTTGTTATGCTCGGATATCCCCACCATGTCACGCAACGTGGCAATCGTCGACAGAAAACTTTCTTTCATGCAGATGATCATGCGTACTATCTTGAACTACTAGCTGAATATTCAAAATTCATGATGCAGAGGTTTGGGCCTATTGCTTGATGTCGAAGCAGGTGAATTTGTTCGTGGTTCCCAGTAAGGAGGATGGGCTACACGCGACACTTGGCGAGGTACACCGCCGCTACATACGGTAGATCAATTTTCGAAAAATATGCGCGGCCATCTTTGGCAAGAGCGTTTTCATTCAATTGCAATGCATGAATCATATCTCATGGACGAGTGTCCGATATGTCGAACGGAGCCCCGTTGTTGTGGGATTATGCAGGAGAGCGCAAGACTGGGTGTGGTCGAGCGCGCATGCACATCTTTTAGCTGAGGAGGATCGCCTGGTTCAATTGAAACCGATGTTGAAGCATATCATTGACTGGGACAAATATTTGCCGGATGTGAAGTGCGTTGGTGACCTGCCGCAACAGATCTCGCTCCATATCCGTACAGGATGACATCTTGGGAGAGAGCTGTTTGTGGTAATGCAGGAAGACATCTCAGGCAGAGAGTTGCTGCCCAAGCGTCCCGCCAGGCCAGCGTCCGATCAGTGGAAATAGGTATATTGTCCCTTGATTCCATTCTTTCTGATAATTCCCGGACTCTGGGAAGATCATGTAGCCGAGCTCCAGCGGCCAGCCTCAGATTGGGGCGTAAACTGTGTCTCGACACATGGCGATTTAAAGAATATGCGGGGGACAGATTAACCAAACACCGCTTCCCTGCATGATATTGCTCTACCTGTCTGTCAAATAAATAACATTTACCCCGCTTGTTATGAGCTCGGAAGCAAGGGGCAAGTGGGTGGAAATATTTCAAAAACCAAGACAGACCTATCTAGCGACTTCACTTTGATAACTCATGAATAAGAAGTGTGAAGTGTAGCAAAGGAGCTGCTATGTCAGCCTATTTCATCAACGTATCTATAGCTATAACCGTATGATAATTAATGGAAATAATCTAAGTGCGCGGCATTCTGTCCAGCCTCCGAGTTTTGGGTGCACCACAAGGTTGTTTATGGCGAGTTGGCCTGATATTGAGCAGAGTGGTGTGCACTCAAGAATCACGAATCATACTTTTTGTCATATTTTTGAAAACGCTACGGCAACTGCACTGAACTCCCTTAAATATTGGCACGCAATTTGTATCATATTGGTGTCGCCGGAAAATTGACATTAATGGGAGAACGGGATGAGCTACTTAGAAATCGATCAAAAGGACTTCAAGATTATATTGAGTGTTGCCAGTATTTTGCCGGTCGTATGTTTCGTTGGGGGGGTTTATACGGGATCGGCTAGCCAGGCAGGGAAATCCGCTAATGAGATTGTACCCGGACAGGCAATTGCTGAGCGGGATGCAACTGTGCAAGGTCGATCTGAGATGGGTGGCCTTTATGCCAATCAAATCGAGATTGCTCCAGCAGAGAGCTTGAATCATCGTATAACAACGTCTGAAAAACATGTTTCTGCGAAGAGCGATAGCACTGAGTACAGGAATGTGCGCAATGACTCAGCAGGTAACTTGGCGGATGTCATGGTCGCTCAAAGTCATTTGTCAACAGAGAGTCGACAGGGAGGGGCTAATGATTTAAGTATTGGAGAGAGAGCTAAACCAGAACAGATACTGCGAAATGTCACTTCGCTACAAAGCTTCAATAAGTATATGGTGCAAGCGGGTAGCTTTTCCTCATATGATAATGCGATCAAACTCCAAAACCAGTTAGCGGAAAAGAATATACTGTCGCAAATGGCAAAGGATGACAGTGCATCACTGCCGACATTTTTGGTCATCGTGACTTCATTTGTGACCAAGGAAGAAGCGAAGCGATATTGTCTTTTTGCGGAAAAGCTCTACAAATTAGACTTCTATGTCAAAGCCAACGGGCTTACCATGAAAAAGCCGCGCGAAGCCTTTGTGTCACTTTAAATGAACTAATATGTCGGTACCTTCTCGGGATGTGTAAGAATGATAGGAGCTATACCGCGGTTTATACGAGTGCAATTTCCCGCGTACTTATGTGTCTCTACTTGGTGTTATAAGGGGATAGAGTGGAATGGCACCTACTTAAGCGAAGCGAGTCCGTTTAATGCGGAAGTAGGTACTGAAGCGCAAAAGGTTATAGTGCGGCAATCCGCACCCAATGCTTAGATTGCCGTTTGGATGCGGATTGCCGCGCCATGGCCATCCGATTCGGGGTGAATGATGGCGTATATGCGCACATGTTTGATTCGCTTTTCATCAGTAAGTACTATCGGGTTAGTGTAAATGTCTTTGATCTTGTGCTTCGAAGGCGTAGTGTAAGCTCATGATCTCAATGCGTTATGTTTCAACGGTTCAGAGTAGCTTTATCTGGTCCATTACGTTGTAATGACTAACATTTTACTTTGATCGGGATTTTTCAGGTTTTTTGTATTGTAGAGATTGATGTGTTGTCATTGGTCATTACTCTTGGGGTCATTTAGCGCTCTCCAATCGTCAATTGCGAACCGCCCATACAACCAGAAAATGTCTCGCAGTTTTTCAGTCATTGAGTTTATGCTCCAGTATGTAGAAAATAAGCAAATAATGGTTCTGTAGATTAATTGGATAAAACAATAGAGTAAAAACGCACAAAGTGAAGTAGAGCTGTTTTAGTGGATAACGCAAACATCTCTCATTTAGTCGAATCCTGGAAGAATTAAGGGAAGGTAATATCATAAATGTTTAAACAAGATGATTATTATAAATGGTTTTTCTGAGTAAGAATATCACTCCATGAATTGGCGGTATCAAGTGGCAACGGAAGTAGAGTGTCATGCTTAATGGAATTATAGTCAAAACAATCTTTATCTTAATGCTGATGATTTCTATGTCAGTAGAGGCAAAACTCTATAAATGGGTCGATGAAAATGGCGAAACACATTTTAGCCAAACACCGCCAAGAGACATCTCCCAGGATTATGAAGCACGGGATATTTCGTCTTCGCCGAAGATGGATCCGCAGTGCTGTACAGAGGTGCGCAAAATTGTCCAGGAAATGTCGCAGCTTCTAAAGAGTGGCGTGCCGCTAACAGAATTGCACCTTTTGGTTCGTAGTGAGTACAAGGTCGAACTGACTGAGCTTGCTAACTTTGCATCCGAGCGTACGTTGATGGGGTATACGGCGTCTCAAACGTCTGCTTATTCATACAGTGTCTGTATGAATGCACGATTCAGCGCATGCAGGCAAACAAGCAACGTTACGCAAGGTAAGGAGTCATCAGGTAGTGGTTTCTGGATTACACAAGATACAGTTTTAACAAATGCGCATGTTGTCGATGGATGTAAGACGATTTCCGTCGGAAGAAAGGGTAAAGGCGACATCAAACATACCGATGCTTTTCGCGATCTGGCTCTGCTCCATGTTACTGGCGAGAGAGGTGCGCCGGTCAACTTTCGCTCCACTTCGAAAATATTCCAGGGTGAAACTGTTGTCGCAGCGGGGTTCCCGTTATCAGGTATCCTTGCTGAGGACCTGAATGTAACACAAGGTATTGTAAGTGCGCTCGCTGGAGTAAAGGGAGATAAGCGATATTTTCAGATCACCGCTCCTATTCAGCCAGGAAATAGTGGTGGCCCGCTTTATGACAAAAAGGGTTCGGTGATTGGTATCGTTACGGCTAAGCTAAACGCGTTACGTTTGGCCGAGAGAACAGGCGATATTGCGCAAAATATCAATTTCGCAATAAAAATTGGCGAGATTAAACGATATCTCAATGATAGAGCTATGCCTTTCCATGAGGCATCATCGGACACAGCAGTGATATCAACTGAAGAAATTAGTACCTATGCGCGTGCGGAAGTTATTACTATACGCTGTAAAAAGTAACTTTCCAATTGTAGGGTGTCTGGATGGGGTGTTTGGAAGCTGGCTTCTGTATGGGTAATTATCAGTCAACGGTTTGGCGCTGCGTCTCGGTAAGAGGAGAGGTTAATCTATGAAACTCATTCCGGCATTAGTGCCTTTCATATCGATCTGCCTGCTCTATGCGGGGATTGCGCGCGCTGGTAAACCGGATTTACTGGAAGCGAGAGCGGAATGCCATACGGGGATTCGTTGTAATTTTACGGTGACGCTGCGTCACGCAGATGAAGGGTGGAGTCACTACGCGGACAAATGGGAGGTGATGGGAATAGACGGTAAAGTGCTTGCTACCCGTATCCTGCACCATCCTCATGTTCATGAGCAACCCTTCACAAGAACCCTAAGTAACGTTGCTGTTCCAAATGATATCAAACGTGTCACTATACGTGCGCACGATTCAGTTCATGGCTATGGCGGAGAGACGGTGGAAGTGTCGTTGCCACTCCGCTGAGGGCTGAGTGGTTGGGAAGGATCGCTGGAATCGCCCTAGGCATATACTGCTCATGTCCAATTCCTCTTCCTAAAAATAGACCGTATGGACAAGTCCCTGATTAAATCATGTGAATTGCCTGACAAGGCGCTTCTCTGCCGTTATCTGCGTGAAGGCGCCTATACTGACTGCTACTATACTGAGATAGCAGGCAAGATTTCGCAAGCGGATTACATCGAGGCTTTTTACACTACTACGCTTTTCAAGCTAGAAAGAGTATTGTTAGCTTGGTTTATCAGGCGACCATCGGAAGACACGGAGGTCCACGCACTCGCCACGGGTAAAGTTTCTGAATTTGCCGCATGGACTGTTGAGGGCAGAGAGGAGGATCAATTGCTCCTTTGTGATATTCACGGTCGCACACGGTCGTGGCTTATGTGTCTGCCCGCTGAGGATAAACAATCTACACGCTTGTTCTTCGGGTCTGCTGTTGTGCCTATCGTTGCTGGTTTAAATGACGAGCCGAGAATGGGTTTCGCCTTTCGTCTATTACTTGGTTTCCATAAACTCTATTCAAGGGCACTTTTGCGAGCGGCTGTTTCTCGGCTTCTGCATGCCAAAAAGTTGAACAAACAGTCTTGATGCAACCTCATGTTAATAAAAAAGTATGATTGATCGCAGCTGATCACATGTGGCCATGCAAATCCGTGCTGCCGCCAGTATAAAAAGGTCTGACACGGATTAAGCTTTTTTTAGAGGAATTATTCATATGATGAATCATGAAGTAAATGAAAGCGTAAAAGGACTCACATATTGGGTTGGCATCTCGCTAGTATGTGCGGGATCAATTAGTTTAATCTATCTGGCGATCTCGGTTTTTCAGGTGGTTCAATCGCCAAGTGAATCTGAATTGGTGAGCTGGGTCATTACCAGCGTCAGCAATAGTGAGCTTTTACTCAATGGTCATATGGGTGACAAGATATTCGAGGTGCACGCCAGTCGACCGCTGCACTATTTGTTTCTGGGGATAATCGGACTACTCGCCATAGGTATACTGGCAAGAGTGGTGGGTGCGCTGATTACTGGTGGTGTGAGCCTAATAAGATTATCAACCGTGGAAATTAAGGGTGTTTCCGACGCTAAGTCATCGGCTGGCGGCCGTTTGGGATAAATGTTCAAATTTCCGTTTGCTGATTTCTTAAGCGGTCCGGTCTCATGGAAGAGGAGCTAAGCTCGCGTCTTTCAAAGGCTTCCAACCGACATGCCATCAAGCTTCACGTACGAAGCGCAGCAGGGAGTGGCAAATCCCCAGGCCATCGACAGTTTCAACATGACGTAGCCCGTATGGTTCTGCGCAGGTAACAATGGTCGAGCTCTCATACATTTTGCTGTTTCCGCTGGCGATGGCGGTGAAATACGGTGAGGTATTGATCAGGCAATAGCTTGCGATATCGTACTGCTGGCGGTCCCAAAAGGTGTCCAACACCCACACGGAGCCGCCGGGGGCCAGGCAGTCGGCGGCGCGGCGGAATATGTGGCCAATGGCCTCAACACTGAAGCAGGTCAGAAACTGGCTCATCCACACGGCATCCATATCGGACGGGAAGGGCATGCTGTAATCGAGAATATCGATAGGATGCAATTGCGCGCGATCATCCACGCCCGCCTCCGTCAGGGTAGTGCGAGCCCGTTCCAATTGTATGGGTAGATCCAGTAGGGTCAGGCGAACCTCGGCGTCGTGGTGCAGGCATTGCAGGCTCCACTTGCCGGTATTGGCGCCGATATCCATGAGGCGACGGGGTTTGTGTTTGAACACATGCTCCAGTGCGGTGCCGAAAGCGGAATCGGAGTAGTAGTGGTCAAAGCGAAACCAGCTCGTGCGGGCCGGTTCCGGCAGTATCGATAGGCCTTCGTAGATGCTTTCCCAGTTGCCAAGGTATTTGAGGCCCAGCGGCTTCTCTTCGCGCAGACAGGCTTCGAGCTCGAACAGGCCCTGGTAGCAGACATCGTGCACGTAATCCATGTTGATCTGAGTCAGCTCGTCATGCAGTACATTGTCGCCCACTCGGGTGAGGCTGTAGCGATCGTTCTGACGACGTACCACTCCAGCAGAGAGGGCGGTTTCCAGTAGCACGCTGATGGCATATTCGGATAAGCCGGTCCGGTTCGCCAATTCGGCGATATTGATGCCGCTCTTGCCGGCCTTATCCACTTTGTCCAGCAGGCCACTCTTCCAGGCGATACGCACACATTGAAATACAACCGGTCCGAAGGCGATTTTCTGAGCTTCGAAGCGAGCCGGTAAACCACGCAAATTGGCCGGAGCGAATTCGCTGAGTTCATTGTCCAAGTGAGTGTCCTCCCGATAGAAACGATCATCGGGACCAGAAGAAATATCTCTGGCGGCCTAGATCTGACAGGCGCCTCAAGCTGGCAAATGCAGTACAGCGCGGGATATGAAGTTTAACGGATTGTGCCACACAAGAAAAATCTCAGGATTCTGTTTGGGACTGTGGAGTCGGGGTAAGTAATACCAATCCATCAGGCTCTGCCGCTGGACCCCCGGCTGACTGCCCGCTGTCCATGTCGGGTCATGGTATGGGATCATGCAGCTGTTTCTTTATTCGCCGAGAATGTGCTGTAGGTTTGGCGGCTTGAGTATGAACTCATTATAATCGGCGTGCTGATTGATAAGCAGTGTATTCATTGAGTCGCTGGCGTCTGCCAGGCTCGATTATATTTCCATAGGAAGGAGCGATTTATGCGTACCTCTTTATTTTTCTCTGTTTTGTTGGGCGGCCTGCTGCTTGCCGGCTGTTCCACTGCCCCGAAAATTGCCCAGGAGAAGACCTACGAGTCTGAAGGTGTCAAACTCATCTTCGGTGGTAAATATGACGTCGACCACAATCAGTTGGAAGTGACCGTCAACGGCGATCCCGTCATGCGGGGCAGTTTTCCTCCCTACACGCCGACGCAGAATTTAAATGCTGAATACAAAGGCATGCGTATCAGCAGCAGCTGCTATTTCGGTTCTGTGTTGAGCAGTGAGGGTGGCGTATTTGGGAAGGTGGCCGGCGCCATCCAGGCTGCCAAGTCGAAATCCGGTGACAAATGTGAGATTTTCGTTGACGGCAAGTCTGTCGAGAATCTCTACTTCTGAACTTTTTTAACCCTGCTTATCCGCTGCGGGGGCGCGTCAGTCCCCCGAGACCTTCCCTGTTTTCGGCAATCCTATTGATACAGTCTATGCGCGGTGCTTCTTGAGTTGGGCCGTAAACCCGTGGTTGTCTATGTGCGCCGATTCGACCATTTGTTCAGTCGGGATCGGCCGGCTAATAAGAAAGCCCTGGCCTTCGTTATAACTCCGTTCGGTCAACCGCTGTAGCTGGGGCGCCTTCGGCGAGCACGGACATAATGAGGCAGTGGCCGAGGGCGATGACGGAGTTGGCAACGCGCTTATCTTTGGCGTTTTCGTGCAGGTTTTGTATGAATGAGCGGTTTCTGTGCCTCGATAAAAAATCCGTTGTTGTCCTTGTGGTAGTCAATGCCATCCGAATCGCTCGGATGCTGCTGTATCCTTTTCGTTCGGTCGTCATTAAATTGGCTCTCCAGCCACTGCTCCTGTTTTCTCTCCTTTGAATTTCATCATGTCAGAGGCTTCAAGCATGCCCATGCTCTGCGTTGCGGCTCTTGACCGGGTCTTCGGTGTATGCGAAGCCTACGTCAGGGTACTCGGCCAATGCCTGCTGTACCGCCTTTACCTGCGCCAGACGCCAGTCGTTGCCGAGGGTGTCCTGGGCAGAGCCGATGAAAAAGGGGCGCTGGCCGTGGGCCGGGCAGGATAGGAACAGCATTGCCAGGACGAATAGCCGACTCCGCAGGTGTGTGGACAGGGGAGGAATTGCGCTGTGTCACCCGTTTCTGGATCATGCTTTGTTTGCACCCGGATCTGGATTAGCCTGAGTTTGTTGTGAGATTTGTCTGCGGGTTCACACATATATTGAGCGCAGCCCCCAGGTTGTACCCTGAGTTGGACGTCCCGGCGCATTTGCTGGCGGATCCCTCGGTTGAGTCTGGCTCGACATAATGCCCATAAATTAAGTAGGAGAATGACCTGGTGATTTCACAGGCCCCCTGTTGATGGCAGATTGTGCGGGTGATTACGGGGCGGTGGGAATGTGAGGCAGGGGAATCGCTGCCCGTCGACCGTGGTGGACAGGCAGCATATCGGGTCACGGGCCGCATCAGGCCTGCCTCTCATGCGTCTGCGCAAAACTGTGAGCTCTCTCGCACCCAAAGGGAGACCCCAAGCATGCCCATATTCGGTGCAAACCAGACTGTTCTATCGAATTTGATTCCGGTATATTCCGTGCATGGATCTGAACTTTCTTGAATTCGAACAACCAATTGCTGAACTCGAGGCGAAGATCGAAGAGCTTCGGCTGGTCGGCAGTGACAATGAGATCAATATCCAGGACGAGATTGCCCGGCTGGAGAGCAAATGCCAGTCCCTGACCGAGTCGATTTTCTCCAATCTCAAACCCTGGGACATCTCCCAGCTCTCGCGCCATCCCCTGCGGCCCTATCTGCTTGACTACATCGACCGTATTTTCGATGAGTTCCACGAATTGCACGGCGACCGGGCCTTTGCCGACGACCATGCCATCGTGGGTGGAGTGGCTCGGTTGGAGGGGCGTCCGGTGATGGTGATCGGTCACCAGAAGGGGCGCGACACCAAGGACAAACTATTCAGAAATTTCGGTATGCCCCGTCCAGAGGGCTACCGCAAGGCGTTGCGTTTGATGGAGATGGCGGAGCGCTTCAAATTGCCGATCCTCACCTTCATCGATACCCCGGGCGCCTATCCGGGGGTGGGTGCGGAAGAGCGGGGCCAGAGCGAGGCGATCGCGCGCAATCTCAAGGTGATGTCCGGACTGCGCACTCCCATCATCTGCACCGTGATTGGCGAGGGAGGCTCCGGCGGAGCGCTGGCTATCGGCGTTGGCGACCGGGTCATGATGCTGCAATACGGCACCTATTCGGTCATCTCTCCCGAAGGTTGTGCCTCGATCCTCTGGAAGAGCGCCGAGAAGGCGCCCCTGGCGGCTGAGTCGATGGCGATCACGTCGGATCGGCTGTTGGAGTTTGGGCTGGTCGACGAGATCATCCCTGAGCCCCTGGGTGGCGCCCATCGCGACATCGAGAGTATGGCCAGCAACCTCAAACACGCTTTACGGGAAGGGCTGGAGAACATTACCAGCATGGCCATCGACAAGCTGCTTGACGCCCGCTACCAGCGGCTAATGCAGTACGGGCAGTTTACCGGGGACTGAGCCGGTTCCCGCCTGCCTGGCCCGCTGTGACCCTCAACGCAAAACGGCTCCTCGCAACCCTTAAGGATCTGCCCGCAGCCGAGCGCGGCCATCTGGCGTTCAGCGGCGGCCTCGACTCCTGTGTATTACTGCATCTGCTGGCCTCCCTGCGTGAATCGTTGCCCTGGACCCTGCAGGCGATCCATATCAACCATGGCCTGCAGGTGGTGGCCGATCTCTGGCAGGCCCATTGTGAAACCCTCTGTGAGCAGTACGAGATTCCCTTGCAGGTGGTCCAGCTTTCGCTCTCGCCAGGACCGGGGGAGAGTGTCGAGGCGGTAGCCAGGGAGGCCCGCTACCGGGCGCTGGCCGAGCATATCGGCCCCGGGGATCTGGTACTCACGGCGCAACATCAGGATGACCAGGCGGAGACCCTGTTGTTGCAACTCCTGCGCGGTAGCGGTCCGGCCGGTCTGGCCTCGATGCCGGCGCTGAGCCGATTCTTCGCCGGCTGGCTGACACGGCCCCTGCTCGATACTCCACGCGCCGCCATCGAGGCCTATGCCCGCCAGCATGGACTGAGCTGGGAGGAGGACCCCTCCAATCGGGATCTGCGCTTCGATCGCAACTTCATCCGACATCGGGTAATGCCCATGCTGACTGGCCGCTGGCCGGCCGCTGCCATCACCCTGTCTCGCGCCGCCCGCTTCAGCGGTGAGTTACTGGTGCTGGTGGAGGAGGAGGCGCAAGAGGATCTGGCGCGGGCCCGCCTGGCGGAGACAGCGGACCTCTCCGTCAGCACCCTCCAGCGCTTCGATTCCATTCGCCTGCGCAATCTTCTGAGACACTGGATCACCGGTTTGGGTGCGCCACTGCCCAGCTCAAGGAATTTGGCGCGTATTGAACGAGAGGCGGTGCAGGGGCGGGCCGATGCCAATCCACTGATCGTCTGGAGTGGGTGGGAGGTACGACGCTATCGGGATCGCCTCCTGCTTAGAAAGGCGCTGCCGGCACTGGCTCCTGCGGAATCGTTGATCTGGCAAGATCGGAGCGAGCTGGCGCTGCCCAGTGGCCTGGGCAGGCTGTTTGCCGGATCCGGTGAAGGGGGCATCGACCCGGAGGCCTGGTCGGGTGCGCAGATCGAAGTGCGTTTCCGGTGTGGCGGGGAGCGTTGCATGCCGGCCGGGCAGGCCCACCACCGCCCCCTGAAGAAGCTGTTTCAAGAGTGGGGCATACCCACCTGGGAGCGCTCCCGCATCCCACTCATCTACCTGAATGGCGAGTTGGCCGCGATCCCCGGCCGGCTTGTCTGTCATCCTTTTGCCGCGAATGCCGGCGAGGCGTCGGTCGTGGTCCGCTGGGAATCCTCGAATAGCCGGTAAGGGTCGCTCTTCCGCGCAATTAGCAACCCGGCAACTAGATATGTCGTCTTCAGGGCGTCAACCTCTTAGTACCCATTCTGTCCTGCTTTCCCTCCACCACATCGACGGATATGCCTCTGAGTCCGGATTAGCGACCCGGTCAAGTGAATATGTCACACATCGGGTATGTGTCATGTCCTACAGCAACGAAGCGCGAGATGAAATGCTCTCTTTACAGGGCACTAGCGCCTGCTCACCGGAATAAGACTATGCATAACATGCTACATACAACACCGCTGGATGGGGACGATTCCAACCGGCTGGCGAAGATACGGGGAGCATTGTTGCGGCACTTGGCTGCGAGCCAACTTCCGCCTGAAAATCTGTTGCCGGAGAAGCTCGCATGCAGTGCGGTCACCCATTGGGAGGAACTGATCTGCACGGCGATCAATCCGGAGGCGGGCCGTCTGATGGCCCTGGTTGGGATACATCGAACAGCCGGGTATAGCGGGCTGCTCCGCCGTCACGGTTCTATCGAATATGTCCGTTTCTTTATCGACTGGGAAGACGGTGCCGGCTACCGGCCGGTAAGCCTTACCCACTTCAAAGTCTATGATCGGCTGCCTGAGGCAGTCGACATCGAGCGTCCACGCTACCGGCGTGTCTCCACCTCATTCGATCAGGAGCGCTACTGGGGCAGCCTGCTGAACGGTGTACGGCCCAAGGTCAAGGCGGTGCTTTCATGGCACCGAGTGCCCGATATGGATCATGAGCACACTCCGTTGTTTGGAAATGCCGTCGAGTCGAATCTCTGCATCGATTCCGACAAGCCGCTTGAGGCGCTGATAAGAGATTCCTCGCAGGGCGAGCCGGTGCCATCCAAACAGTGGCAGGGAGAGCCGCTTCAGGCAAGGTTGCAGTAGGTCTCTCGTCCAGGGTTCGGGCTGTGTCCCACGTGATGCCTTCTGTGGTTGGGTATTAGCCCGATTTGTGGGCGGGTGGCTGTTGGACCGCAGTGATGCATGGCGCCATATTCGGTTGCGTCAAGTGAATATGTCACAACCGCCGAGGGTCGCATTTCATGCCGATTCCGAAAGTGTGATGCCATGCTATTGCCAGGGATCAATTAAATAAGCAAATCAGCAGGTTGATCAAGGCGATGACAACACGTGAAACCTCAGACTCACCTCTCTCCGGCGAGCTTCACCTGACCCGGAATCTGCTCCTGGAGCGGATGCAGGGTGCTCGCTGGATGCAGGGTCCGATGCTGCAGTACACCCGTAATTTCAGCTGCGTCACCCATTGGGAGGAGCTCCTCTGTGTAGCGATCAACACCAAGCTGGAGCGGTTGATGGCGGTTGTCTGTATCAGGCAGCCGGATGGATATAGCAGCATGCTCAACAACCACAATTCGAGAGAGTTCATCCGTTTCTTCATCGACTGGGGACGGGGTGATGACTATGAGCCGGCCGCTCTGGTCGACTTCGAGGTCAGTGATGTCCCGCTAGATAGGGGGCAAAACTCACTTCCACATTACGAGCTGGTGACAGGCCACCTGGACGCGGACCGCTATTGGGACGGTGTATTGGACGGCATTCAACCCAAGGTTCGCGCCGTGCTCTCCTGGAACCTGATGCCGCCCGAAGATGTTGAGTTCAAGCCTGCTTTCGGCAATGTGGTGGATTCGCGTATTCGCACCGAGTCGATCAGAGACATCACCGCGCTCTATGAACAGCATGTGATGTGAATAAGTCACAAATTAGCTGTGCGCTATTGAATAGGCTGCCTGAAGGGAAAGTGGAATTCTATAGACAGAGAGACGGAGCAGATATCGAAGGATCGAAGAAGGCGGTCGACCCACATCCCGGTAGGTGAGGCTCAGGCAATATGGATAACCCCGTCTCCCTGCAGTAGAAACGTCTGAGTTCTGGGTGATGGGTCGACCTGGTGTGGTGATGGAGAGCTTACGGTGCATGCATTCGCTGAACAAAACATAGTTCTGGCGCCAAGTCTGATGGATAGCACGGCATTACTGGGCGTCGTGGAGAGAGAGCAGGCAGTGGCTCTGGAGCAGGGAGCGAACGGGTATGCCTGGACCACGGAGGGTGCGGTTAAACGGCTCTTCGATCTGCTCTTCAGCCTGATACTACTGATACTGACCGGGCCCATCCTGCTCACGGCGATGCTGGCGCTCTGGCTCTCCAGCCTGGGGCGTGATCCCGTCATCTATCGCCAAACGCGTGTCGGGCTGAATGGCAAGCACTTCACCCTGCTGAAACTACGAACCATGCGAGTTGATGCAGAGAGCGATGGCGCGCGTATGGCCTGCAAAAACGATTCCAGGATTACGCATTTGGGCTGGATTCTGCGCAGAAGCCGGATCGACGAGCTGCCACAACTGCTGAATGTCCTGCGTGGCGAAATGAGTCTGATCGGCCCCAGGCCGGAGCGACCCGAATTTGTCAGGCAATACGAACGCCAGATCGAAGGCTATTCACTGCGCAATCGGGTCAAACCCGGTATAACCGGCTTGGCCCAGGTGAGCTTCGGGTATGCCGAGAACCTGGATGAGGCGGCGATCAAGCTCTTCTATGACTTGATCTACATCAGGAGCAGAAGTCTGCGCACGGATCTCTATGTTCTGAAGCAAACGCTGCCGGTTATGTTGACGGGGTGGGGGGCCAGGTAGTTTGGGGGAAGGGGTGGGTCATGGCTCCAGACAGGTCCAGGTCTGAAATCCATTTCCTTTGTCTGAATGTCGACTTTTTTGCATGATGAAATTGCCCGGTCCGTTGGTGACTAACGTGCCGGCTCGTGACCGGCAGTTTCAGTTTGTGGTGGTGTTACTACAAGCAACTGAAAGGCGGATTGGGAGGGTATATCATTTGCCAGGGGGCGCGTATGTAATAGATAGCGCATATCCCGCAGTAAACTCGACCTTTGGGTTTATCCTCCAGCCAGCAAGGAACGATTAATCGTTCCAATCAATCGAATCTTCCGTTGTTTGAATTTCCTCCCGGACTGTATTGCCTTGCTCAAATTTTGCAAAGGGGTTTATTGCCTTCGTAGTGTGCTCCAATGCTAGAGCTGTGCTTGAGATTAACGAACAAACGACAATGCAGAAATAAATATATGGTTTCGCTGTAATCTCCGTGTGTAAGTTAAAAGTCCTGTAATCGCGTTTCAGTGTTGATTCCGTACCATGTTGCAGGTAGATGCTTTTGTGGCCATTACGGAGCAGGGAAAATATAAATCCCTAATGCTGCCTTCAGCAACTAAAAAGTGCCAATATGAAAACATGAAGAGGTTGGCTCGCCGGCCAACCGGAATTAAGATCAATTTGTTATGGGCTTCAAGCATTCCCTTGCCCGGCGTTGTGGCTCTTGCCAATGGAGTCAACCATTGCCCGCGAGCCATGCCTTGATCAAGGGGATGCTTGAAGCCCTGAACACGACATATTGGGTTGCCGGGTTAATTAACCACAGTACAAAGGCGGTGGTGGGTGTCCTTCCACATAGGGAGGCAGAATGCTGTATAGATAGCATCTCGTGCAGAAGACGCGGTTGCCGGCATTGATCCTTTTCCAACAGGGGGGGAAGTAGGCGTCATAAATCCCGGCATTCAGACCCCCTGATGTTGTCCAGGCGCACCCTGATGTGAACAGCAAGAACCACATGAAAGACCAACGCTTTTTTCTCATTGGTTTGCCCCTTTTTTGTCTCTAAGTGTATGGATGATTATTGATATTGATAATCGGGATCCGGCTGGATCCCGGTTTGGCTGCGGTCAGCCCCAATGCAGTGTTCTCAAGCCGCAGCGATGGGCTGTTTGGATTGTGGAATATCGGGTCAATCAGCGTGCTCCTAGAAGTTCAGCGTAAAGCGGGCGAAAATCTGACGTCCGGGCTGAAACTGTGGCATGAGGGGTTCCCCGGTATGAAAACTCAGGTCGTAATAGTTGAACTCCTCGTCGAGCATGTTTTTGACTATGAGTTCAACCTTGCCGTAACGCTTGGGGAAGCGGTAGCCGAGCACGCCGTCGAGATTCCAGAAAGAGTCCCGATCGGTAACGCCTGAGCGGGTGATCTCCTGGTTGATGTAGGTTCCCTCTGCTGTGAGGAAAAGTCCCCACGGCCAGTGATAGCTGAACCCGACCGGCGTACGCTGAGTGGTGAGGACTTCGAGAGGGGCAGGGCGTTCCAGCTCCTCTTTCTCGAAGCTGATGCGCATCGCCAGTCTTTGGGTTGCCGTCCAGTAGAGATAGGCGTTCGAGCGCTTTTCATCACGGTCTTCATAAACCACTCCGGCGCCGCCGGCCAGGGTTGCGGGAACCCGGAGGCTTCTGCGATTGAATTCGGCGCCGGCGGTTAGGTCATTCCCCAGCTTGGCATCCATGCCAAAACCTGTGTGTTTGATTTCAGATGCGCCCACGTCATCGAAGCGTTGATTGAATCCCGCCACCTGAGTCTGTTCGATGCTCTGTTCTAGATGCTCCGGGCGGGCAAGGCTCTCAAGGTAGGCAATGCGGAAGCTGAGGTTTTTCGATGCATCCCATGTCAAGCCAAACTTGGGGTTCACCTGATCGGCTTCAATGACATAGTTCTTGAAATCCTCGTAGGTCACGCCAAGCGTCATGCTGAGCCGTGAGGGGAGCGTCAGTACGGAATAGAGATAGACGTTTTTGAATTGAGGGTTGATCAAGTCATGTGTTGGCGGCGTTTGCGGGAGCGGCATGGGTAACGGAGGCGTGATCGTAATCAGGTGCTGCCAGTCTTCGGTGTAGTCTTCGTCATAGTTTCCGCCGCCGAAAGTGAAGGTATGGTCAAATAAACGATGGATTGTCTGTAGTTCCAAGGTGCGTGAGATGCTGTCGCTTGCGGTGATATCCGATTCCACAACCGTGCCAAAGGGTGCCTGACTGGAGACTTCCCACTGATTCGATTGCTGCATGTCCTGATATATGGCGGATGCCAGCAGGCGGCTGTTCGGCGAGAACTGATGCTGAAGACCGATGCGGCCGATACTGCGTTCCAGTTCGTTTCTCTCGTAGGGGTTGAAGTAATCGGGCTCGAATGCGAAAGCCAGGTCGCCGTACTTTGCCTTCTGGTGGCGGTATTCGAACTGAACGCTGGTTGAGGATGAGAGGGCCGCCTGGAGGAAGGCGTTTTGGATATCTTGTCTGAGGTCGTTGTTCTCCCGCCATCCGTCGGTCTTGTAGTGAAACTGGCTGAGGCTGAAGGAGATTCGGTCTTTCAGGCCGGAGAGAATCAGATCGTCGCCGACGCTGGCGTTGCTGCCTTTGATGGCGTTAAGCTGAAAATCGAGGCCATTGCGGGTGAATAGCGGCGTGTATTCGGAGAAGCCGCTCGCGGAAGGGCCGGCGCCGTCGAGTATGCCGAGACGGCTCGCCGCCAGCTGGGGTTGGATCGGGGATGTGTTCAGGGGCTGCAACAGCTGTGATAGCAGCAGCTCGCTCAAACGCACGGTTTCATAGCGCGGTTCACCGAAATAGCTGTCGGACAGCAGGCGGTGGGCAGAGTGGTTTTGCGGGCTCGACTGAAGCGATTTGTAGGCTTCATTCCGGGCCTGCCGATCAAATCCCAGCTCCTGGTAGATCCGCGCCAGGCTGGTTCCCCTTGCCGCCTCGTCCTGATCGAGCAGGAGGCGCGAGCGATAGACCGCCCGGTTGTCGTTCAGCTCGATCGAGGTCGCTATCTCTTTCAGTGCCTCGATGGGCCGGTTCTCCGACTGCTTGAGGATGGCGTCGTAGAACCAGGCGGTGGGATCGAGGTCATCGAACTGCTTGGCCAGGGCGAACTGGGTCGCCGCCCGCTGGTTGCGCTTCTCTTCGTAGTAGGCCTTGCCCAGATAGCTGCGGATCAGGGCGTTGCCGGGATCCAGGTTGGCCGCGGTCTCGAGCTGTCGGCGTCCATCCTCCAGATCACCCTGGCGGATCTGAACCAGGCCTAGACCGAGCCGGGGCAGGGGGTCTGCCTGGTCGAGGGCGATAGCCTGTTCGAAGGCCTGGCGGGCGCCGTCGAGATCGAGCCGGATGAGGCGGGTGAAGCCGAGCGTGGTCTGGCTCTGGGGCTGCTCGGGTGCAATCTCCACGGCGCGGCGGGCCGCCTCGTTGGAGGCGTCGAGGTTGTGGAACATCAGTTCCAGCTGGGCCAGCCTGGACCAGGCCAGGGGGCTTTCCGGTGCCACTTGGGTCGCGTGGCGGGCCGCTTTCAGGGCCTCGGGGAGCTGAAACCGGGCCTGTTCGGCATAGGAGAGGGCAAGCTGAGCGGCTGCCGCATGGAGATTCGTCCCCACGCCGCAGGCACAGGTCCAATCTCCCGAGACTTCTACCGCCTGTCGGGCCAACTCCATGGCCTGCGAGCCCTCATTGTTCACCGTGGCGATGATGGACATCAGCGCCAGCGCGTCACCTTGCTCCGGCTCCAGGCGTAGCGCGGCCTCCAGATCCTCTTGCGCGGCATCGGTGCTGCCCACCTGCAGATGGAGGGATGCGCGATAGACCAGCAGGGTGGCCTGTTCGGCGACAGCGGGCTCGTCGGCCAGGGCGGTGAAGGCGCCGCTCAGGTCGCCCCGGCGATAGGCTTCAAGGGATTGCGTGACGGCTTCCGACGGATGGCTTTTGGGTGGCTCGGCGACAGGGGGGTAGTAGAGAGCCCACTGCACCGCATTCAGGGGATCGACCACCGCCTCGGCCCGGGGTGCCTGGTCCTTGAGGGAGTCGGCCCGCTGGCCGCCGTTCACCACCACTTCGCCTTGCTCGTTTCGGGCGTGTACACGCCCCTCCAGGACCGTGATCCGGGCACGCTCGGGTCCGGCCTCCACCGTGAACTCGGTGCCCTCGATGGAGGCGTTGACATAGGGGGTGTTGACCTGAAACGGGTGGGTGACCCGGCTGATGAAGTGGGCGATTCCCTCCAGTAGGTCGAGCCAGGCGCTGCCTTCTTTTTCGGGTGCGTTGATGCGTACGCTGCTATTCTCCGCCAGTCGCAATAAGGTTTCGTTGTCGAGCATCAGGCCAGCTCGGCTGTTGGCGCTCACCCGCAGGCGGTCACCCGGACAGAACCCCATATTCTGTTGCACGAGGGACCAGGTCGAATCACCGTTGGAGATCACCTCTACCCTGCCTTGGACGGAGAGCGCTCTGGCGACAGGTTCGTCGCATTCGCTTGCGTGCAGGCCTTGAGCCAGTCCACAGAGGGTTAGAAGAAGTGATATGCGGATTGCATACTTGCCGCGTCGCGACAAATTGTTTGAATTTTCGGTCATCCTGATTTTATTTTCCGGTTACTCCGGATCCCCTTTGTTTACAAACGCAGCTAGGCATTTATTTCCCCTTAATGATCGTACCAGTACCATATAAATCTATTGCCGACAAGTAGTTGGATTGGCTTTATGTATTAATCACATTCGTTTTTGGGCTATGTGAGCGGATTGATTTGGCTACGACGACGCTCGTGATATTGCTGAACGTAATAAGCGCTCGGCCCGTCCTTTGGATGATGTTCCAAAATGGCCTCAAAACGAGAGTGAGCGCTGCTACGTTCTCCCGCGTGCCATGCGGCGAGGGCTTCGGCGAAGCTCCGGTGCAGCTCATACAGCTCGGGGGATGCGTCAGCCTCGAGGGACGAGATCTCGTACAAAATAATCGGTTGCCGCCTGCCGATGACCGGAAAGGCCCCCAGTTCACGGGTGACGATGCCTTGTACACCGTCCACCATCTCCTGAGTGGCGAGAATGGTGGTGCCGAGCAGCTTGTTCATGGCCTCGATGCGGCTGGTGGTATTGACCATGTCGCCCACGGCTCGATACTCAAAGTGGTCGATAGCGCCCACATGGCTCATCACCAGTTCGCCTGCATGGAGGCCGATGCCCGTGGGGAGTTGGGGGTCCAGGTTGGAGTTGTTCAGGTTCTTGACGATCTCGAGGGCCGCCTCACAGGCCTTCTGCCGCAAGCTGGGGTCGGGGCGGGCGGCGGGCCAGATTGCCAGCATGGCATCGCCGATGACATCGGAGACCACCCCGTCGCGGGCGCGCACCGGGGCGAAAAGGATCTTGAAATAGCGGTTGAGAAAGGCCTGTAACGCCTCGGGTTCCATCTTTTCGGCCAGGGTGGTGTATTGCCGGGCATCGGAAGCCAGGCAGACACCGAAGGCCTTATCGCTCTGCTCCATGGTGCGCTCCTTGTCCAGAGCCAGCTTGTCGATTACATCACCCGGCAGGTAGTAGCCGAACAGCTCTCGCAGGTGCTCGCGGCTGAGGCGCATCTGGCGGTAGTGCCAGGTCAGCACCAGGATCATGGCCAGGGGTGTCTGCAAACCCAGGGGGATAAACCAGGGTAGCCAGATTTGATAGCCGACAAACAGGCCATAGACCAGGCAGAGATAGCTCAGACCCAACACCAGGGTGACGGTTATGCCGGCGCTTCCCGGCAGACGTCTAAGCAGAAGCGTGATGACCAGGCCGTAGGCAAGCAGCAGGATGGCGCGGCCTGTTGGGTGCAGTGGTTTCAGGGTTTCCTCATATAACAGATTGGCGAAGGCGGTGGCGGCGATCTCCACGCCACTCAGGTCGAGGCCGCTATCCTGGGAAAAGACGGTATAGAATCCGTCCCGCTGTTTTGGTTGGTAGTCCCCCACATAGCCGATGAATACCACCTTGTCTTTCAGACTCTGCAGGAGTTCGTCATCCGCCTTGAGCAGTTTCTGATAGGGAATGGTGCGCAGGGTGGTGGGTGGGCCGTAGAAATTGAGATAGGGATATTGCTCCCCCTCGCAGAGGGCCAGAAGGGCCTGTAGTCGGGCTTTTTCCACGGCAGTGAATACGCCAAGGCTATCGGCTGACTGCAGGCTCTCTCTGAGTCTGTTGCGTAGGGATGCTTGGGTGCGCAGTCGCTGTAACAGGGGTGTGAGTTCATCGCTCTGAGTGCTTCGAGTGGCGTCTGGGGTACTCCCTTTCAATAGTCGATTGAGGTGGTTGCCCTGGGGGTCGGCCAGTTGGTGCAGGGCCAGCGCCGGCAGCGTAGGCAGGTCGTTCTCCCCGTTGAAGGTCCAGAAACGGCTGACCCGGACCGGCACCTTGGGCAACACGAATGGGGCAATCCCGGCTGCGCCATCGGCCAGCACGGCGACCGGTGGTATCAGCCGTTCGATCTGCAGTGTCTGTCTGCCCGAGGCCAGGCGTTGCTGTTCCAGATAGCCGACCAGCAGCACATTGCCGGCGCGTGCTATGGATGCAGCCAGCTGCTCATCCATCCTCGGATCGCTGGGTTTTTTGAAAAAGATGTCGATGGCAATGGTGCTGACACCTGCGTCAGACAAGCGATCGATCAATTGTGCGTGAAGGGTGCGAGGCCATTCGGGGATCTCCTCGCCGAGATCCAGTTGCTCCGCCGTCTCCCCATTGATGGAGACGATGACCACCTCATCCGGCGTGGGCAGCGGGCCGCGTAGTTTGAACAGCAGACCGAGACCGACACTCTCCTCCCAGTCGGAGGTCGTGGGGAGAACAGAAAACAGGACGCCCAGGAGACCGATCATCAGACCGAGTCCAAGAGAGCTGAGACGTCTGTTTTTTGTAGTTTTCATCCTGTTGTCCCTGCGTCTATCCTTGAACCATAGGGTGGTCGACTACCCGGTTGGGAGGGTAGCTGAGTAGGATAGTCTTGGCTGAGTGTATATAATCACAGAATGATTGAGAACATATCCATCTTTGCTGGCTTGGCGCCCGCGGATCGCGAGCTGATCGAGCAACGTGTGGTTAAAAGGACTTATCCCAAAAACACGATCATTCTGTCCGAGGGAGATAGTAGCGATTCGCTCTATCTCATACTCAATGGCAAGGTGAAGGTCTTCCTCAACGATGAGAGCGGCAAGGAAGCGATCATCAACTATCAGGAGGCTGGCGAGTATTTCGGCGAGCTCTCTCTGATCGACGATTGCACCCGCTCGGCCTCGATCATGACCACGGAACAGACCACCCTGGCGGTGATTACCAAGCAGGCCTTCCATCAGATCATGCAGGTCAATCCCGGTATTGCCATTCATCTGCTGAAGGATCTGGTGCACCGGGTCAGGGTGCTTACCGAGGAGGTCAGAGGCCTCGCCCTGTCGGATGTCTACGGACGTCTCAGCAAAATGCTTCTTAGCATGGCGATCGAACGCGAGGGTAAGCTGGTCATCGATGGCCAATTCACCCAGCAGGAGCTGGCCAACCGCATCGGCGCTTCACGCGAGATGGTTTGTCGCATCTTCAAGGATCTGGTCAAAGGCGGCTATCTCAGCATGAGCCCGAAACAGACTGTCATCGAGAAGACGTTACCGAGCCGTTACTGACCCGGTATACACTGGCGATCGACCGGGTATCGATATGCTTTACCCCCCGCTTGCGCGGGTGGAATTTCTTATCAAATTGTCTTCAACGCAATCACTGCAATCGGGTGTGACAAACCCGGACCAGCCTATTACGTCACATTTCATGTGTGAATATTTCACATACCGTCTCCAAGCCAATCTCTAAGCTCGAAACGTTGGGCAACGACGCCCAGCGATTCCCCCGTTAGGAGATGTAGATGCTAAGAAAGTACATAATTGTTTATCTGGGACTCGGGCTTAGCCTATGTTCAAGCATGTTAACGGCAGCGACGACGGCTGGCGTCTCGGCGTCTGCCGCACTACCGTCGATCAAAGCGGTTCGGCTTGTCGATCGGAAGGTCCAGACTGCGGAGCGCAAGTGGGTCGTACTGGACGGGATTCAGAAACCCGGTACCGAAGCGGAAATACGCATCGACCCCAAACGTTCTAACAGCCGACAGACGGTATTCGAGATGCGAATTCCCGGCTTTTGGATGACCAGTAAACAAGGCGACGACGGCAGGCTCTATCAGCAAATCGAGATCCCCGGCATGGGCAGTCACAATCAGTTAGGGTCGCCCGACCTGCCGCTTTACCGTTTCAAATTGGCACTGCCCTTCAGTAAGGGTGAAGTGCGTATGCGGGGCGAGATTCAGGCAATGAGGCGCTTTCCGGATATCCTGGTCTGGCCGCAATCGATTCCGGAACTGGACGGCGAAAAGGAGACGGGTACGCCGGAGATGTTCGTGCTGAATGAAAAGGTCTATGCCAGAGACGGCAACTGGCCGGGCAGCCTCTCCCCCGAACGCTACCCGATCGGCAGGGCACTGAGAGGTATTCCGGCGGTCCAGGGAGAAGCCTGGCCGGTGCAGTGGGATCCCGCCACCCGGGAGTTGCAGGTCGCCAGTCGCATTACCTATATCGTGGAGCATGACGGCGATGTGGAGCGGTTCAAGCCGATTACGCAGGAGAGGTATGGCCTGGCGGCGAAAACCTTCCTCAACTGGGAACTGCTGGGTGATATCTTTACGCCGAATTTCAAGCTCTATACAGCGGATTATCTCTTCATCTATCCCGATAGCAGCTATGCGGATGAGATCAAACCCCTGGTGGATCAGAAAAAGGCACGCGGCTTCAAGGTGACAGAGATGACAGTGGCTGACGACATTGCCGCGGCGACCTGCAGTGATATTCGCGCCGCCATCCAGACCTGGGAGGCAGCGATACCTGCCTGGCACGATGCCTACGCCCTGCTGGTCGGTGATACCGATGTCATCCCCCACTGCACATCGCCCAGCGGGGACCAGTCTGACGATCCCTATGCCTCTACCAACGGCGATGATCTGGAAGAGGAGATCTACCTGGGAAGGCTTTCGGTGGACAGCGAGGCGGATCTGGCCAGTCAGGTGAACAAGATCCTCGCTTACGAGGACCATCCAAGCCTCTTCTGCTGCTACAACCGGGCCGGACTCTGGGCGCACAAGCAAGATGCGCCTGGCAAGTACGAGGGCGCCCACGAGACAGTGCGGACCTTCGCTTACTCGGATGCCCCGGTGTTTCAGACCTTCTACGGTTCTCAGGCGGGTGTCACTGATTCGGATGTGGCGGCACGGGTAAGTAACGGTGTTGGTGTCATGGCCTATCGTGGCCACGGCAGTTCCGGCGCCACTGCAACCGGTTGGAACCAGTCTGGTGAGTATTTCAATGGCACAGACGTGGCGACGTTATCGAATCCGATTTCCCGTTCGCCGGTGGTGTGGTCTTTTGCCTGTACCAATGCAAAGCTTGACGTGAATGATTCGATTGCCGAGAAATGGATGGAGCTGACCGATGCCGGTGCCGCTTCCTACTACGGCGCGACGCGAACCTCCGCCACATCCCAGAACCATGTACTGGATGAGTGGATGTTTCGCGCCGTCTATGACGAGGGGTTGTTGACCCAGTCACATGCCATTGAGCGGGGCGAGGCGCAAATGGCCTCGTTGAGTGGCTCGGGTAATGCCTGGATGTACCTGTTGCTTGGCGATCCCGACATGAAGATCCGGACCAGGAATCCGCTGAGTTTCAGCATCAAGGTTCCGGAGCTGATCAAAATCTGCAAGTTCTGCGAACTGCCGATACAGGTGTTCGACCCCAAGGGCAACCCGGTTGCCAATGCCTTGGTGGGGCTGTGGAAGCCATCGGCACAGGACCTGCCGAATCAGCCGGGTGAGACCTGGGCCAACGGCTATACCGATGCCAACGGCTACATCTCTTTGCCCTACAGCGCACTCACCGGGGGCAACCTCTACTACACGGTGGAGGATGAGTATGGCAATGCTCTATTTGATGCTGTGAAAGTCGTCCGTTAAACAGGTCTTTGCTTGAGGGACTCTCCGCGTATCGCGGAGGGTCTTTTTGGCTGTTTGACCAAATGTTGGCAGAGCGGGTATCCGTGCCGTGCCGGCGGCTGGATCATCAATGCAGCAGATTGAACATCCGCTTGCGATAACGCTTCACCAGCTCACCCTGGCCGCCCAGCATTTCGAAGATGCGCAGCATATCCTTGCGCGCCGCGTCGTCGCCGTATTCCCGGTCTTTCTGCATCAGATTCAACAACAGTTCCAACGCTCCCTCCAGGTCGTTCTGCATGATCTTGTGAGAGGCCAGCTGATGTAGCGCTTCGCTGTCTGAGGGATTTGCCTTCAGGCGTTCCTCGAGTATCTCGGGGGCGGGCGTATCGGCACTGGAACGGTCGAACTGCAGGCGCGCCAGCATAGCGCTGACCTCGGGTTTGTTCTTCTCTTCGTCTGGCAGTGCATTCAACTGCTGTTCCGCCTCTTTCAGCCGGCCGATGGAGGCCAGATAGCGAGCATTGGCCAGCATCACCCGCGGGCTGCCGGGGTCCATCTGCGCCGCCTGCCGGATCAGCGCACCGGCGCCTTCTGCGTCGCCCTGCAACAGTAACTGCTCGGCCTGGGCCAACAGGCCGTCCGATTCCCGGGGGATGTATTTATCGATGAAGCTGCGGATCTCCGCTTCCGGCAGGGCGCCCATGAACTCATCCACCAACTTGCCTTCGAGGAAGAGCTTTACGCAGGGAATGCTGCGGATGCCGAAATGGGTGGCCAGTTGCTTTTGTTCCTCGGTATTGATCTTGGCCAGGATGAACTTGCCCTGATATTCATCAGCCAGTTTGGCCAGTGTCGGCATCAGCGCCTTGCAGGGGTTGCACCATTCGGCCCAGAAATCGACCAACACCGGCCGGCTCATGGAGGTCTGCAGCACCACCTGCTGGAAGTTCTCCGCCGTGACATCGTAGATAAAAGATGAGTCGGCCATCGCTGAGGCTCCTGTCTGAGATAATGAATCGTTCGTCATTATACTGAATCACGAAAGGAATGAAGGGCTTGAAATCACTCTGGCACCCCCCCATCTGAAAAGGAATTGGCATAACGGGAAGAGGTTCATGAGCGAAGCGGTCCATATTGTCTGTCCCCACTGTGATGGTATCAATCGAGTTCCGTCCGCCCGCCGAGGTGATGGCGCCAAGTGCGGCAAGTGTCATCAACCCCTGTTTATCGCTCAACCCTTGGCGTTAGACGAAAGGCGATTCACTCAGCATGCGCATAAAAGCGATATACCCCTACTGATTGATTTCTGGGCGCCCTGGTGCGGGCCCTGCCGCGTGATGGCGCCCGCCTTCGAGCAGGCCGCAGCGCAGCTGGAACCCGAGGTGCGCCTGGTCAAGGTCAACACGGAAGAGGCGACGCAGCTGGGAGCCCGCTTTGGCATTCGCAGTATTCCCACCCTGATGCTGATGCGCGGCGGACGCGAGATCGCCCGCCAGGCGGGGGCGATGGATACGGGGGGTATCGTGCGCTGGGCCCGGCAGCAGTTGAGATAGGGTGTTTTTTTGCCTTATCGGATTAGACAGCCCCACTCGTCATCAGTAGAATGGGCGCCTGTCGGTAGGGGGTACAGGGCAGGCCGTCTTTCGACATCAATGAATTTGAGATTTCCTGGGGTGTGCTACTTGTGGCCCACCCCTTTTTGCACGCCTGCAATCGGAGAGATTCTTGAGAAAACCAGCAGTTCTGGTCCTGGAGGATGGTAGCCAATTCAGGGGCGAGGCCATCGGCGCATCAGGGCACACTGTCGGCGAGGTGGTCTTCAATACCGCCATGACCGGTTATCAGGAGATCCTGACCGATCCCTCCTATTGCCGGCAGATCGTCACCCTCACTTATCCCCATATCGGCAACACCGGTGTCAATGCAGAGGATGAAGAGTCCGAGCAGATTCAAGCCGCCGGACTGGTGATCAAGGATCTCCCCTTGATTGTCAGCAACTGGCGCTCGGAGGAGTCCCTCGATGCCTATCTGCAACGCAACGGTATTGTCGCTATCGCCGACATCGACACCCGCCGCCTGACCCGCATTCTGCGTGAAAAGGGGGCTCAGAACGGCTGTATCATGGCGGGCGACGACCTCGACGAGGCCAAGGCGCTGGAACTGGCCAAAGGATTCCCCGGCCTGAAGGGCATGGATCTGGCGCAGGTGGTCACCACCCAGACTCCTTACGAGTGGGCCCAGGGCACCTGGTCGCTGGAAGCGGGCTTACCCGACGTCACCGAGTCGACAGAAGAGAAGCTGCCCTATCATGTGGTGGCCTACGATTACGGCATAAAACGCAACATTCTGCGCATGTTGGCCGACCGGGGTTGCCGCGTGACCGTGGTGCCGGCACAGATGCCGGCGGACGAAGTGTTGGCGCGGCGGCCAGACGGCGTTTTCCTCTCCAATGGACCGGGTGATCCCGAACCTTGTGACTACGCCATCGAGTCGATCGCCAAGATCGTCGATAGCGGCTTGCCGGTATTCGGTATCTGTCTCGGTCATCAACTGTTGGCATTGGCCTCCGGCGCGCGGACACTGAAGATGAAGTTCGGTCACCATGGCGCCAACCATCCGGTACAGGATCTGGAACGGGGCACGGTCATGATCAGCAGCCAGAACCACGGTTTCGCGGTCGATGAAACGACGCTGCCGGATAATCTGAAAGCCTCCCACCGATCACTTTTCGACGGCACCCTGCAGGGTATACATCGCACCGACAAGCCGGCCTTCAGTTTTCAGGGGCATCCGGAAGCCAGTCCCGGACCCCACGACGTGGCACCTGTCTTCGATCACTTCATCGAGTTAATGGCAGGGAGGGATTCAAGCCACGAATAGACGCTTATCGCCGCAAATGGAGGCGAATGAAACGTAAAGGGATTCGGAAAGGGTGATCGGCTGCGCCTGCGCGGTCGGTAACGGATTGGGGCCGGGATTTCTCGGAGGAGTGTGTGAAAAGGCACTCTCTATCGAGTTGGCGAGGAGGGGGTTCCTCGTCGAACGTCAGAAAGGGTTGAAGGTTGCCTGCAAGGGCGAGATCGTTGCTGAGTATTTCGCGGATATTCTGGTGGAAAGCTATCTGCTCCTCGAGATTAAGGCAGTCTCGGGACTGACGCCGGAATACAGGGCACAGGCCATCAACTACCTGAAGACGACAGGATTGAGTGTGTCACTGCGCATCAATTTCGGAAAGCCCCCGAACGGCGGTCGGACGTATCGTCTGGCAGCACGATGACAGTAACAGGATTTAGCGGTGATTCGCGTCCATTAGCTGTTTTATTTTATTAACGGTTGTTAAATGCCCAAACGTACAGACATACAAAGCATCATGATCATAGGCGCCGGTCCGATCATCATCGGGCAGGCGTGCGAGTTCGACTACTCCGGCGCCCAGGCCTGCAAGGCGCTGCGCGAAGAGGGCTATCGGGTCATACTGGTCAACTCCAACCCGGCCACCATCATGACCGATCCGGACATGGCCGACGCGATCTACATCGAGCCGATCACCTGGCAGACCCTGGAGCGGATCATCGAGAAAGAGCGTCCCGACGCCCTGCTGCCCACCATGGGCGGGCAGACCGCGCTCAACTCGGCTCTCGACCTGGTACGCGAAGGGGTGCTGGAGAAGTACGGCGTGGAGATGATCGGCGCCTCCCGCGAAGCCATCGACAAGGCGGAGGATCGGGATCTGTTCCGCCAGGCGATGCGCAAGATCGGGCTTGACATGCCCCGTTCAGTCATCGCTCACAGCATGGAGGAGGCGCTGCAGGTGCAAGTGCAGATCGGCTTCCCCAGCATCATCCGTCCCTCCTTCACCATGGGCGGCAGCGGCGGCGGTATCGCCTACAACCCGGATGAGTTCATCGAGATCTGCGAGCGTGGTCTCGATCTTTCGCCGACCACTGAGCTGCTGATCGAAGAGTCGATCCTGGGCTGGAAAGAGTATGAGATGGAGGTGGTGCGAGACCGCAAGGACAACTGCATCATCATCTGCTCCATCGAGAACTTCGATCCCATGGGGGTGCACACCGGCGACTCCATCACCGTGGCGCCGGCCCAGACCCTGACCGACAAGGAGTACCAGATCATGCGTAACGCCTCACTGGCGGTGTTGCGCGAGATCGGCGTGGAGACCGGCGGCTCCAATGTGCAGTTCGCCATCAATCCCGAGAACGGGCGCATGATCATCATCGAGATGAATCCCCGCGTCTCCCGCTCCTCGGCGCTGGCCTCCAAGGCGACCGGTTTTCCCATTGCCAAGGTGGCGGCCAAACTGGCGGTGGGCTATACCCTCGACGAGCTGCAGAACGAGATCACCGGCGGCGCCACCCCGGCCTCCTTCGAACCCAGCATCGACTATGTGGTCACCAAGGTGCCCCGCTTTGCGTTCGAGAAGTTCCCCCAGGCGGACGACCGACTGACCACGCAGATGAAGTCCGTGGGTGAGGTGATGGCCATCGGCCGTACCTTCCAGGAGTCGCTGCAGAAGGCCCTGCGCGGGCTGGAGACCGGCAAGGATGGCCTGAATGAGATCCTCGACCTCAGCGAGGAGGATGTGCGCGATACCCTGGTGCGGGAGATCCGTCTGCCGGGTCCTGAACGGCTCTGGTACGTGGCCGAGTGTTTCCGTTTTGGCATGACCCTGGATGAGGTGCACGAGATCTGCGCCATCGACCCCTGGTTCCTGGTGCAGATCGAGGAATTGGTCAATATCGAGCGGGAGATTTCAGGCCAGGGGCTGGAGGCGCTCGATGGCGATCGCCTGCGTTACCTCAAGCGCAAGGGCTTCTCTGATCGCCGTATCGCCTATCTGGTGGAGAGCAATGAGGGCGAAATCCGCCGCCTGCGCCACGAGGCTGGCATTCGCCCGGTCTACAAGCGGGTCGATACCTGCGCCGCGGAGTTCGCCACCAGCACCGCCTACCTGTACTCCACTTACGACGAGGAGTGTGAGGCTCAACCTGGCGAGCGCAATAAGATCATGGTGCTGGGTGGCGGCCCCAACCGCATCGGCCAGGGCATCGAGTTCGACTACTGTTGCGTGCACGCCGCCTTCGCCATGCGCGATGACGGTTACGAAACCATCATGGTCAACTGCAATCCGGAGACGGTATCCACCGATTTCGATACCTCGGACAGGCTCTATTTCGAACCCCTGACCCTGGAAGATGTGCTGGAGATCATCCACAAGGAGCAGCCGAAGGGTGTCATCGTCCAGTACGGCGGGCAGACGCCGCTGAAACTGGCCAACGATCTGGAGGCGGCGGGCGCGCCGATCATCGGTACCAGCCCTGACTCCATCGACCTGGCGGAGGACCGGGAGCGTTTCCAGCAGCTGGTGGAGAAGCTGGGACTCAAACAACCGCCCAACAGGACGGCGAGAAATCCCGAGGATGCCGTGAGCCTGGCCGAGGAGATCGGTTATCCGCTGGTGGTGCGTCCCTCCTATGTGCTGGGTGGGCGCGCCATGGAGATCGTCTACAACGAGAGCGAGCTGCGCCGTTATATGCGTGAGGCGGTGAGCGTCTCCAACGATTCGCCGGTGCTGCTCGACCGCTTCCTGGATGACGCCATTGAGGTGGATGTGGATGCCATCTGTGACGGTAAGGATGTCCTCATCGGCGGCATCATGGAGCATATTGAACAGGCCGGTGTCCACTCTGGCGACTCCGCCTGCTCCCTGCCTCCTTATACCCTCTCGGCAGCAATCCAGGACCGCATGCGCGAGCAGATGCGCAAGATGGCCTTGGAGCTGAAGGTCATCGGCTTGATGAACGCCCAGTTTGCCATCAAAGACAATCAGATCTACTTGCTGGAGGTCAATCCTCGCGCCTCACGCACTGTGCCCTTCGTCTCCAAAGCCACCGGCGTGCAGCTGGCCAAGGTGGCGGCGCGCTGTATGGCTGGCACCAGCCTCAAGGCCCAGGGCATCACCCAGGAGGTGATTCCGGAGAGCTATTTCGTCAAGGAGGCGGTCTTCCCCTTCGTCAAATTCCCGGGCGTCGATACGGTGCTGGGTCCGGAAATGAAGTCCACCGGTGAGGTGATGGGTGTAGGCCGCACCTTCGGCGAGGCCTACAATAAATCGATCATGGGCGCCGGTTCCCATCTGCCCCAGGGTGGTCGTGCGCTGCTCAGCGTGCGTAACGCCGACAAGGTGAGGGCGGTGCAGGTGGCACAGGATCTGATCGATCTCGGTTTCACCTTGAGCGCCACGGGTGGTACCTGTCGGGCGATTCTCGACGCCGGTCTCGCGTGTACCCGGGTCAACAAGGTGATGGAGGGGCGTCCGCATATCGTCGACTCGATCAAGAACAAGGAAGTCAATTTCATCATCAACACAACCGAGGGTGCCAAGGCCATCGCCGATTCGGCAGAGATCAGGCGTACGGCGCTTCAGTACAAAGTGAGCTACACCACCACCATCTCCGGCGCCGAAGCGACCTGCCTGGCGCTGAAGCAACTGGACAAGCTGAGTGTCAATCGTCTTCAGGACTTGCATGACTGAACAGTGGACTGAGAGGAGTCGAATATGAGCAAGGTACCGCTGACCGCCAGAGGCGCTGCCAAGCTGCAGGAGGAACTGAAGCAGCTTAAGAGCGTCGAGCGCCCAAGGATCATCAAGGCCATCGCCGAGGCGTGCGCGCATGGTGATCTGAAAGAGAACGCCGAATACCATGCCGCTCGCGAGCAGCAGAGTTTTACCGAGGGCCGCATCAAGGATATAGAGGGTAAGCTCTCGCATGCCCAGATCATCGACGTGACCAAACTCGATGCGGGTGGCAAGGTTGTCTTTGGCGCCACCGTGGTGGTATTGGAGCTCGACAACGATGCCGAGTTCACCTATCAGCTCGTGGGTGAAGACGAGGCTGACATCAAGCACAACCTGATCTCCATCAGTTCACCCATCGCCCGCGCCCTGATCGGGAAGCAGGAAGGAGACGATGTCTTCCTGCAGACCCCGGGTGGAGCGCGGGAGTTCGAGATCCTGGAAGTCCGCTATGAGTGAGTGTTGTTTGGGTTGGTTTGTTTATAACGCAAAGGACGCAAAGGGAAGGACGCAAAGGTCGCCACGTTATTGATTGTTCTCTGTGCAGTGCCCTTCGTGCGGTGTAATGATTTAAAAATCTTTGCGGGCTTTGCGGGCTTTGCGGGCCCATGGCGTGCTTTGCGTTATAAATCCTGTCTGGTTTAAATGACGATCCGGTTTTTCTTTTTTTTCGGATTGGGCCTGTAAAATACGGCAACCCGGCCGATGATCTGTACCAGCGAGGCGGAGAGCCGTTCACCAATCGTTGCGCTGAGTTCCACCCGGTCGGTCTTGTCGGCGCCAGCCAGTTTCACTTTGATCAGCTCATGGATATCGAGAGTCGAGTCGATTTCCGCCAGCACGCTCTCGCTCAGGCCGTGCTGGCCGACAATGACCACAGGCTTGAGGGGATGGGCCAACTTTTTCAGTTCACGGATTTGGGCGGATGTCAGGGACATGGTGATTCACGGTTGTTTGTGGGAGGCGGATTCTAGCCCTTTTCCGGTTATGATGAAACGGAGTTTGGGAATTATGAATTTTAAATTGTGATTTTTTAAATTGATGAAGTGCGCTGCGCGCATGTTTATTTGTTCCTTTTCCGCAGGGTGAAAAGATGGGGTGGGAATAAAAGCGTGCGCGTAGCGCAACACCCCAATTCACAATTCAACATTCAGTATTTATGAGATGAAACGCAGCAAAAGCAGCCGCCAATGGTTGGATCGTCATTTCAATGACGAGTATGTGAAAAAGGCCCAAAAGGCCGGTTATCGTTCGCGTGCGGCCTTCAAGTTACTGGAAATCCAGGAAAAAGACAGGGTTGTTAAACCCGGTATGCGGGTGGTGGATCTGGGCGCGGCGCCCGGGGGCTGGAGCCAGATAGCCAGAGACCTGGTGGGCGAGAAGGGACAGGTGATCGCCCTGGATATCCTGCCGATGGACCCGATTGCCGGGGTTGACATCATCCAGGGGGATTTCAGGGAAGATGAACCTTTGGCCCAATTGCGGAATCTGCTGGATGGTGAACCGGTAGATCTTGTAATTTCCGATCTGGCGCCCAATGTTACAGGTATGGCGAGTGTGGATCAGCCACGTGCCATCTATCTCTGTGAACTGGCGCTGGATTTTGCCCGCGAGAGCTTGAAGCCGGGGGGGGGATTTGTCATCAAGGTCTTTCAAGGGGCTGGATTTGATGAGTACTTAAAATCCCTACGCCAATCCTTTGGCCGTGTGGTAAGCCGTAAACCGGCTTCGTCGCGCCCGAAAAGCCGCGAGATCTATCTGGTAGCAGGGAACTTTAAGGTATAGTACCGTACCAATCAGTTAATCCGACAAATCAGCGAGTTGCACCATTGCCATCGTCCAGGCGGCATGTGCTTACAGGGAGCTTCTCCCCCCTGCCGCCAGCAACGGCTAGGCTGATACGATATGCTGTCCCGTCGATGATCGGGATATAAAACGAGGTTTACGCTTTGAACGACATGGCAAAAAATCTGATTTTGTGGGTGGTGATCGCCATCGTGCTGATGACGGTGTTCAACAATTTCTCCACCACTCAGCCCAAGGCGCAGATGAAACCCTACTCCGAGTTCATCAATGACGTGAAGTCGGGACAGGTCCAGGATGTGACCATCAGCGGCAATGGGCACGATATCGACGGTACACTCACCTCCGGGCAGAGTTTCTCCACCTACAGCCCGGGCGACGATTTGCTGGTGAGCGATCTGATCAACAACAATGTCGAGATCACCGCCGTGCCGCCAGAAAAGCCCTCTCTGTTGATGAATATCCTCATCAACTGGTTTCCGCTCTTCGTGCTGATCGGCCTGTGGATCTTCTTCATGCGCCAGATGCAGGGCGGCGGCGCCGGGCGCGGCGCCATGTCCTTCGGCAAGAGCAAGGCGCGGATGCTGAGCGAGGATCAGGTCAAGATCACCTTCAATGACGTGGCCGGCGTGGAAGAGGCCAAGGAGGAGGTGACCGAAATGGTCGACTTCCTGCGCGATCCCTCCAAGTTCCAGAAGCTTGGCGGCAAGATTCCCAAGGGCGTGCTGATGGTGGGTTCGCCGGGTACCGGCAAGACCCTGCTGGCCAAGGCCATCGCCGGCGAGGCCAAGGTGCCCTTCTTCACCATCTCCGGTTCCGACTTCGTCGAGATGTTCGTCGGTGTCGGCGCCTCCCGCGTGCGCGACATGTTCGACCAGGCCAAGAAGCACGCCCCCTGCATCATCTTCATCGACGAGATCGACGCGGTGGGCCGCCATCGCGGCGCCGGCCTGGGCGGCGGCCACGACGAGCGCGAGCAGAC
>JBNKOL010000078.1:0-54718 GCA_050294655.1 Sedimenticolaceae bacterium
GGCTCGCATCCCCCGCCATCGCCTGGTGGATCAGTCTGCCGCTGGCCCGCCGCGAGGCCCGGCTGAGCGACGAACAGACCCGGTTTCTCAGCCGCATCACTCGCAAGACCTGGGCCTTCTTCGAAACCTTCGTCGGCCCGGAAGACAACTGGCTGCCCCCGGACAACTACCAGGAATACCGAGCCGCCACACTGGCTCATCGCACCTCCCCCACCAACATGGGGCTGACGCTGCTGGCGAATCTCTCCGCCTATGACTTCGGCTACATTCCGGCGGGGCAGCTGGTCGAGCGCACAAGCCGCACGCTGGAGACAATGACAGGACTGGAACGCCATCGCGGCCATTTCCTGAATTGGTACGACACCCAAACGCTGCAGCCGCTGCACCCGGCTTACATCTCCACGGTGGACAGCGGCAATCTGGCGGGCCATCTGCTGACCCTGCGTCCGGGTCTGCTCGCGCTGCTCGATCGCCCGATCCTGGAGCCAAACTGGTTGGACGGCCTGCGCACCACCTTTGAGATTTTGCAGGAGACGGACGAAGCAGCGACAACCCGTCTCGCGCCGTTTCGAAAAATCCTTGAATCCGCCCTCGTTGCCCCACCCGCCACGCTCCAGGACATCAGGCTTAATCTGGACCGGCTCGTGCAAGCCGCCAAATCGCTGGTCCATGATTTTGACGATGAACCCGAGAGCCATATGGGCTGGTGGGCCATGGCGTTAAAACGGCAGTGCCAGGCGATGCTGGATGAGCTGTCCTTCCTCGCACCCTGGGCCGGACTGCCGGTAGCGCCGGACAGATGGCTCGAACTGCCCGAGATCCATCAGATCCCGACACTGCGAAGCTTGGCGGGGCTGGAGGTGACGCTCTCGCCGCGCCTCGAAAGTCTGCTGAACGGCGGCACGACGCCCGCGCAAAGCATCTGGCTGTGCAACCTGATCAGTCACGCCGAGCAGGCCAGCGCGCGTGCCCAGGCGCGCATTGCGACCCTCCAGCGTCTGGCCCTGCAGGCAGGCGAACTGGCCGAGATGGAATATGGCTTTCTCTACGACAAGACATCGCGACTGTTGAGTATCGGCTACAACCTGGATGAGCGTCGGCGGGATGCGAGCTATTACGATCTGCTGGCCTCGGAGGCCCGCCTGAGTGTGTTCTTCGCCATCGCCCAGGGGCATCTGCCCCAGGAGAGCTGGTTCGCCCTGGGGCGTCTGCTCACCAGCGCCGGCGGCGAGCCGATCCTGCTCTCCTGGAGCGGTTCCATGTTCGAGTATCTGATGCCGCAGCTGGTGATGCCGGTCTACGAAAACACGCTGCTCGATCAGACCGCACGCGCGGCGGTGGCGCGGCAGATCGAATATGGCCAGCAGCTGGATCTGCCCTGGGGCATGTCGGAATCCGGCTACAACCGGGTGGACGTGCATCTCAACTACCAGTACCGCGCCTTTGGCGTACCCGGTCTGGGCTTGAAACGGGGACTCGCCGATGACCTGGTGGTCGCCCCCTACGCCACGGTGTTGGCGTTGATGGTGGCGCCGGAAGCGGCCTGTCTGAATCTGCAGCGACTCGCCGCCAACGGAGCGGAAGGGCGGTTCGGCTTCTTTGAAGCCATCGACTACACCCCGACACGGCAAAGGCGCGGCGAACCCCATGCCCTGGTGCACGCCTATATGGCCCACCACCAGGGCATGAGCCTGCTTGCCCTGACTTCGCTGTTGCTCGATCAGCCGATGCAGCAACGCTTCGCCTCCGATCCCTTGTTTCAGGCCGCTTTGCTGCTGTTGCAGGAGAAGATACCCAAGACCTCGTCTTTCTATACCCATGGCACCGAGCTCACCGACATTCAGATCGGCGAGGCCGCACAGATGCCGATACGCGTGCTCGAAACGCCCGGCACGCCGGTGCCGGAAGTGCAGCTGCTCTCCAACGGCCGGTATCATGTCATGCTCACCAACGCAGGCGGCGGCTACAGCCGCTGGAACGACCTGGCGGTGACACGCTGGCGTGAAGACAGCACCCGCGATCCCTGGGGGTCGTTCTGCTACCTGCGCGAGCTGGAGAGCGGTCTGACCTGGTCGACCACCCATCAGCCCTGCCTGCGCCAGGCGGAGCACTACGAGGCGATCTTTTCGGAAGGGCGCGCGGAATATCGCCGCAGGGACGGCGATTTCGATACCCATACCGATATCGTGGTGTCGCCGGAAGACGATATCGAACTGCGGCGAGTCATCATCACCAACCGTTCGTCGCAACGTCGCGTGATCGAAGTCACCAGCTTCTCTGAGGTGGTACTGGCGGCGGCGGCCGCCGATACCCTGCATCCGGCATTCAGCAACCTCTTCGTCCAGACCGAGATCGTCGAGTCGAGACGGGCCATGCTCTGCACCCGACGCCCGCGCTCCCGCGACGAGCGGGTGCCCTGGATGTTTCATCTCATGGCCGTGCACGATGCGAATGTCGTCGAACTCTCCTATGAGAGCGACCGTGCGCGCTTTATCGGCCGTGGACGCAGCGCCGCCGCTCCCTGGGCGATGACCCAAGCCGGGGCATTGTCCGGCAGCCAGGGGTCGGTGCTGGATCCGGCGCTGGCCATCCGCTGCCGTATCGCGCTCGAGCCGGAAGCGTCGGCGAGCGTGGACCTGGTCTACGGCATCGGGGAGAGCCGCGACACGGCATTGGGCCTGATCGGGAAATATCAGGACCGGAGTCTGGCCGACCGGGTCTTCGAACTGGCCTGGACCCATGCCCAGGTGGTGCTGCGCCAGATCAACGCCAGCGAGGCGGATGCGCAACTCTACGGGCGTCTGGCCAACTCGATCATCTATGCGCACGCGGCACTGCGCGCCGACAGCAGCATCGTCATGCGCAACCATCGCGGGCAATCCGGCCTCTGGGGGTATGCCATCTCCGGCGATCTGCCCATCGTGCTGCTGCGCATTGCCGATCTGGCCAATATCGAACTGGTGCGCCAGCTCATCCAGGCCCATGCCTATTGGCGACTGAAAGGGTTGGCGGTGGACCTGGTGATCTGGAACGAAGACCACGCCGGCTATCGGCAGGTGCTGCAGGATCAGATTCTGGGCATGGTGGCGGTGGGGTTGGAAACTCAGAGCATGGAGCGGCCGGGGGGGATCTTCGTTCGCTCGGCGGAGCAGATCTCCGAGGAGGACCGCATCCTGTTCCAGACCGTCGCTCGCGTCATTCTCAGCGACAGCCGGGGGTCTCTGGCGGAGCAGGTCAATCGTCCCGCTCCCGCGCAGGTCCGCGTGCCGCGTCTCACGCCCAGCCGGCCGCGGCAGGAGGAACCGGTCGCGGCTTTCGACGTGCCGCCACGGGAGCTGATCCTGGCCAACCATATCGGCGGATTCACTCCGGACGGACGCGAGTACGTCATCACCAGCAAGCCCGATCAGCTCACCCCGGCGCCCTGGGCGAATGTACTCGCCAATCCGCATTTCGGCTGCGTCATTTCCGAGAGCGGCCAAGCCTACACCTGGGGCGAGAATGCCCACGAATTCCGTCTCACCCCCTGGCACAACGATCCGGTCACCGATGCGAGCGGCGAAGCCCTCTACCTGCGTGATGAAGAGAGCGGCCATTTCTGGTCGCCGACGCCGCTGCCCAGGCGCGGGGAGACACCCTATGTCAGTCGGCACGGCTTCGGCTATTGCGTGTTCGAACATACGGAGGAGGGCATTCGTTCCGAACTCTGGGTCTATGTGGCGCAGGACGCCGCGGTCAAGTTCAGCGTGCTCAAGCTGCGCAACGTCTCCGGCCGCTCGCGCCGGCTCAGCGCCACGGGCTATGTGGAATGGGTGTTGGGCGACCTGCGGCCGAAATCGGCCATGTACCTGGCGACGGAGATCGATCCCTACAGCGGTGCGCTCTACGCCCGCAATCCCTATAACACCGAGTTCCCCGACCGCATTGCCTTCTTCGATGTTGACGATACGAGCCGCAGCGTCACCTGCGATCGTACCGAATTCATCGGCCGCAACGGCAGCCTGGCCGATCCGGCGGCACTTGCGCGTAGCCACCTGTCAGGCCGACTGGGCACCGGTCTGGACCCCTGTGCCGCGGTTCAGGTCCATTTCGATCTGGCCGACGGGGAGGAGCGCGAGGTGGTCTTCAGACTCGGCCTGGGGGGAATCCCGGGTGGTGAGAGCGCCAGCCAGCTGGTGCACCGTTTCCGGGGTGCCGATGCCGCGCGGCGGGTCCTCGATGCGGTCTGGCACTACTGGAACCACACCCTCGGTGCGGTCCAGGTCGAGACTCCTGACGAGTCGCTCAACGTGTTGAGCAATGGCTGGCTGTTGTACCAGACCATTGCCAGCCGCTTGTGGGCGCGTAGCGGCTACTACCAATCGGGCGGCGCCTTCGGCTTCCGCGACCAGCTGCAGGATGCGATGGCGCTGGTGCACACGGAGCCCCGGTTGCTGCGCGCCCAGCTGCTGCTCTGTGCGGGCCGTCAGTTTGTCGAAGGGGATGTCCAGCACTGGTGGCACCCGCCTTCCGGCCGGGGGGTGCGCACCCGCTGTTCCGACGACTATCTCTGGCTCGCGCTGGCGACCTCCCGCTATGTATTGAGCAGTGGCGACACCGGCGTGCTGGATGAAGCCGTGCCGTTCCTGGAAGGACGGCCGCTCGGTCCCGATGAGGAATCCTACTTCGATCTTCCCGGCCACTCGGGCGGCACGGAGAGCCTCTATCAACACTGCGTGCGCGCAATCCGTCACGGCCTCCGCTTGGGGCCGCACGGCCTGCCGCTGATCGGCTCCGGTGACTGGAACGACGGCATGAACCGGGTGGGTATCGAGGGTCAGGGTGAAAGCGTCTGGCTGGGTTTCTTTCTGCATGAGGTGCTGCGCCAGTTCGGCGCGCTCGCACGGCGACACGGCGATGGTGAATTTGCAGCGTTTTGTACGCAAAGCGCCGCGCTCCTGGGTAAACGTCTCGAGCGCCACGCCTGGGACGGTGCCTGGTACCGGCGCGCCTGGTTCGACGATGGCACACCGCTTGGCTCGTCGCAGTGCAGTGAATGCCAGATCGATTCCATCTCGCAAAGCTGGGCCGTGCTCTCCGGCGCGGGGAGTGGCAAGCGCGTACGCATGGCCATGGCGGCGGTGGATGAGCGACTGGTGCGCCGCGAGGATGCCCTCATCCAACTGCTGGATCCACCCTTCGATCAATCCGATGGCGATCCAGGTTACATCAAAGGTTACGTACCGGGCGTCAGAGAGAATGGCGGGCAATACACCCATGGCGCCATCTGGGCGGCCATGGCGTTCGCGGCCCTCGGCGACAGCCAGCGTGCGTGGGAACTCACCACCATGATCAATCCGGCCAATCATGCAAAATCGCGCGAAGCGATCGCCACCTACAAGGTCGAGCCCTATGTCATGGCGGCCGACGTCTATGCGATCGCCCCGCACACCGGACGCGGGGGCTGGACCTGGTACACCGGCTCAGCCGGCTGGATGTACCGGCTGATCCTGGAGTCCCTGCTGGGCTTGCGGCTGGAGACGGACAGGCTGTACATCGAACCCTGCCTGCCCTCGCATTGGACCAGCTTGAAGATACACTACCGTTACCGTGAGACGGTCTATCATCTTGCCATAACGCAATTCTGCGCGGATGAGGCCGGGAAGCGGGGAGTGGTCAGTATCAAGATGGACAACATCGCGCAGGAGGGGCCTGCGATATTCCTGGTTGATGATCATTTGGAACACAGGGTCGAGGTGGAGGTTGCAGCAAGCGGATCGGCGGTTGCTTAACGAGGCGGACACTGTGCAATAATTCAAAGTTGCAGCAATTTACCGAGTATATTCTTGAAAGGTGAATATCTATGCGTCATCTCAGGATCGAACATGTCACTGAGTATCTGTTTTCTCAGCCTGTTTCGCTGCTGCCGCACCGGCTGCTGTTGCGTCCCAGGGAGAACCATAATGTGCGCATCGAATCTTCGGTCCTGGAGATATTTCCCGCCCATGCTCTGAAGTGGAAACGTGATGCACTGGACAACTCGGTTGGGATGGTTGATTTCTTCGACCCCACGGATCGTCTGCACATCTTCAGCAATGTTGTTATCCAGCATTACGATGACAATCCGCTCGACTTCCTAGTGGATGACTACGCGGTCATGCATCCCTTCGAATATGCTTTGGAGGAGCAGGCTGATCTTGCGCCATTCCGACAACCCGTTTTCCCATCTGATCGGAAACCGGTAGAGCACTGGTTGGGTGAATTGACTTTACAGCGCCCCATCGAGACATTCACGTTGCTGGATTTCATGAACCGCAAGATTGCCGGACAATTGACCTATCAGTTACGCGAAGAACCGGGGGTGCAGTCGCCAGCAGAGACCCTGACGCTCGGCAGTGGCTCTTGTCGTGATTTCGCCGCCCTGTTCATGGAAGCCTGCCGATACCTGGGGCTGGCCAGTCGTTTTGTCAGCGGCTATCTGTACACATCGGACACCGTTACCGGCAATGCTTCCACGCATGCCTGGGCGGAGGTCTACCTACCAGGCGCAGGCTGGAAGGGATTTGATCCCACCAGCGGCGAGGTGATCGGCAGCCGGCATATAGCGACCGCCGTGGCTCGACATCCTGAAGCCGTGCCGCCCGTTGCAGGCAGCTTTCTAGGTCGATCTGACCAAACCCCGACACTGCGGGTGACGGTGAGAGTCAGCGCGCTTATGGCGTAACTTCAAGATGAATCACCGTATAGGCCGAGCTGGTTGTCATGAAATAACACGCTATCCTAGACTTAGACGGGTAGGGAGATGATGGGATTGTTGGGAGAGGGAAGTATTAGCCCGGCAACTCGATATGTCGTCATGGATCATATCCGGATACGCTGAACGAGGCCTTGTCAGGATACAGGTTGGAATTTTCACCATGGTCAAAGGCGAACGCTTCAACAGTATTACGCACCTGATCGGGGCTGCACTAGCGCTGGCGGGTGCTGCGGTGCTGGTTGTGGTGGCGTCGCAGGATGGGAGTGTGCGCCGCATCGTTTCCTTCAGTATCTACGGTACCACGCTGTTTCTGCTCTATCTGATCTCCACGCTTTATCACGGCCTGCCGTCTGGACGCGCCAAACGGGTGTTTCGGGTGCTCGATCATCAGGCCATCTATCTGCTGATCGCCGGCAGCTACACACCGTTGACGATGGTATCACTCAACGGTGTTGTGGGCTGGTGGATTTTCGGCGTGATCTGGGGCATGGCGATACTGGGCCTGGTGCTGGACGCACTACCCCCGCGCGGTGCGCGCGTAGTGCCGATGATCATCTACTTCGTCATGGGCTGGATGATCGTTCTGGCGATCAAGCCGCTGCTTGAAGTGATGCCATTCACTGGTTTCATATGGCTGCTGACCGGAGGGATATTCTACACATCCGGCATCGTGTTTTATGCACTGGACAAGTGGTATCCCTGGATGCACGGTATCTGGCATCTGTTCGTACTGGCCGGCAGTGTCAGTCATTACGTGGCGATTCTGATTTACGTCTAATCGCCATTCATGAGATCGGTTTCAGAGCAACAATATTCGTATATCCGCTCGATAGCGCGCGGCAAGCGTCTTTTTATTAGCAAACTGAAGGTTCGTTGGAATTGGATATCATGCTTGAAGCGCTATCTTCAATATTTTCTGAGTTAATGAATAATACATTACAAGACGTTGCAATCACGCGCGTTGCGGACTGGAGAGGCTCACCATTGCGTGTCGACCTGCCCCATATTTATCGAGACAGTACTTGCATTTCGCAGCCTGGCTGACTGGAAATACGACTCACAGACGGTCAGAGATTCCCAGTTCGCGGTAGTCATAGTCATAGTGCTCGCTGCGGCGGTAAGCATCGAAGTCGACGAGTTCACCGGCACGCAACCGGTGCACTGGAAAGCGCTCGGCCTGTGTCACCAGTGTGCGGGTGGTGTCACCGGCGTCATCCCGGTTCAGGCGCTTGATGCCCTCTTTCCGGCGTTGCCGATCAACCTTCTCCGAGTTGATCAACCGGAAGGCAGCAGCGCGCCATCCCAGCATTGGATCGAAACCGATCTGTGAACCGTGCATGACGCGAATGGCGCCGATTCAGAAGGCGTTGTCGGCATTGTGTAACCGGCACAGACGGACAAAGCGAAGGTTCAGGGCAGCACCAACTGCACCGGCGCCGTAATTACATAGCTCGTTCCATAGTTGGAAATTGTCTGGTTTGCGAACACTGGGTGGGTGTCCACAGAGCGGCGAACACCTAAATCCATCGGCTTGGTTTCATCGCTCCTATTAACGGATCAAGTTTGGCACAGGCTCATCACCGAGATGACGATGATAAAATGAATCAGAATATCTCTAACCTTTGTGTGCAGGAAGGTTCATGCTGTGAGAGAAGGATCTACCCTTGGAATCCTTTACATTCACCTCTAAAACACCTTTCTCCTGCGGCGAAAAATCGAAGTTTATGTCTGGGTCTTCACTGATGGAGATATCAGTGTCTGCGGTGAATACCTCTTCGCCATTGTAGGTGACCTCAATGGTCCGGATGAAATCCGCCGGTATGTAGTAGCCGGATGCAATATTGTACTGCAGGCCTGAATTGTTCGGATGCATGATCTTCAATTTTGTGGCGATGAGATCGCCCTGCTGGTAATTGTTGGGCAGGCGAAAATTGATATTGCCCAATGTGGCAGCCGCAGCAATTTGATCCTTGACGGGAGGTGCCGAGCAACCGCCTGACACTTTGACATAGCTTTTGACCATGTAGATTTCTCCATCACTGAACTCGGCGATAGCGCGCAGATCCGTATAGGCATTGACGCGCACCCGTGTCGACAGGGTTTCCCAACTGTACTTTCCTGGAAAGTGAAAAACAGCCGCCAATGGTGATGGATTATTTTCGATCACAAGATAGAGATGCTTGATATAGCGATCCGGCGTCTGTTCCATCTTTGAATTAATGGAAACAGGGACGATTGCAGCATCCATCGCCCGGGTAGGCGTGACTAATCCGAGAACCGCCTCACCACTCTGGATGTGTTTATCCCCAAACAGTGAGGTCTTTATCTGAAACCAACGGTTTCCCTCGTCTTCTGCCCATGCGTGACTTGAGACAAGGCTGATACTCAGCAGGGTCACAGTGAGCCAGGTTTTCCTTATCCAGCCGTGATATTTATTCGTCGAGACTGCTGTCATGGTACATGTCCTCATTCTGAGCATTAGACTTGTATAGCAGAGATTCACTAGGCCTAGCCCGAAGTCCGAGCACAATTCTTGCCAATGCCGCACAGCCGCTCTTTCTTGCAACATAGCGGCTTGGCGAGTCTCAAACTGCTTGTCACTGTACTGTTGATGTGACAGATAATGCACAATGCGCGAGAAATCTGGCACACTACGCATGCCCCCTGTTGGGGGCATGAAAAAGGCTTCATGATCAATCAAATACACGGGGTCGGAGTAAATCTACTCTGATCCCGTTGCAAACCGAATAGCCATCGGCTGCAACACAGCGCGAGGTATATGCGAATCAGACGCACCTAGGGTGAGAGGAACTGCACGCTATATATTGGTTTATATCGCAGGGAGTGATACATCATGTGTCACAAATATTTCATCTCGTAGCAAGTTATAGTATGCGCCTACAAAGATAACAGTTTCTCATTATTGACGTGTTATCAATGACCTATGCAACTTGCCAATCAAAGTTGGGAATAGATCTATTCCTGATAGACTCTCCTTTTTCTGACCAACCAAATGGGTTGGTGATTGCATTCCCTGGTTCTGAGCTTACTGGTTGAATCGATGTGCGAGTACCACTTCGAAAAAGCGTATGGTTATACGGAACGATATGACCGCCACTGAATCTTAATGGGCCAATAAAGCTGAAAAGATTTAAGTGTATTCAGAACCATAATTAGAGATTGAATGCCAAGCAAGATTCAAAAAATAAATAATTGTATGATTAATAGTTAATAAAGCACCTCTACTCTGCTACGGTTGCCACATAGCCAAGCATGAGCCATACTTGCAAATTGCAAAATCATGTCAGCCAAAAAGATGAATGGTAGACCTGGCCAGTGCAGATATTGTCGGCGTGAAAAACAAATAACAGGAATAAATATTTTCTGCCATTCAAACGGGCTGCTAATAAAAAGGGATGAGCAAGGGGATGCGCGAACACAGTCAATGAGTAATATTGCTGAATAATTGCCAAAAGATAATGCTCAAATCCAACTATTGTGCTAGCTCTATTTAGATAATAAATAAAATATTAAATATATTACAAGGGTAATGCATTACAGTTCATGTAGTGATGACGTAGAGAGGAATCTGTATCAACAAATGGAATATTGTAACGATGCAAAATACCCGAAATTCTATTTGCTTCCCGCCAATTACAAAAAATATTGAGAACAATAGTGGAATCATTTGCCACCGCTTTTATTGTTTATCTCGCTTGGTTCTTGTATGTGTCATTCTGACATTGTTGGTTCAGAATGTTGCCATTGCAGATGATTGGGATGGTTGTTTACTGTGCCACAAAATGCCTGGGTTCGGTGTTTATGAAGTCGAGCCCTCGAAATCAAGACAAAGAAGAATATTCAGTATTGATCAGAACAAGTATAAATATGCATATCACGGACGCGTGAAGTGTAGAGGGTGTCATAGTGATATCAATCAAATACCACATGTCGATGTAAATAAAGTAGATTGTGCCAACAAATGTCATATTAGAGATCCATCGAGTAATAGTTGGTATTCTCACGAGCGTATTGCGGATGATTTAAACAAGAGTGTACATGGCAGAAAGAAAGAGCATGAATCAGATTATCCTAGGTGTAAATTCTGTCATACGAATAAGCCGTATCAGAACATAGGCACAGAACTTGATGAAATCGATGAATTTATCGGTGTCTGCCTGCAGTGCCATGAATCAGAAGCCTGGACCAAACGCTTTTTCAAGCATATAAATTACAGAGCACGAATACGGAGAACTTCAAAGGATATTGTCTCTTTATGTAGTCAGTGCCACGCAGATGGAACCATGATGGGAAGGCATAAACTAGATGTGATCGTTGGATTCAATGATACTTTTCATGGCAAAGCCATAAAATATGGCAATACAGAGGTTGCAAACTGTCTGAACTGCCATGCCCCATATAAGAAAGGACTCTCACCGCACAGCATCACAAAAAAGGAAAACGACCTTTCTCCAGTATCCCCATCAAACAAGCTCAAGACATGCAGGCAGTCTGGGTGCCACGTTGACGCAAAGGATGCATTTGCCACACAAGGCAGAGTTCATCCATCACCTTATGGCTTAGTATCCTCGATGCGTCCAAAGACAGATAAACTGAATGCAGATATTGACGACGGTTTTCAAAATCTAGTCATTTATCTCATTAATCTGCTTTATAAAATTCTTATTGTTACCGTAGTCGGTGGTCTTGGAATCCATCAGATTCTAAACCTGCGTTCAATCAAAAGGGATTCCAGCAAGGAGATACGGCAATGAGTGAACACAATCATACAAATACAAAATACTTTGTGAGACTCACAAAAAATCAACGCATTCAACATGCTGTTCTATTTTCTTCTACTGGAGTGCTTATTCTCACCGGATTTATGCTGCAAGGCGAGAGATGGGCAATCGAGATGTTTGGTGGCGCTGGCGATACGATATTCTGGTGGCGCAGTTTATTCCACAGGCTTGCTGGAGTCACGGTTACACTAGTATGTTTTTATCACTTTATTTATGTGATAACGACAAAAGAGGGCAGGTCGTGGATTCGTGCTATGGCTCCAAGGCTGACCGATCTGACAGATGCATATAAAAATGTGCTGTACATGCTTGGACTGAGGCAAGATCAACCAAAATTTGATCGATTTACCTACATTGAAAAGCTCGAATATTTTTCTGTCTGGTTTGGTATGTTCATTGTAATAGTAACAGGGTATATGATGTGGACAGAATACCTGTGGCCTAAGTTTTATCTTGATATTGCAGATGCCTTCCATTTAGGTGAAGCGACCCTAGCGGCACTAGCAATAATCGTCGGGCATATTTTCACCGTACACTACAACCCTCATGTTTATCCAATGAACAGGGCCTTCATCGATGGAAATATCAGCGAAAGCCTGGCAAAGGAAGAGCATCCCCTTTGGTATGAACGCGATTTAAAGAGAAACGATGAGATCGCGGGCAAAGCGGCTTGTGAATGATACGATGAAAAACGACAGTATATACTTCACGGTTGTTAGAAAGCTGCTTGTTGATACGCTAATGGGGGTTATTTTCTTGCTGCTGTTTTCATTTGCATTGTGGTTGATTTGGCTCACATTTTTTCGAGAATACTTTGATGACGGAATTCTCGGCGAGGCAACAGGTGAATATTTTACAAGTCAGACAAATGTAACTATGAGCTCCATGCAAAGATTTCATAACGTTGTGGAGCAGGTCCCCGATAATTCAGAATTTGTCACCTCGTGCATGCTGTGTCACGAGGATCTTCCACATTCTAAATCCAAGGATACCAGGGCCTTTTTAAATGCACATGGTTACTTCATGACGTGTCAAGTCTGTCATGCCAAGCATGATGATAAGATGGTCGTGGGTTATCGCTGGCAAGATAAAGAGACAGGTCATATTTCAGATACACCTCATATGAAAGGTATGTCAAGAATTACTCCAGTCGTAGTGATGGGTGGTCTGGTTCAAACAATAGATATCAAAGATGAAAAAAACTTCGTGCTTGAATACCTAAAAACTAACAATGCGATGGATATGAAAAAGGAAGATACCGTATGGAAAAAAACGCACGGCAACATCTCAACTGATCCAATATCCTGTGTAGATTGTCATACCATTGAAAAGCAACCATTCTTGCCTTTATCAGAGTTGGCATACTCCGCCTCCAGAATAGAAGAACTATCAAGAATCGAAGTGGCAGGCATGATAAAAAAGTATGAACATTTATATTTGCCTAATCTGACTAGAGACTCAGAATAGAAGTGAAGGTGACCTATTCCCCGTTACCGAGACACCCGTAGCTAGAAAATTCCGGCTAAAAATAAACGCTTCATTATCTTATTGACTTTAAAATGGTGGGCCCACTAGGACTCGAACCTAGGACCAAGGGATTATGAGTCCCCTGCTCTAACCAACTGAGCTATGGGCCCGGAAGCGGGGGGATTCTAGCAGATTTGCCCACCGGACCAGTAGTTTCGTCCGGCTGGTGGGCAAAACGCCAGGATCAATCAGTGTCGAGGAAGCTGCGCAGACGATCGGAGCGAGAGGGGTGACGCAGCTTGCGCAGGGCCTTGGCTTCGATCTGCCGGATACGCTCGCGGGTGACGTCGAACTGTTTGCCGACCTCTTCCAGGGTGTGATCGGTGTTCATGTCGATGCCGAAGCGCATGCGCAGCACCTTGGCCTCGCGGCTGGTGAGGCCGGCCAGCATGTTCTGGGTCGCCTCGCTGAGGCCTTCGGCGGTGGCCGACTCGATGGGTGAGACCACGCCGGAGTCCTCGATGAAGTCGCCCAGATGCGAATCCTCGTCGTCGCCGATGGGGGTCTCCATGGAGATCGGCTCCTTGGCGATCTTCAGCACCTTGCGGATCTTGTCCTCGGGCATGTCCATGCGTTCGGCCAGCTCTTCCGGGGTCGCCTCGCGGCCCATCTCCTGGATCATCTGGCGGGAGATGCGGTTGAGTTTGTTGATGGTCTCGATCATGTGCACCGGGATACGGATGGTGCGGGCCTGGTCCGCGATGGAGCGGGTGATGGCCTGCCGGATCCACCAAGTGGCGTAGGTCGAGAACTTGTAGCCGCGGCGATATTCGAACTTGTCGACAGCCTTCATCAGACCGATGTTGCCCTCCTGGATCAGATCCAGGAACTGCAGGCCGCGGTTGGTGTACTTCTTGGCGATGGAGATGACCAGTCGCAGGTTGGCCTCGACCATCTCCTTCTTGGCGCGGCGGGCCTTGGCCTCGCCGATGGACATCTTGCGGTTGGTCTCTTTGATCTCGCTGATGGTCAGCTGACAGTCGTTCTCGATGTTCACCAGGCGTTTCTGGGCGCGCAGGATCTCGTCTGACTGCTCCTGCAGTGCCTCGGAGTAGCTTTTGCCCTTCTTGATCTGGTCGTGGATCCAGTCCAGGTTGGTCTCGTTGTCCGGAAACGAAGCGATGAACTCCTTGCGCGGCATACGTGCCCTGTCGACGCAGAGGTTCATGATGATGCGTTCCTGATTGCGGATCCGCTCAATGGTGCGGCGCAGGGCGTTGACCAGCATATTGAAGGTGGTCGGCACCAGCTTGAACTCGAGGAAGCTCTCGGCGACGGCTTCAAGCGACTTCTGGGTCTTAGGGTCGGCGCGCCCGTTTTTCTTCAGGGCGGTGCAGAGGGCTTTGTAGCGCTTGCGCAGCTCTTTTCCCTTGGCGGCGACCTCTTCCGGATCGGGACCGGTGTTCTCCGGTTCGTCGTCGCCCGAGTCGTCATCGCCATTGTTGTCACCGGACTTGGCGTTCTCCGCATTCGCCTGTGCCTGCGCCTGGGTAGTGGCGGGCGTCGGAATCTCATCGGGCTCGTTGGGGTCGATGAAGCCGCTGGTGACATCGGCAAGACGCGCCTCACCCGCTTCGATCTTCTCGAGCTGGGTGCAGAGGATGTCCAGAGCCACAGGGAAGGTGGCGAGGGCGGCGGAGACTTGGTTCAGGCCCTCTTCGATGCGTTTGGCAATGCGCAGCTCGCCTTCGCGGGTGAGCAGTTCAACGGTGCCCATCTCGCGCATGTACATACGAACCGGGTCGGTAGTGCGGCCGAATTCGCTGTCGACGCTGGCGAGCGCGGCGGCGGCGGCCTCGGCGGCGTCTTCGTCGGCGGAGACGGCATTGTCGCTCAGGCTGGTGTCTTCCAGATCGGGCGCGGTCTCATGTACGGTGATGCCCATGTCATTGATCATGCGAACGATGTCTTCGATCTGTTCGGGCTCAACAATGCCGTCGGGCAGGTGATCGTTAACCTCCGCATAGGTCAGAAAGCCCTGCTCCTTACCTTTCGCAATCAGTTGTTTCAATTGAGATTGCTGCTGTTCCTGGTTCATCTTTTACCTTGAATTTAAAGCCGAGCCACCGTGAAAGGACTGAACTCGCCATATTAGCACAGTTTTATATGACTGTACTAAAAACTTAGGGTTTACCATTAGGTGTCGGGTTAATCAGAGTCTGTCTCGTCACTGATGGTTGAGCCTGGATAGCGCCGCTTGAGCGCCTCCAGCTCACTCTCTGACAGCTCGCTGGGTTTGAGATTCCCGGGCAGAGGGCGGGTCTCCTTGAGGAATTGGCTGTTCAGTTTGACCAGGGCATCTCTCAACTCCGTCCCCTGGTCCATTTCGGGCAGGTCGAATGTGTACTGTGCCAGTTTATTGAGGTGGGCGAAGTGTTCACTATCGCGCCAGCGCTCCAGCAGAGCCGCTTTTTTAAGCGTCGGCTGAATTCTAATGATTTCAATGAGTTGCGACAAAATTCTGGTTCCGGTCGTGTCCCATGCCTGCCAACTGTCGTCGACTTCTTCCACCACATCGATTAGATGGGGGTTGTCGAGCAAAAGTGCAATAGCCAAACGTATCGGCGTCGGCCGTTGACTCCTGAAGGCCGGATTGGAAACGGCCGGCTGTGTCGGCTTTCCCGGTGCGCCGCCGGCGCGTTCGAGCTGGCGATCGCGAATCCCCACCAGCTGTTCGAGGTGTTGGTACATCATGCGACGGAACAGGCCGCTGGGCAGGCGCTCGAGAAGGGGTTTGGCCAGCTCCGCCAGATGGGCACGGCCATCGATGGTCTCCATCTTCACCTGAGCGGTGAGCTGCTGAAAGAGGAACTTGGAGAGGGGTAGCGCCTGTTCCAGACGTTGTTCCAGGCCCTCTCTACCCTCCTTGCGCACCAGACTGTCGGGGTCCTCGCCTTCGGGAAGGAACAGAAAACGGACTTCGCGTCCGTCGCGCATGATAGGCAGGGTGGTGAGTAGTGCCTTCCAGCCCGCGTCGCGTCCGGCGCGATCGCCATCGAAGCAGAAAGCCACTTCGGAGCAGGTACGGAAGATCAGTTCCAGATGTTCCTGTGTGGTGGCGGTGCCAAGGGTCGCCACGGCGTTGTCGATGCCGAACTGGGCCAGCGCCACCACGTCCATGTAACCCTCGACCACCAGCAGTCTTTGCAGCTTGGTGTTGGCTCTACGGGCCTCATACAGCCCGTAGAGCTCGCGTCCCTTGTGGAATAGGGGGGTCTCCGGGGAGTTGAGGTACTTGGGCTTGTCATCTCCCAGCACCCGTCCGCCGAAGCCGATCACGCGGCCGCGGGTGTCATGGATGGGAAAGACGATGCGGTCGCGGAAACGGTCGTAACGCTTGTTGTCCTGCTCGATGATGAGGCCGCACTCGGCCAGTCGCCGGGTGGCTGTTTTGTCCTGGCCCAGGGTGGAGAGCAGGTTGTCCCAGCCGGGTGGAGCGTAGCCGATATGGAAACGGGCGGCGATTTCGCCGGTCAGGCCACGGGATTTGAGATAGTCGACGGCGGCGGGTGCTCGCTCGTGGTGGCGCAGCTGATGTTGGTACCAGCGGGATGCCTCCTCCATTATGCCGTAGAGGGGGCGCAGGTCGGGGCCCTGCTCATCTCCTCCCTCGCGGGGCACCTCGATGCCGATCGACTCCGCCAGCTCCTCCACCGTCTCGACGAACCCCAGGTTGTCATACTCCATGAGAAAACCGATCGCCGAGCCATGCGCTCCACAGCCAAAGCAGTGGTAGAACTGTTTTTGCGGGCTGACGGTGAAGGAGGGGGTCTTCTCGTCGTGGAAGGGGCAGCAGGCCTGGAATTCGCGACCCGCCTTTTTCAGGGGCACGCGACGATTGATCACATCGACGATATCGATGCGGTTGAGCAGTTCATCGATAAACTGGTTGGGGATCTTGCCGGGCATCTCAGATTGTCTGCCCTGTGATATCGGCTCTCATGCTGAGGCTAGCCGATGACTTACCGGGCTACTGTCAGCCGGAGAGTTTCTGTTTGATCAGGCCGCTGACCTTGCCCATGTCGGCACGACCCTGCATCTTGGGTTTGAGCAGACCCATGACCTTGCCCATGTCGCGCATCGACTCGGCGCCGGATTCGCTGACAGCGGCCTCGATCATGGCTGCGATCTCCTCGTCACTGAGGGCCTCGGGCATGTAGGTCTCGATCACCTCGATCTCGCTCTTCTCCTGATCCGCCAGCTCCTGGCGACCGGCGCTTTCGTACTGGGAGATGGAGTCGCGACGCTGCTTGATCATCTTCTCCAGTATCGCCAGCACCTGCTCGTCGTTGAGCTCGGTCCGCTCATCCACCTCGCGCTGCTTGATGGCGGCGCTGATCAGCCGCAAGGCCGCTAGGCGCGGTTTGTCCTTTGCCTTCATGGCGGCCTTGATGTCGTCCAGGATGCGGCTCTTTAGCATGATGAGGTAATCCCGAAGCGGGGATGTGATCAGTACTGACGTTCGAAGCGGCGGTTTTCGCGGGAGATCTTCTTCAGGGTGCGTTTGACAGCGGCAGCGGCCTTGCGCTTACGCTCCCAGGTGGGCTTTTCGTAGAATTCGCGGCGACGGACCTCAGCCAGGACACCCGCTTTCTCGCAGGAGCGCTTGAAACGGCGCATGGCGACTTCAAAAGGTTCGTTCTCTTTGACGCGTACGTTAGGCATCTATTCAGTTTCCTTAGATCTGTTAAGCTTGCTCAGCCGGGTTAAAGGCGGAAATTCTACTCATTGATGGCGCCCAATGCAAAGGCGTGAACGGGAAAAAAGGCGAAATTTCGGAAAAATGCGAGTATTGGGCATAGAAACCTCCTGTGATGAGACCGGTATTGCGGTTTACGACAGCGAGCAGGGGCTGCTGGCGCACGCGCTGCACAGTCAGGTCGAGCTGCATGCGGAGTACGGCGGCGTGGTGCCGGAACTGGCCTCCCGCGACCATGTCCGCAAGGTGCTGCCGCTGACCCGCCAGCTCTTCGAGGAGGCCGGGATCGAGGCCGGTTCGTTGCATGGCGTCGCCTATACAGCCGGTCCGGGGCTGGTGGGTGCGCTGCTGGTGGGGGCCTCGGTGGGGCGCAGTCTGGCCTGGTCCTGGGGTATTCCGGCGGTTGCGGTGCATCACATGGAGGGGCACCTGCTGGCGCCCATGCTGGAGCCGAACCCGCCCACTTTCCCTTTCATCGCCATGCTGGTCTCCGGCGGCCACACCCAGCTGGTGGAGGTGGAGGGTATCGGCAGTTACCGGCTGCTCGGCGACTCTCTCGATGACGCCGCCGGCGAGGCCTTCGACAAGACCGCCAAGTTGCTCGGTCTGCCCTATCCCGGCGGTCCGGAGCTGGCCCGGCTGGCGCAGCAGGGGGATCCGACCCGTTACCGCTTCCCCCGTCCCATGACCGACCGGCCTGGCCTCGATTTCAGCTTCAGCGGCCTCAAGACCTTTGCCCTCAACACCCTGGCGGATGCACGGCAGCAGGAGGGGGAGCCGGTTTCCCGGCAGACCCTGGCCGATATCGCCCGCGCCTTCGAGGATGCGGTGGTGGAGACGCTGGCGATCAAGTGCCGCCGGGCGGTGCGGGAGACGGGTATTCCGCGGCTGGTCATGGCCGGTGGGGTCAGCGCCAATCAGAGGCTGCGCCAGCGTATCGGCGATATGATGGCGAAGGAGGGAGGTGAGGCCTTCTATCCGCGGCCTGAGTTCTGCACCGATAACGGGGCGATGATCGCCTTCGCCGGCTGTCAGCGGCTGTTGGCGGGGGTGGTCGAGCCGTTGGCTATCAAAGTCGCGCCCCGGTGGTCGATGGAGACGTTGGGTCTTGAGGTGTCTTGAGTTGTGAAATTTTTGGCTGCTCCTGAGTCAGATTAGGGCCCATGCCCCTGCGAACCGCAGTGTCTTGAGGATGGTTGCCGGCTGTTTGGCGCGCTCCATCCGAAGTTTGCTGGATACGGTTTTTTTTTAAAAATGTGGAGAGCGGGGTGCTGATATTGCCGATAAATTATGGTCTGACATCATCGATATTCGCGGATAGGCTCATCCTGATCATTACCTTTACGAAGTCGTCTGACTCTGTCTTGGCAGCGCGCTCGAGGGCCGTCATTGCTTCGGGTGTGCGGACATAACCGAGGGCCTGGGCAGCAGCCATGCGCACATCGGCAACCTCGTCCTCATTGAGAACGGTGATCAGCCCGGCGGCACTCTTTGCCACGCCGAGCTTGGCCAGTGCGGTGGCCGACTCTTCACGGACCTTGGGCACTGGATCTCTGAGGGCTGCTATCAGGACATCGGCGCCATCCGGGTCGCCAAGTGCGCCAAGCATCATTGCAGCCCTTTCCCGGTCCTCGGGTTTCGTATCCTTCAGCTTTACCTTGAGATACTCCACCGCTGCAAGCTGCTCAAGCGCCTTCCGGATCGTCGTTTCAAGCAGTGGGTTCGCGTCGCTTAAGTTCTGGAAGAGTAAGATCAGTGGTTCGATCGCGCGCGGGTCGCCTTGTTTTCCCAGGTTCCTGGCTGCAGCGATTCGAGTTTGAACGTTTGCATTTTGATCGAATACCGTTCCGATACGCTCCTCAAGCATGGTGTCACCCGCTTGGGAAAACAATGGATTGATGAAAATCATAGCGGCGAGATATAACGACTGCTTCAGGGTGTTCATTTGGGAAGTTGTTGGTTTGCATTGTTGCCAAAGAATCCGTTTGTTAAGTAAGTGTTGTATCCTTCATTCGATAAGATTGGGTGGCCGCTGGGTGTGCGTACTCCCTGCCCGTTCAGCTTCGCGCTGTAATCGGTCTCGATTCTGTTGTGCTGGGCCGCCATCTGAGGCTGTGTCTGTCGTTCGGAAATTCCTTTCAAAAAAGCTAAGTTGTGCTTGCTGCTGGTCCCAACCCAAGTGGTATTGTTCGTGATAACAATATCGGTATTGTCAGGGTTTCGATCCGTAAACATGGCAGACCGAAGGTTGGGCATATACTCTATGGTCGAGCATCCGTTCAAGATCAATAATTGATATTTCGGATGCGCCTTGATCTGATCAAGATCGGTGTTTCGCCCCTTGATGGCGTCCTTGAGCTTTTGGGGCGGTGGTTCATGCTGTTTGTTACCCGCCTCGTTGATGACGAAGTTTCCCTCACCTTTCGTTTTGTGGTCGAAATCCGGTCCCGTGCCATACCGAGCATGCCCGGAATAGAGTACGACTTCATCCTGCTCCAGCGCCTGCTTAAAACTTGCGCGAGCCTCTCTGCCGCCCATACTGGGTTCAACCAGGCGAACTACTGAGACAATATCCTTGCCGGTGTTTGTGTCCTTGAAGGTCTTGTGGAAATATTGCGCGTTGGGATCATAACGGTCCCCGGTTAGACCCATTTTACTCTTCTCGGCATCGCTGAGCGCGTTATAGTCGACCAGTTTGTAACCGTCGTTCTTCAGCCCCCGGATAGTCTGTTTGACACTGTCGACGTGGTTCTTATGTTCATCGAAGCCGACCGCGATGGTGGTATCAAGCCGCCCATCGGCGAATAGCTTGTCATATTCGGCAGAGCGTACGAGCTTTTGATCGGGGGCTGGAGCGTGCTGCTTCAATGTTTTAAGCGTATTCTTTCCGACCCTGCCATCAACGCCGATTCCGGTATCAAGCTGAAAATGCTTGACCGCATCATGGGTGTCCTGGTCATAGCTGCCACTGGCACCGCCGGGGATGTTATACCCCATATCGATCAATGCCTGCTGGACCTTCTGGACATCGCTTCCCTTTGTATCTTTTGTTAGGATTTTTTTGCCTTGTGCAATGGTATCGAATTGTTTGTCGCCTTCGAATCTCGAAGCGCCTTTCTTCTCCTTGGCGCCGTGGTTTTCTGGGGTGCTCTGTTTTTTGACTTGAGCTGAGTCTGTTGAATTGGCACGAGCGGTATCCCATGTTTCGGCTGTAAGCGAGGCGGAACCACTTATCCCGGTACCCTCCTGAGTGTCGTTATTCCCGCCAGCAGCCAGTTGTTCAGCGGTTGTTTTTTGAGCGGCTAATTGACTGATCCCAGTCGGCTTGCCGATGATCTGGTCCACGGTAGTGGGAGAGTGGCGTAATTGTTCCAATCGGGTTGCTTGAACGGCGCTATTTTTGTCTGCTGCGGGATTGGAGGAGTCGGCCGTACTGTGTTGGTATGATCGACTCGAACCGTTTGTCTGAGTTGGGTTAACCATTTTGCCTCCTGCCGATAAGCTGGTTTGATTGTAAAAACCACCAATGGCCTGTAGAAACCGAGTTAATTGATAACCCGGTTGACTCGTATTGGCAATATGAGAAAACCCGTACCTGAAAGGGTTCCGCTACTCGATAGATAGTTGGATTTTTGTCATTTCGCCCTGCGCCGGATGACACTGGTTCTGGGCTTAACCAAGTCGCATTCGGCTCGGAAAAATCGAGTGAATGACGAGTGAACAGGGACATCCAAAGGGCAACATTTCGCTTAAGTCAGTGCCATTCCTCTCAGGCTAAAGACCGCAGGGGAGACAAGCAGATCAATTCAACAATTCAAAATCAAACACCAATCAGCCTATTCCGGTCATGCTCGGCAGCCTATGCCACCGGTGTCTTGGACCCCTCTCCCGCAATCTCCCGCACCAGTTTGGGCACCAGGTAACCCGGCAGGTTGGCCAGCAGTTCCCTGTGCAACGAGCGTGCATGCGCTTCAGCTACCTCGAAATGGGCGGCGCCCGCTACCCGGTCCAGCAGATGGAGGTAGTAGGGCATGACGCCGACCTCGAAGAGTTTCTCACTGAGCCGGATCAGGGTTTCCGCGTTGTCATTGACCCCACTCAGGAGTACCGATTGATTGAGCAGAGTGACACCGGCGGCTTTCAACTCCCCCAGCGCCCCGGCCACCTGGGGGGAGACTTCGTTCGGATGGTTGGCGTGGATCACGATGAGGGTTTGCAAGCGATGTTTGCGTAGTGTTTGAAGCAGTTCGGGACTGACCCGCTGGGGTAAGACCACCGGTAACCGGGTGTGCAGCCGTAACCGTTTCAAGCGGGGGAGGGCGGCGAGCTGCTGCAGCCAGTCGGCAAGCCGTTCGTCGCTCACCATTAGGGGGTCGCCGCCGCTGAGGATTACCTCCTCCACCTCCGGGTGTGAGCCCAGATAGTCGAGAATGTGGGCCCATTGGCGGGGGGTGGCGGAGGCGGACCCGTAGGGGTAGTGGCGGCGAAAGCAGTAGCGGCAGTGTACCGCACAGGCCCCGGTTGCGACGATCAGTGCCCGCCCCCGGTATTTGTGCAGCAGGCCGGGCGTGGTTTCGGCCTCCCGGTCGCCCACTGGATTATCGCTGAAGCCGGGTATGGGGACCATCTCATCGGCGAGGGGCAGGACCTGGCGCAAAAGGGGGTCATCGGCATCGCCCGCTTGCATCAGATCGGCGAAATGCTTGGGTACCCGCAGGCCGAACTGGCGTTCGGCCAGCTGCTGTTCGACCGATATCGTCTGCTCGAGGCCCAGGTATTTGAGCAGCGACACCGGGTCGTTAAATGACTCAGCCAGGGCCTGTTGCCAGCCGGGCGTCTGCAAACTTGCCGCGCACTCAGGTATGATGTGCGCCGCATTCGATCTGTTTTGTGAGGAAGACATGGCTACCTACAGTACCAATGAGTTTAAGGGCGGTCTGAAAATTATGCTGGATGGCGACCCCTGCTCCATTATTGAAAACGAATTCGTCAAGCCTGGCAAAGGTCAGGCCTTCAACCGGGTGAAAATCCGTAATCTGAAAACCGGCCGGGTGCTGGAGAAGACCTTCAAGTCGGGCGAGACGGTGGAGGGTGCCGATGTCCACGAGACCGACATGCAGTACCTGTATGCCGACGGGGAGTTCTGGCACTTCATGGATCCTGCCAGTTATGAACAGGTGAGTGCGGATGCGGCCGCCCTGGGCGAAAGCGTCAAGTGGCTGAAGGAGCAGGATCTCTGTACCGTAACCCTCTGGAACGGCGCTCCGATCATTGTCGAGCCGCCCAAGTTCGTTGTCCTCACTATCACCGACACCGACCCGGGCCTCAAGGGCGATACTTCCGGCAGCGGTGGCAAGCCGGCCACGCTGGAGACCGGCGCCGTGGTGCGTGTGCCCCTGTTCGTACAGATCGGCGAGGCGATCAAGGTCGATACCCGCAATGGCGAGTACGTCTCCCGGGCCAAGGAGGAGTAGTCCCCCCCGCCATGAGCGATTCGATCGACTGGCGGCCCTCGGCCAGCCTGGAGATGCTGCGGGCCAGGGCCGATCTGCTCGCGCGTATTCGTGACTTCTTCCGGCAGGCCGGGGTGCTCGAGGTGGAGACCCCGGCCTGCTCCCGTTTTGGGGTCACCGACCCCGCCATCGGGAGCTTCACCACCCGCTATACCGGGCCCGGCGCCGCGCAGGGTGAACCGCGCTATCTCCACACCTCCCCCGAGTTTCCCATGAAACGGCTGCTGGCGGCCGGCAGCGGGCCTATCTATCAGCTCTGCCGGGTCTTCCGCAACGGCGAGCAGGGGCGTTGGCACAACCCGGAGTTCACCTTGCTGGAGTGGTACCGGCCCGCTTTCGATCACCTCGATCTGATGTGTGAAGTGGCTGCACTGATACAGTCGCTCTCGCCGCAACCCCTGGCAGAGGAACGCTTGACCTATGCCGAGGCCTTCCAGCGCCATCTTCAGATCGATCCGCATGCGGCATCCGCCGAGCAGCTGCGTGACTGCGCCATCGCCAGGGAGGTTGCCGGAGCCGGGACACTGCGGCTGGAGAGCCGGGATGCCTGGCTCGATCTGCTGCTGTCCCATCTGATCGAGCCCCATCTGGGATCTGACGGCATGACCTTTCTCTATGACTACCCGGCGACCCAGGCGGCACTCTCCCGGGTGCGTACCGGCGAGCCGCCGGTAGCTGAGCGGTTCGAACTCTATCTTCAGGGGGTGGAGCTGGCCAACGGTTTTCATGAACTGGTGGATGCGGACGAACAGCGGCACCGCTTCCGCGATGAAAACCGCCGCCGTGAGCTGATGGGGCTGCCGATAGTGCCTCCGGATGAGAACCTCTTGTCGGCCCTGGAATCCGGTATGCCCGCCTCCGCCGGGGTAGCGCTGGGTGTGGATCGGCTGCTGATGATTCTCAGCGGGAGACGGCATATCGCTGAGACCCTCGCCTTCGATGCCGACCGGGCCTGAAGTGATATCCCGCTAGCGGTTTTTTGGCCCTCACGGGCGTTTTTTTACCCTTGTTTTCAACCAGAGATTTCCCGCTCAACTACAATAGTTATAGGCCTGCCATGTAATGTTTTCATAGTTGGACAGACTATAAAACAACCCCCCTTGCGAAGTGTGTGAGCGTGTGGGTTTGGATGGAGGCGTATGTTGGGTATGCGAGGTTTCAAAACCGATCTGCTGCTGATTCTGCTGCTGGTTTTTCCTGCGGTGGAGGCGGCCACGGTCGAGTTCGAGAGCGGGGGGTTTACCCAGCAAGTAGCGACGACGTCGGCACAGAAACTGGAACTCGACTGGCCCTCCATCCAGCGCCTCTATGACCACTTCGACGCCCCATTTCTCTGGCATCAGGGCGCTATCCTGAATGAGCGGGGGCGTCAGCTTCTCACCTGGTTGTCCGCTGCGGAGCGGGAGGGGCTGAATCCCGCCAACTACCACCTCAACCGCTTGCATCGGCTGAACGGGGCTCAGCAGCTGGAGAGCCGCGTCGTGCGCGAGCTGCTGCTGACCGATGGCTATCTGCGGCTGGCGACAGACCTGCGACAGGGCAACCGGGCTGCCCGGGTGCTCGATCCCTTTGCGGTGTCGAACGCGGATTCCTTCGATCCTGTCACGGCCTTGATCGAGGCGCTCGAGTGGGGCGATCTTGCTCCAATGTTGGCCCGGCTCAGTCCAACCAGCAGGGAGTACGACCGCTTGCGCCAAGCCCTGGCCCGCTATCGGGAGATGGAGAGCGCCGGGGGTTGGCCCAGCGTGGAGCAGGGGCAGACGCTCAGGCCCGGTATGTGGGATCTCAGGGTGATACAGCTACGCGAGCGGCTGGCTCGGGAGCTTGGTCCACTGGTATCGGAAGTCGATGATCCCATGTTGTTCGATGGCGATCTGGCGGATGCGCTGAGGAGATTTCAATCGGACCACGGTCTGGCGGCGGACGGTGTGTTGGGGCCGGCCACCCTGGTGGCGCTGAATGTGCCGGCAGCAAGACGGGTTTCCCAATTGCGCGCCAATTTGGAGCGTTGGCGCTGGTTGCCTCACGACCTGGGTGATGTGCATCTGCTGGTCAATACGGCCGGATTCGACTTCGTCTTCCATGTCAACGGCCGGGTGATTTACTCCGGCCGGACTGTCAACGGCAGAGCGGAGCGCCAGACCCCCTCTCTGATCAGCGAGATTACGCATCTGATTGCCAACCCACTCTGGACCGTGCCCCGTCGCATCGCCGTCGAGGATCTGCTGCCCCAGCAACAGGCAGACCCCGACTTCCTGTTACACAAGGGGATTCGGACCTACCGGAGCATGGATGGGGAGTGGGTCGAGTTCGATCCCTCGACCATCGATTGGTCTGCCTACCATGAGGACAACTTCCCCTTCATCCTCAAACAGGACGCCGGTGCCGGGAACAGCCTCGGCCGGGTCAAGTTCCATCTGCCAAACCGTTATGACATCTATCTCCACGACACCCCGTCGGTCGGACTCTTCCAACGCAGCCAGAGGGCTTTCAGTTCAGGCTGTGTACGGGTGGAGGGGGCGCACCGATTGGCAAGTCTGCTAATGACCCTGGCGGCGCCAGAGGAGGCGAGACGGTTTAGCCGCGCGATGCAGACGGGCGAGACCTTGATAACGTCCCTGAGGAAACCCGTCCCGGTCTATCTGACCTACTTCACCAGTTGGGTTGACGAGACGGGGGATGTCCACTTCCATCCCGACATCTACCGGCGCGATACCGATCTGCTGTTGGCGATCGGTGTCGAAAAGCAGCCGGTGACGAGACCACGCTTGGCCGATTCCGCCGCCAAGGCTCTGTGAGCTCGGTCGGTCTTCTTGCCCAGCCCTACGTGAATCAGGTCACAACGTTGGCCTTAGAGGCTCTCAATTTGTTAATCTGCGCCTGAATATTGCACCGCTGCTGCCGACAATGACGGCAACAGCGGTAAACAGACAGACGACAGGCTACATGCAATTCGATTCCACGCCACATCCTGACGACACCCCATGCCTTAGCCGACGCGCTTTCTTCACCGGTCTCGCTGCAGTGACTGGCCTGCTGGCCACTTCCCCGGTGCTGGCGACTGTCACTCCCTCAGTGCAACGCTCTCTCGCTTTTTCCCATACCCACACCGGCGAGCGGGCGGAGATCGTCTACTGGCGCGACGGTGAGTATCTGGCCAACAATCTGCAGGCCCTCAACCATCTGTTGCGTGACCATCGCACGGGTGAGCAGACACAGATGGATCGCGATCTGCTCGACCTGCTCTATGCTCTGCAGCTAAGCCTCGGCGAACCGGGCGAGTTCGAAATCATATCCGCCTATCGCTCCCCAAAAACCAACCGGATGTTGCGTAGCAGTAGCGACGGCGTGGCCAAACGCAGCCTGCACATGCAGGGCAAGGCGATCGATATCCGCGTCTGCAGCTGTGATCTGGCAAAGCTTCGCAAGACCGCTGTCTCCCTCAAGGCCGGTGGCGTAGGTTACTACCCCAAATCCAACTTCATCCACGTAGATACCGGGCGCGTGCGCTACTGGTGACAGCTGCCGACGTCCAGTCGGGTCGTTTCTAATCAATTCTGTCCCGGTTTTTTCGGCATCCTCTGCCGCACGCCGGCGGTTTTGTAAGCTTTACAGGGTCGACATCGACACAATCCCCATGACATCCACTTTTGATGCATGAAAAAGCGCAAAGGAGATTTGCCTTTGTCGGATATTTGTACTAATGTTCGAAATATGTCGAAATATGAAATCAATAGTGATCTGCTACCCGATATGTTCAAGGCGCTGGGTAACCCCCACCGCCTGGCGATCTTTCATCGGCTGACCACCTGCTGCTGTCCCGGTACCGTTTGCGACCTGGAGGTCGTCCGTTATAACGTCGGTCAATTGGGGGAGGGGCTGGATATCGCCCCCTCGACGCTCTCCCACCATCTCAAAGAGTTGCACCGGGCGGGATTGATCGAGATGGAGCGCCAGGGGAAGCAGGTCAAGTGCTGGATCGATCCTGCCGTACTGGAACGCCTGGCCGGTTTTTTTTCCATACCCGATAACATTCAATCTTGAGGAGATGACCATGTCCCAGAAAGAGCAATGCTGCGCGCCATCCTGTTGTGCCCCGGAAGTGACCCATATAGACGCCCCGGATGCCCATCGTCAGGAGGTACGCAAGGCCTACGCCCAGGTGGCCAAGGCCAATGACGAAAACAGTGCCTGTGGGATTGGCTCGAGTTGTTGCGGGGTCGCCGACGATGACGCAATCAACACCCTTATCTCCACCCGCTTGGGTTATAGCGAGGCGGATCTGGCGCTGGTGCCCAAGGGCGCCGATATGGGGCTGGGCTGCGGCAATCCCAAGGCGATTGCCTCCCTGCAACCGGGAGAAGTGGTGGTCGACCTGGGGGCGGGTGGCGGGTTCGACTGCTTCCTGGCGGCGGCCGAAGTGGGTGACGAGGGCCGTGTTATCGGTGTCGACATGACCCCTGACATGCTGAGCAAGGCACGCGGCAACGCGGTGAAGGGAAAATACAGCAATGTGGAGTTCCGCCTCGGCGAGATCGAGAACCTGCCGATCGCGGATAATACCGCTGATGTAATCATCTCCAACTGTGTGATCAATCTCTCGCCCGACAAGGCCCAGGTCTTCCGCGATGCCTATCGTGTACTCAAGCCGGGTGGCCGTCTGGCCATCTCCGATGTGGTGGCGACGGTTGAACTGCCGGAGGAGATGCGCAACGATCCCCAACTGATTGCCGGCTGCATGGGGAATGCCTCGATGATCGAAGAGCTGGAAAGGGTCATGGCCGATGCCGGCTTTGCCCATATCCGCATCCAGCCCAAGGATGAGTCCCGCGAATTCATCCGCGACTGGGCGCCGGGGCGTGGGGTGGAGGACTATGTGGTGTCGGCGACGATTGAGGCGGTGAAACCCACCTCATAGGTGATGATATGTTTTCAGCCGCAGGTTGGGCTTCTTTACGCAGCCCAACCTGCGGTGCTCAGCATTTTTCGCCGATTGCCTGCCCCATTCTCACTGTCGATCCGGCTGTGAAGTCCTCCGACCACTCCACCGCATCCTTGCCGAAGAGCACGATCACCGTCGAACCCATGTTGAAACGGCCCATCTCCTCGCCCTTGTCCAGGGTGATGGCCTTGGCGCGGCCGAGTGGTGGGTAGCTCCAGCTGCTGACCCGCTGGTGCGTGGGGGTGACGGTGCCGGCCCAGACGGTGTCGATACTGGCGACGAAAATGGCGCCTACCAGGATTACCGCCATGGGGCCGATGTCGGTGTCGAAGAGGCAGATTACCCGTTCGTTGCGGGCGAACAGCCGGGGGACCTTCTGGCAGGTGGTGTCGTTGACGCTAAAGAGCCGGCCCGGTACATGCACCATCTTTATCAGTTTGCCGCCATAGGGCATGTGGACCCGGTGGTAGTCGCGGGGTGACAGGTAGATGGTGGCGAAGCTGCCCTCTGCAAAGAGTTGGCTCAGGGCCGGATCGCCGCCGAGCAGCTCCAGCAGGGCATAGTCGTGGCCCTTGGCCTGGAACAGGTAGCCGTCCTCGATATCCCCGGCCTGACTCAGGGCGCCGTCCGCCGGGCAGGCGATGGCGTTGGCGACTTCCGCCACGGGTCTGGCATCGGGACGCAGGGCGCGGGTGAAAAAATCGTTGAAGCTGCGATAGGCCCGGGGGTCGCTCTCCAGGGCTTCGCTCATGTCGACCTTGTACCAGTCGATGGCTCGGCGGATCAGGGTCTCTTTGAAGCCCTTCATCTCGACCCGGGTAAGCGCGTGCATCAGCCGGGAGAGCAGGTGGTGGGGTAGCAGATACTGCAGGGCGACGAATAGGCTGTCGGCGATTTTCTGCGCGGTGTTCTTGGACGGGGAATGGTTATCCTTCATGAAGTACTACGGCTCGCTGGTGATCAGGGTGGTCAAATCCTCTGCGATGGTAGCGATATCCTGATCCGGGGTAAACAGGGCGTGCAGGCGGGTACCCGGGCCGATCAGGTAGAGGGCTGTCTTATCTCCTTCGGGCTCGACACCGAACTGGCGCAGGGTCTCATCCACCCGGTCCGCGTCGCCGCTGAGCGCATGCAGGTTCTCGCCCAGTCTGTCAATGGCCTCGCGCTCGGCCTCATGCAGCTCCCTGGGCAGATAGAGAAAGCTAATGCGTTGCTGCAGTTCGGGGTCTGTGGCGAGTCGGTTGTGGATCTGTAGCAGCCGGACGAGGGCGGGGGATCGGGTCTGGCCGGCATGGGGATCGAGCATCAGCAGGCTCCAGCGGCCAACCAACGACTGTCGCTGGATAGGGCTGGTGTCTTCGGTTTCCGGCAAGGTGGGCAGGGGTGTCGGGGGCTGAATTGCCACTCCAGTGATAGCAACTGCCGATAGCGGTCGGTTTTGGTATCGGCTGCCGGCGTAGTAGGCGAGGCCGAAGGCGAGCAGTGTCAGGGTCAGGATGACCAGGCGGCGCTGCCGGCTGGAGGGGCGTCTCATGCGGTCTCTTTTGGCGTGTCGTCCCGGTTACCCCAGTCTGACCAGGAGCCCGGATAGCCCCGTGCCCGGGGATAGTCCAGGTAGTTGAGCACGAACCAGGCGAGGGAGGAGCGGTGGTGGGTCTGGCAGTAAGCGACCACCTCCTTTTCGGGGGTGATACCGAGCGCGGAAAGCATTTCACGCAGTGCCGGCTCGGGTTTGAGTCGCAGGTTGTGCTCCCGATCCATCACCTCCAGCCAGTCGAGATTGACCGCGCCGGGAATGTGGCCTGGATACTCTGAGAAGCGGGAGATGCCCCGATACTCGTTGGAGCTGCGGGCGTCCCACAGGGCCAGGTCATCGTTGCCCAGGCGCTGCAGGATATGGTCCGCCTTTGCCACTGCCGCAGGATCGGGCCGGGCAAGGAACTTTGTCGGTTGCAGGGCGACCGCTTCCTGGCTAATGGGGTGACCCTCATTGGCCCAGGCATGCAGTCCGCCATTGAGCAGCGAGTAGCGTTGATGGCCCATCGCCTCCAGGGTCCAGAGCAGACGCGCGGCGTTGCCTCCTCCCTCGTCGTCGTAGGCGACTACCCAGGTGTCGTTGCCGATACCGTAGACGGAGAAGACTTGCTCCAGCTGATCGGGTTCGGGCAGCAGGCCGTTGGCGGGGTGATTCGCGGTGACGATCTGACTGTAGGGCAGGTGGACCGCGCCGGGGATGTGCAGCTGCTGATAGGTCGTGTCTTTACACAGGTCAACCACCAGCAGCCCTTTCTCGCCGAGCCGGGGACGCAGCGCCACCGGCTCGATCAGCAATGGCAGGTCGTCAGCCACCTCAGGACTGCAGGGCGCGCTGTACCGCGGCCAGGGCGACGCCGGTATTGATCGGGGCCTTGAGGTCGCTCAGGATCGCCTCCAGCGCGCCCACGCAGAGCAGGATGTTCTCTGCCCGGGCGCTGTGGCCCATCAGGCCGACGCGCCAGACCTTTCCGGCCAGTGCGCCGAGACCGGCGCCCAGCTCCAGGTTGTATTCGTTGAGCAGGCGGCCGCGCACGGTGGCGTCATCCACCCCTTCGGGGATGGAGACCGCATTCAGCTGGGGCAGGCGGTGAGCCTCGTCAACGATGAAGTCGAGCCCCATCGCCTCCAGACCCGCCTTGAGCGCATTATGCATCCGGTGATGGCGTGACCAGGCATTCTCCAGGCCCTCTTCCTGTAGCATCACCAGCGCCTCGTGCAGGCCGTAGAGGGCGTTTACCGGCGCGGTGTGGTGGTAGGCCCGCTTCTGTCCGCTGCCCCAGTAACCCATCACCAGGTTGAGGTCGAGGAACCAGCTCTGTACCTTGGTGCTGCGATTGCGCACCTTCTCCAGGGCGCGCTCGCTGAAACTGATCGGCGAGATGCCGGGGGTGCAGGAGAGGCACTTCTGGGTGCCGGAGTAGATGGCGTCGATCTGCCACTCATCCACCTTCAGTTCGCTGCCACCGAGGGAGGTCACCGCGTCGACGATGGCCAGGCAGTCGTGGCGATGAGCCAATTCCACCAGCTCCTTGGCGTCTGAGCGGGCGCCGGTGGAGGTCTCCGCATGGACGAAGGCGAGGATCTTGGCATCCGCATGGCTCTCCAGGGCCGCCTCGACCTTGGCCGGATCCACCGCCTTGCCCCACGCATCCTCGACCATCACCGGGGTGCCGCCGCTGCGTTCCACATTTTCCTTCATGCGACCGCCGAAGACGCCATTCTGGCAGACGATGACCTTCTCGCCAGGTTCCACCAGGTTGACGAAGCAGGTCTCCATGCCGGCCGAGCCGGGAGCCGATACGGGCATGGTGAGTGCGTTTTCAGTTTGGAAGGCGTACTGCAGCAGTCCTTTGGTCTGTTCCATCATCTCCACAAAAACCGGGTCTAGGTGGCCGATAGTCGGTCGCGACAGGGCCTCAAGGATGCGGGGATGGACATCGGAGGGGCCCGGTCCCATCAGGGTCCGGATCGGGGGGTTAAAGCTGGATATGGTCATGCGGGGTTGCCTTTCACTTTCTTAGCGTTGTTGATTGCCGATAAACGACAGAGTGGAGTGTGAGTATAAGTGTCGAGTCGATCGGGCTTCAAGCAGAGACCTGCCTACTGCGGGCAAGATATTTCTCATGGCCCCCAGCGATTCGTTTTTTTGTTCCAAGAGTATGACGAAATCGACTCAAATCAGCAATTGCGGAAAGGTATTGTTATTTGTATAGGCTACTCTATACCTCCTTCAGGAGGATCTTATTCCGTAATCGGCAAGGATGCTGCCGTCTCATGTGCATTCCCACTACGTGACCCAATTCATGTATTCACATGTATTCGGAATAAGCTCTCCAGCAGTGTGATTTCGGTTTGTTTGAAGTGTGAAACGCCTCCTTATGAGGAGGCGGTATATGCCGTTAGCCTGTACGTCATTACAAACCGTGGGACACTCGACATGAAGTCGTACTTAAAATTATTACCACTTATCTCAATTGCACTCATACTATCAGCTTGCGGTGGCGCGGAAACAGCTACCGGGGAAGTGTCCGGTAATCCTCAAGATGAGGTAACGGACCCTATTGGTAACGAAACCAACAATCCGCCCCGGATCACTGGCACGGCATCGACCACCGCCAGTGTTGGAATGTTATACAGCTTCTCGCCCAGCGCGAGCGACCCCGACGGGGACAGCCTGAGTTTCACTGCCTCCAGTCTGCCAGCCTGGGCTACGCTGGATAGTGCCAGCGGTACCATCTCAGGTACACCGAGCGCCAGCGATGTGGGGCTGACGGGTGAGATTATTCTCACAGTCAGTGATGGCAGCGCCCAGGCAAGTCTGGCGCCATTCGCCATTACGGTGGTCGCCAGTAGCGATACACAGGTTGTGCGAGCCCGCATCACCAGCGGTATGGATGATGTGGAGGAACAGCCCAACAGCGGCATGTATGTCGATAGCAGCGACCTGGAGCTGATCAATGATGGTGGGGATCAGTTGGTGGGATTGCGTTTTGCACTGCCTATACCGAAGAATGCCACGATTACCGAGGCAAACCTGCGCTTCACCACGGATGAGACGAGTGCCTCCGAGGCCGATCTGGTCATCTGGGCGCAAGCCAGCGACGATGCAGAGGCCTTTACCACGAGTGCCGGCAATCTTTCCGCACGCGCCTCCACCCTGGCGAGTGTGGCCTGGAAGCCGCAGGCATGGAACCGCATCGGCGAGAGCGGCGCAGCGCAGACTTCGAGTGACCTTTCAACAGTTGTGCAGGAAGTTGTTGGGCGTTCCGGTTGGGGTAGCGGTCATCACTTGGTGTTAGTGGTTTCCGGTCAGGGCGTGAGGACAGCGGAATCCTATGAAGGGAGTGCTAGCAATGCGGCGGAGCTGACAGTCAGCTATACCACAAGCCCTGTTCCCCCGGATGATGACAGTAACAAAGCACCGACCATCACTGGTGTACCCACTAGCGGCGCGACCGAAGGCATTGCCTACAGTTTCACCCCGAGTGCCAGCGATGCGGATGGTGACGTGTTGACCTTCGCAATTTCCAACCAGCCGGACTGGGCTGCTTTTGATACCCAGTCGGGGACCCTGTCCGGTACGCCGGCCGCGGGAGATGTGGGCAATTACGACGGTATCTCCATTAGCGTATCCGACGGTGAGCTCAGTGCGACACTGGGAGCGTTCTCCATCCTGGTCTCGTCGGACAACCACGCGCCTGTCATCAGTGGGACTCCGGTCACCACAGTGGTTGAGCAGTCGAGCTACAGCTTCACACCTACCGCATCCGATGCGGATGGCGACAGCCTGAGCTTCAGTATCACCAATAAGCCCTCCTGGGCGGTATTTGATACCTCGACTGGCAATCTCAGCGGTACTCCCGGGTATGATGCTGCGGGTACTTACAGCAATATCGTGATCAGCGCGAGCGATGGCAGTGTAAGCACCTCCATCGCACCCTTTGCCATCACCGTGGCCGATCTTAATCGACCTCCTGTGATTTCAGGTACCCCGGCTACTTCAGTGGCGGAAGGCGCTAGCTACAGCTTCACGCCGACAGCCAGCGATGTGGATGGCAATAGTCTGACTTACAGCATTAGCAACCGTCCCGCGTGGGCCAGCTTCAGCTCCAGCACGGGTACGCTTTCAGGAACCCCGGGTTCTGATTCCGCCGGTAGCTACAGCAACATCGTGATTTCGGTGACAGACGGTGTGGCAAGTGACTCGTTGGCAGCTTTCAGCATCAGTGTCGCTGATGTAAATCAGGCACCAGTCATCAGTGGCACTCCGAGCTCCAGTGTGGCAGCAGGAAGCGCTTACAGCTTCGTTCCAAGCGCCAGCGACGCCGATGACGACAGCCTGACCTTCAGTGTCAGCAACCTGCCTGCATGGGCGAACTTTGACAGCAGCAACGGCTCGCTTTCGGGTACACCGCAGGAATCGGATGTGGGTGATTATGCCAACATCCAGATCAGTGTCTCCGACGGTTCCGCCGTGGTGGCCCTGACTGCTTTCTCTATCTCAGTGAGCACCTCTACTGTGGCGACAGGATCGATCGATCTCTCCTGGACCGCACCCTCAACCCGTACAGACGGTTCGGCCCTGGATCTATCCGAGATCGCTGGCTATGTCGTCTATCTGGGTACTTCGAGTAACAACCTGCAGGAAGAGAAGGTTATCAATGATGGTAGTGCAGTCTCCTACACCATCAACGGAGTGGAACTTGGAATCCACTATGTCGCGGTGACTACCTTCGATAGTGATGGCAACGTGAGCAGTTATTCCAATATCATTTCCAAGAATGTAACCAATTGATGTGATGTGCCATAACCTTCAGCCGCATGTAATGATTGCGGCTGAAGGTTTGCTGATTCGACCATAGGTTATAAACCCGGCGCATTTTTTCGGCATCATTCAGGCATAACCCCCCTACCAAAAATGGTTGTAAAAAAATCGGCAGGCCACACGGTGGCTGAAGCTAAGTAATTTGGTCGCCGGGTTAATAAATAGCCAACGCTTCCAATAGCCAGCTATTATGTGCGCATGTTTGCCTTGATCCGGCACATTTCATCTCGCCACATACTCGGTCCAGAATGAATCAGAGGTTGCTTAAGAGGTTTCCATTACCCGAGTGACCAGGCCTGACCGTCGTCGATCGCCTTGTCGACGTTCCTGCTGTTGGCGATAACTCATCTCATGATTGCGCCTGTCTCTGGAAGGGAAACGGCGATGGTAGCGGTGGGGCTTCAGGTAGAGACCATTAACTGTTTTTCCGTCGAGGTTCTCGATTATATGTGCTGCTGTTTTCGGTGAGTCAACCTGGACCAGGGCATGGTATTCACTGCTGTCTGCCCGAGGGTCTTTTATCAGGATAATTTTACAACGCTTGACGATATTGTTATTGAATAAGGATGTAAACCAATAGCGGGGCTTGGATCCCTTCAGGGTTATCCTGTTGATCGCCCGGGTGGTGGTGCCGCGTGGCAACTGTTTATAGAAAATCCACATGAAATCCCCGAAAGCTCCTTCTTTATCCCAAAGCTGTTTCTGCCGGATGCAACAAGGATTCTAGACTATCTATCGACTGCCGCGTCACAGACGGTCTGAGGTTGTTGCCTAAGTCTTTTCAGATACTCTCCTTTTGAGAAAAAACAAAAATCTCAGCTGGAAAGAAATTCTGCAGAGCGGCATTATCTATGCCATGCCTATAGGCATCCAACAAGCGATACGACAAACTGTGAACCAGTTACAAGTAGGGCGGGCTATAGCTATATCGTTTTTTTAGCATATTGCAGAATCGGCATTTCACCCATTCTTACGGTTTTTTTTTCCCTTCTTTTTTCTCTCCTTATGGGGTGCTGAGGTGGCCGGCTGGTCGATCAGCTGAAGATTCATTCGCTGACCGCGGACGAAGACACGACGCAAGTGGTGATAGATCTCCTTTGGCATGCCAACCGGTAATTCTACGGTGCTGTGATCTTCAAGGATTTCCACACGGCCAATCAGATTGCCCTCGAGACCGGCTTCGTTGGCAATGGCGCCTACGATTTCACGGGGGGAGACCTCGTGATTGGAGCCGACTTCCAACCGATAGCGTTCGAACGGGATTGATGCATCTTTTGGGCGGCGCCCCTTTTGCTTGCGATCGCTGCGTTCATAGTTTGTGGTCCTGGTCTCTTTTTTATCTCGTCGGTGCTCTTTGGCAGGCATTTGCAGTTCGTCGACGATGAAGGGACGGGACTTCTGGCTCAGGTAAGTCAGAGCGGCGGCAATGTCGAGGGCGCTGGTCTCCTGTTCCTTTTCGATACGGCTGATCAGACGGTAGTAAAAGTCCAGATCCTGCTCGCTGAGGGTTTCACGCAACATCTCGATGAAGCGTTCGATCCGGTGTTCGCTCAGGTCGTCAGCCGTTGGCAGGTCGATGGCCGGAATCGGTTGACGGGTGGTGCGCTCGATCGCTTTGAGCAGACCTCTTTCCCTGGGCTGCACGAAGAGCAGGGCCTTGCCGGTGCGACCGGCGCGGCCGGTACGACCGATACGGTGGACATAGGATTCCGGGTCGTTGGGAATGTCGAAGTTGACCACGTGGCTGATGCGTTCCACGTCGAGGCCGCGAGCGGCAACGTCTGTGGCGACGATGATGTCGAGCTGTCCCGATTTCAGGCGGCTGACTGTACGCTCGCGCATCGCTTGATTCATGTCGCCGTTAAGCGCCTCGGCGGCAAAGCCGTGGGCTTCGAGCTTGTCGGCAACCTCGACGGTAGCGGTCTTGGTGCGAACGAAGATGATCATGCCATCGAAAGGTTCTACCTCCAACAAGCGGGTCAGCGCATCCATTTTGTGGTGACGCGTGACCACGCAGTGGGACTGGTCGATGGTGGTGACGGTCTCGGTCTTGGACTTGACTTTGATCTCTACCGGGTCGCGCAGCTGTTTGCGCGCGATGCGTTTGATAGCGGTTGGCATGGTGGCCGAGAAGAGGGCCACTTGGCGCTCGGCAGGGGCCTGCTCGAAGATCCACTCAATATCCTCGATGAAACCCATGTTGAGCATCTCGTCGGCCTCGTCCAGGACCAGGGTGCGCAGACCCTCCAGGTTCAGCGACTTGCGCCGCAGGTGGTCCATGACTCGTCCTGGGGTGCCGACGATCACCTGCGGGTTCCGCTGTAGCTGACGCAGCTGCAGGGACATGCTCTGACCGCCATAGAGGGGCAGTACATGGAATGACCTTAACCGGTTGGCGTAGCTCTTGAACGCTTCGGCAACCTGCAGGGCGAGTTCGCGGGTTGGTGTCAGGACCAGGACCTGGGGCAAGCGCTCCTGCAACTCCAGCCGGCTGAGCAGGGGCAGGGCAAATGCGGCGGTCTTGCCGGTGCCGGTCTGTGCCTGGCCGATCAGGTCACGTCCCGTCAGCAGGTGCGGAATGGCTTCGGCCTGGATCGACGTGGGGGCTTCATAGCCCATATCCAGTACGGTACGCAATAGATCGGGAGCCAGGTCGAGGCCGGCAAAGGATTCGGATTTGTTGGACGCAGTCATCAGTGAGCTCGGAGTGAGAGAGGAAACGATGAGCCCGTTTCTTCGAGAGGGAAAAGCCGGCGGAGTATACAGTAATCCCAGATATTAATCGATCATTAATTACTGTTCGCCCACATACTCTGGATTTGGCCTTGACTAGACCGACCGGTCAACTATAATCGCATTCCATGAATCCGGGACACGATACAAGGCAACGCATCCTCGAAAGCGCTCGCGACCTGATCTATGCGAGCAGTTATGCCGAGGTCGGGGTCGCGGCGATTTGCAACAGCGCCGGTGTGAAGAAGGGAAGCTTCTACCACTTCTTTCCCTCCAAAAGAGAGCTGACCCTGGCAGTGATCGATGAGTTTCTGGTCGATTTCAAGCAGCGCATCTACAGCAAGGCATTCGATCCTTCCCTGTCCCCCATGAGCCGCTTCCGTAAGCTGGCGGAAGTGGCCTACCGTTTCCAGAAGGAGATTGCCGAAAGCACCGGCCATACCCTCGGTTGCCCCTTTGGCAATATCGCTGTCGAGATGAGCACCCAAGACGAGGTACTGCGGCGAAAGGTGGATACAATCTTCGATCAGATGGAGGCGCTCATCCGCGAGAACCTGAGCGCCGCAGTGGAACAGGGTGAGATCGGTGCTATCGATATCGATGCCACCGCCAGCGCCATGATCGCTTATCTCGAGGGGATCATGATGATGGCGAAGACGCGAAATGATCCGGAACTGATTCGTACGCTGATGCCCGCCATGGCGGATATCCGAATCACCCATCCATAATCTGTAGCACTTCTGGCGGCGGGTTCGGGAGAGGGACTTTTTTTTGCCGGCAAACTTAACTGACCGGTCAACTAGAATGGGAGCGTGACCATGACGGAGACATCAAATGCCACACTCGATGCCCGCGGACTCAACTGTCCGCTCCCCATCCTGCGGATCCGCAAACAACTCGCCAGCCTCAAAAGTGGGAACTGCTGGAGATGATCACCACCGAACCCGGTTCGCAGAAGGATATCGATTCATTCTGCCGGCAGACCGGCCACCAGCTGTTTGAATCCCAGTTCGGGAATGGGGAGTTTCACTTCCTCATCCGTAATCCATAACAGGAGATGTCACATGAATCAGTCCGCTATTTCGATACCGAATGACATTGACGATCTGGACAGTTGGTTCGAGGCAGAAGGCCGACGTCAATCTGTTCATGTGAACGATTCAAGTGACAGGAGCATGCTAGCATGAACCGGGAAACAACGATTTCAAAAACAGACGGATTCTCCTTGCGTCTCTATCCACCCATCTGGTTTCTGCTGTTTGCCGCAATGGCACTTGTCTTGGCGTGGTTGTGGCCACTGCATCTCCCATTGCCGGCGTTCATTCGGCCGTTCGCTTTCGTGCTTGTCACGAGCGGTGGTGTGCTGGCGCTTTGGGCCGCGCTAATTTTCAGGCGTCACAACACCACCGCGCATCCCTATGCGGATGCAACTCATCTGGTCACGCGCGGGCCTTATCGCATCAGTCGCAATCCCATGTACCTAGGGTCTGTTAACACGAATTCCATAGGCTCTGTTGCCCCCGAAAAAGCGCCAATCCAGGCGCGAGGAGAGAAGTTTGGTCATTTCAAATGAACGACGAGCAACGCCGAGTGGCGCTTTTTCAGGGGCAACCCGAAGGGTTGGGGCTGATTTTACGTCCAGCGGCGTTATCGTTCGCTCATGTAGCAGAGCTACACCTCGCTCATTCTGCTTTGCTGGACGCAAAATCAGCCCCAGCAGAGTCTATGGAATTCGTGTTAACAGACCCTAGGACTCTTGCTGACGTTGATCGCCATGGGGCTGTGGTTGCAGAGCCTGACCTCTCTGCTGCTGGCGCCTCTGTTTGTGGCTGTTATTAATCGCTGCAACATCCTGCCGGAGGAGCATCGCCTGAAAGTTCGCTTTGGTCAGGCATACGAAACCTATCTGGCGCAGACCCGTCGCTGGCTCTGATACCTCTATTTTCTAATTTTACCGGTGGGTCCGCAAACCAGTGGGCGGGGCCATTATTTGCAACATACAGGGCTATTGCCCCAGGAGATGATCATGTCTTTAATCACCACTACCCGACCACAAGAGGCAGAAGGTAAGACGGCTGAGATCTATCAGGATATTGAAAGCAAATTCGGCTTTATTCCGAATGCCATTCAACTCGACAGTATCAACCCGAATCATATGGCGCGTCATTGGGAGGGAATTCAGGAGTCGATCAACCATGCAACCCTGTCTACAAAGCTCTTTACCCTGATTCGTCTGCTGGTCTCGGAAGCAACCGATTGCGAATACTGCGTGGGACTCAATGCCGGCATCCTGATGCAGATGCACGGCATGAGTGCAGAGGATATCGCACGGGTGCAACAATCACCGGATCAGGCGCCCTTGGATGAAAAGGAGAGAGCGCTGCTGCAATTCGTCGTCAAGGCAACCGGCGACTCCAATAGCATCACAGCGGAAGATATCGAGGGATTGAAGCAGCTCGACTGTAGCGAACGGGAGATCTTCGATGCCCTGGCCCACGGCGCCTGGCAGGTGGCCGGTGACATTATGCTCAACGCCTTCAAGGTGGAGCGTGATTTTCACTGATCAGGGAACAAGGAACAGCTGATTCATGCAGGAGCTGGTGGTGGGATGAAATGTTCCGGATCAAGGCGAAAAGGGCATCGGGTAGCTGTCTATTGCGAAGCTTTTTGTAACGCAGAGTCGGAGCATTTCAGCCGTCACACTCCGATGCATGAACTGATCATGATGCCTTAACTTTCAACAGGGCTGAAAGGCGTTCGACAATCGCAGTGCGTTCAGCGTCGTCTACCGCCGCGTGCCTTTTTCGGGCGATCGGGACCCACACGGATCATGCTGCCGTTGTAATCGCTGTTATCCAGCGCCGAAATGGCGGCGCGGGCTTCGTGTCCCTCCATATCGATGGTGGCGAAACCGCGGCAGTCGCCGGTAAAGATGTCGCGCGACATCTTGAAGGAGCGGACAACGCCGTATTGGGAGAAGAGTGCCGTCAGGCCCTCTTCCGTGGTAGACCTGGAGAGGCCACGAACAGAGAGAGTAATCAATAGAGTGAACCTTGGGTTAAGGTGGCAGCTCTCGAAGAGCCTTGGCGCTCCTGTTGCAACAGTGCGGCGAACGCAGAAGAAACAACAGCGGCTCCCTGGCGCGGAAACGCGAGGGAGCCGTAGCTGTTAGGGCATTACAACGGGACGACGTTGTCTGCCTGGGGGCCTTTCTGGCCGGCGGTCTCAGTGAATTCGACCTTCTGGCCCTCATCCAGAGAGCGATGACCCTCACCGGCGATGGAACGGTAGTGGACGAACAGGTCCTTGCCATTCTCGCGCTCGATAAAACCAAAACCCTTGCCGCTGTCGAACCATTTTACGGTTCCTGTTTGTCTTTCTGACATCTGTCGATACCTGTGTGAATAGAGAAAAATGCCCGTTTTTAGAACGGACCGCCTACGCGAACTAGGCAAACACTATGTGAGGTTTATTCAGATGCGCCGTAAAGGAAACAGTGAACGTAACGTGATATAGAGAGGACTTAGGTCGTGCAGACCCCAAACACTACACCCATATGGGTGTCTACGCAAGGAACTTCTTTGTGAAAGGTCCGTCTGGGTCGCCGCCATTCGGTATGATGGCAGTTGTCTTGGGCAGCCGAGAGATAACCTCAAGCTGCCGGGGTAGGGTCAACTGCTGATCCTCTGCGGTCTCACTGGATGTAGTAAAGACAAGACCCGACCGGGATACGTTACTGCGAATTTTCTATCAATAGCCGTGTGGTTCGTCTCGATTGCCAGGGTTCGGCTTAGCAAGGGTCTGGAAAAGCTTCGCAACACGGTCGAATTCCGTGTCGAGTCCGGCTTCCAGCCTTAGCGATTCGCCCGAAACAGGGTGTGCCAATAGCAGATGGGTAGCCGCCAGCAGGAGTCGCCGGCTACCGTAGCGTTGCATGAACAGGCGGTTGTGATTTGATTTGCCGTAGCTGGTGTCACCGATGATTGGGTGGGAGAGGTGTTTGAAATGGCGGCGAATCTGATGCTTGCGGCCGCTCAGGGGTGTGACTTCGACCAGCGAGTAGCGGCTGGTGGGATAGCGGTCGACACATACCGGCAGTTCCAGGGTCGCCAGGCGTCGGTACTCAGTCACAGCCGGCTGGGGCGGTTTATCCTTTCCCGCCCGACGGTCGGTCATTTTGTCGTGACGCTCCTTTAGTGGGTAATCGACGCGCCCGGAGTCCTCTGTGTAGCCGCGCACCACGGCCAGATAGCGCTTATCGATCCGCTTCTCGGTAAAGCTGGCGGAGAGTATTCGGGCGATCTCGGGGGAGAGGGCGAACAGCAGCACCCCGGAGGTGGGTTTGTCGAGACGGTGGACGGGATAGACGAACTGTTCGATCTGATCTCGCAGCAAGATCATGGCGGAGCGGGTTTCGTGGCGGTCGACCAGCGACGGGTGGACCAACAGGCCTGCCGGTTTGTTGATAGCGATGAGGTAGTCATCCCGATAAAGCACTTCGAGGGCTGGCGTCCCCGGATTGTCGGCCATCGGCTCTGGCAGCTCCGTCATAGAAGGCGGCTGCCGGCGTGCATCAGATCTCTCGCAACCCTTCCGAGGGTTCGATGCGTGCCGCCCGGTAGCCGGCCATGGAGGCGGCCAGGATCGCCGCTGTCAGGGTCAGCGCCAACGCGACGAGGAAGTGGACCGGTAGCAGGCGGCAGAGGCTCTCGCCGCTCTCCAGTTGGGCAGCGAACATACGGTTGATGGTGAAGCTGACCAAGAGGTAGATCAGAACGGCGGTGAGCCAACCGAAAAGGGCGGTGAAGGCCGATTGGATCACGGGAAACCAGACGATTTCGCCGGTGCGCAGTCCCACCAGGCGCAGTACGCTCAGCTCCTTGCGCTTGCGGTCCACATTGGCCCACAGGCTGGCGCTCAGCGAGAGGGAGAACCCAGCCAGGCCGATCACGGCGATGAGCCAGAAGACCGCGCTCAGGTTGCGGTCCATGCTACGCACAATGTCGATGTCGGCGGCGCGGGTGCTGACCTCGATGCCGAGTTTGGCCAGCGCCTCGCTCATGGGGGATACGTCGTAGATGGAGTGGGTGTAGAGGCGGAAGCTGGGGTAGGTTCGGTTATCCGCAGCCGGCGAACCGCTCCAGCCGAGGGCGGGCACCGCATGGCCGTCGCGATAGTCCTCGGCTGCCTCCAACAGATAGAGGGGCACAAAAGCGCCGTCTCGGGAGAAGCTGGCGGGTGGCGCCACGTCGGTCACTTTGAGCGTTACGTGTACCCGCTCGCTGCGTCCCTTGAAGCGTCGCGCGATACTACCGCTGATCTCGTCGCCGGGTTGCACCTTGAGTTTACGGGCAGCCGATTCGGAGAGGATGAGCTGCTGCATTCCCATGGGTATCCGGCGCTGCTTGAGCAGTGGGTCATCGCGGTCGGTGGGGATCATCTCCACCGGCAGGATCTGTTTGTCGGTTTCGCTTTTGAGCTCGATGGTGGCGGCGATGGCGCGGGTGCGCGGTACGATGAAGGCGACCTCGGGCCGGTTGCGCATTTGCTCGATCCAGACCCGGTCGTAACGGCCGCTACCGACGGCGCGGATCTCCCGGTTACGGGGGTCCTCGATCAGGTTGTCGAGCATGCTGCCGATGATGCCGAACTTGAGACCGAAGAGAATCAGCATCGGTCCCAGCACGGCGGCCAGGGCAAGGATGAAGAAGCTCGACATTTGCCACTCGTTGCGGTAGTCACGGCTGGCCAGCCAGAGTGTGTCCTTGAAACGGTGTCGCATCATCCCCTGACCACGGTCTCAGTCATCGAGCCGTCCGCCGCGCGGCTGGTGTGGTGCTCCAGATGGCGTAGTCCCAGACGGTTGATGTGGCGCCAGGCGTGGCTGGCCAGGATCACGGTGATGTGCAGTTCGTCCACCAGCTCGATGAACAGCGACATGATGCGCTCCGCTGCGATCGGATCGAGTGAGGCGGTGGGTTCGTCGGCGATGACGATGGAGGGACGGTGGGCCAGGGCGCGGCCGATCGCGACCCGCTGGCGTTCGCCAACCGAAAGCTGATGCGGCAGCTTGTCCAGATGACGGCGGATGCCCAGATTGCCCGCCAGCTCGTCGATCAGGCCGTCGTCGGGCATGTCGAGCAAACGGCGTGAAAGGTTGATGTTCTCGCGTACGCTGAGGTAGGGCAGCAGGCCACCGGTCTGCATCACATAGCCGAGGCGCAGACGGCGCAGGTCGCCGAGGGCGTTGTACTGCTTTTTACGCCAGTGCCGGGCGATGTCCACCGGCTCGGCTCCTTTCTCCGGTCGGAAGCGGAAGGAGCCGATTTCGCTCGGCCTGAGGGTCATGGAGAGCATGTCGAGCAGTGTGCTCTTGCCGCAGCCGCTCTCGCCGATGAGGGCGATCTTCTCGCCCAGGGCGATCTGCAGGCTGGGTACGCGCAGGCGGAAGGCAGTGCCTTCGGCCTCGCGTGTCTTCACCACATCGCGCAGATGGTAGATCAGTACTTTACCGCCGGTCAGCGTGGGACTGGCGCCAACTTCAGGAGCGGTCACGGTCAGGGCAGCATTTCCAGAGCGATGGGGAAGACCGAGTCGCCGCTGATCGGGCCACCGTCCAGCGAGACCCAGAGATCGGTGTGATCATGCAGTACCTGATAGTAGTTGATCTTCTCTTCCAGGCGGTTGATGAAAGCGACCTGGTCCTTGGCCGGCCAGTCCTGCCAGTTGTCGAGGGAGAGGTTCATCACCTCGCCCCGGTAGGGCAGGTCTTCGATGTATTCGCGCATAAAGCCCATATCGGCCAGGTTGCCGGCGCGGGCGCCAGATGCCCGGGTGGTGGTGCCGAGCTGCTCCGGGTCGCGGGCGATGGTGGCGGCGAGACTTTTCAGATCGTTGAGGAAGGTGCGTGGTGAGAGCAGCCCCTCCTCGGCGGTGATCAGTACCTGGCGCAGGATGCTGTGCAGGTCGCTGAGCTGGTCGCGGGTCAGCAGTACCCGCACATCGAGGGTTTGGCGCTGGGGGTCGCTGATATCACGATCCACCAGCCAGGCGTTGAAGACGCTGGGGACCTGCTCGTTGTCGCTCTGTTGCAGGTAGCGCATGCGCAGGGCGTAGCCCAATTTGGCCACCTTGGCCTGAAACTGGGCCAACTCGTCGGGGGCGGATTCCGTTTCGGTGCTTGCCTGCTGTTCCTGGTTCTGGCGGTTCTCGGCCAGGGTCTTGCCGGCGGCCGCCATCGCCGCCAGTTTCACCTGTTCGGTGATTTGTTGGGCCAGGGCATCGAGCACTCGGCCAAAGCGCTCCACATTGCCGGTCTCGACACCGAAGTAGAAGCTGCCGATGCCGGGATAGTAGGAGAGGTCGCGGTAGGTTGCCTCCGCCTTGGCATGGTCGGCCATCACAGCAGGGGTCAGCAGATGCAGCACCGAGAGAGCGATGCCTTTGTTCTGGGCCAGCCGGCGCAGGGCAGTGCTCGACAGCCCGGTGCCGGAGAGGGGGTCGCCCGCCTCGCGGGGACCGGCATCGGTGATCAGCACCACATAGCGGGCGTCCTGGCCCTCCCAGTTGATGCCGGCGATGGCCTCGTTGACGCCGGCGTAGCTGTCTTCGATGAAGTCGCGGCTGGAGACGGTGGCGGCCTTTAGCTCCGCCACATGCCGAAAGAAGCTCTCCGCGTCCTGTCCCTGTTCCAGGGGGACATAGGTTCGGGTCAGGTATTCCAGGCCTGATGCGGCCTGGGAGTTGTCACGGAAAGCGATCAGGCCAAAGCTGACATCGCCGGTCAACTGCTCCTTGGTGATGGTGTCGTAGATCTTGCGTACGGCTTTGCGGGTGCGGTCGATGTAGGGGTCCATAGAGAGGGTTGAGTCGATGACAAAGACCACCGAGGAGCGAAAAGGTTTGGCAGGCTTTGCCGGTTCAGACCGCTTGGCCGCCTTTTTCGACGCCTTCTCGGGAGGCAGTAGCGGTACGCTGGAGACCTGCAGAATGCGCGCCTGTTCGTTACCCAAATAGACATCCTCATGGTCACGGATGGGCACCAGATAGAAGTCCTTGAGGATGTCGATGTGGGTTCGTGGCTGGATGGCGATGACCGCTGAATCCTGCTCCAACTTGCCCGTCTCGGCTTTCCGGTAGAGAGCCTGATAGACGCTCGGGTCTTGGTTGTCGATGAGCTGCCTCAGGCCCTGTTTGTCGCGGAACAGCAGCACCCGGTCGGCGCCCAGGGGATCGCGGAAAGCGACTGTGAGGCCCTGGTTCCAGGGGATGGTCTCTTGCTCCGGCATCCAGCCGGCGATCTTGCCGTAACGGTTGAGGCCCAGTTGCAGCCAGTCGGCGCCGTTATGGCTTTGGCGGGCGTAGACATAGTAGGCGCTGAAAGGGGTTGAGGCGCTGCCTTTACCCTGTTGTAACTGCGGGAAGATGCGGGCGCCGGGTTTACTCAGTACCCGTTGGTAGAGGGCTTGCTTGCCCTCCATCAGCAGGGGTTGGGTCTGAGCCAGGGCGGATGTGCTGACCAGACCGATGAATAGGGCAAGCAGGGCCGATTTGAAGCTGGCCATCTCTCCTCTCCTCGGGGTTATTGCCAGTTGAGCAGCAGGCGGCTGGCCGCCATATCGCCGACATCAGCCTGGGCTTGGAGCGTGCTGCGCAGCGCCTGCAAACGATCCGCAGCCTGGGGTATCGATTGTTGGGCGGCGGCGCGGTACCACTTGTAAGCCTGCGTCGCATCGGCTGAGGTCAACAGGCTATTGCCGGCTTCGAAATGGTTGGGGTCGTAGAGACCGGCCAGCGAGAAGGCGGCTTCGCCATTGCCTTGGCGGGCTGCGTAGAACCAGAGCAGGTAGGCATCGGTGACCTGTCCCCGCTGCTGATAGTCGCTGGCCAGCCGGGCAAGCTCGGGCAATGGACGGGTATCGATGCCACTGCGTTGGGCGGCGATGATCTCGCGGGCGGCCTCACCATCCGCCAGCGGCTGGTCGGTGGCTTGTTCCGCTGTTGGACTGGGTGCCGGCGATTCAGAAATGGCGGTGTCGATAGCGGTGTTGTTACTTGCGGGCGCGGACGATTCGGTCGTTGCTTGCTGATCCCCCTGCGCACTGTCGATCTGCGCCCGGATGATCGGGTCGATTTCGTGGTTTTGCAGGGGGGGCAGGTCGCTCTGCTCCTCGGGGGCGAAGAGGTAGTAGATACCGACCAGGATGAGGATGGCGACAAGAATCTCCAAACTCACGCGGAGTCTACCTGAGTCTCTGCCGATCTCCTCCACGTCGGAGAAGTCACTGGGTAGATTGGGTTCCGAAGCGGTCATGCTGCCTTTTTTTATCGAAGGGTGTCAGGTCACGTCGACGTCCGACAACGACCATCCATTTCAACAGAAGCTGGAAGCAAAATCCACACTGCAGGGGGTGGATGTGAGTGGGGGAGTTTGGTACCGGGGGCGGGACTCGAACCCGCAAGGTATTGCTACCGGTGGATTTTGAATCCACTGCGTCTACCAATTCCGCCACCCCGGCATGGAAGGGGGGGAGAATATATCCTTTTTTTCTACTTTGGAAGGGGGGTTAGGGTTGCATTGAGGGCTTTTTTACACAGATTCCCGTGTCAATGGATCCTCTTGGAGGCATTGGCCTGATTAAAGTCGCAGGTTAGCCGTGAAAATCCGGACTAGGCGGAATTGTTGATCTGCTCGTCTGTGACCGGGGGCTGGTCGATGGTGGCTGACGGTTTTCCGAAATAGTAGCCCTGGCCATAGCGGAAACCGAGGCTGGCCAACTGCCTGGCAGAGTCTGCGGCTTCGATACCCTCCGCCACCAGCAGGTGGCCGCATTCGAGGATCATCTTGGCCAGATGCGTCAGGATCGGATTGCTTTGGGTGTCAATCATGCGGGTGAGGCTGATATCGAACTTAACCACATCCACCGGCATGCTGCCGAGATAGCGCAGGGAGGAGTAGCCGCTGCCGAAGTCATCCAGTGCGATCTGGAATCCCGTCGATTGCAGACGGCTGAGATGGCTACGGGCGGTCTGCATCTGGGTGATGAGGGCGGTCTCGGTGATCTCCAGCAGGAGCTTGTAATTCTGCATGAACGGCCGCAGATCTTGCAGCCATTCGAACAGATCGCTCTCGATCAGAGTCGGCGCCGATATATTGATGGAGATGCCGGTGTCGATGGGGATCATGCCTTTGCGCAGGTCGCACAGGATGCGCTTGATCACGGCCCGATCGAGATCGACCTCCAGCCCTTTGGCCTCGATCAGAGGAAAGATGTGCGACGGCATGATCAACTGGCCCTCGTGCACGATACGTACCAGTGCCTCGAAATATTGGGGCTCGCCGGTGCGCAGATCGACGATCGGCTGATAGTGCATGACCAGGCCGGTACCCTGCGAGACGGCGGCGTAGACCGCGCTGTTGGTGCGGTTGGAGAAGAGTCCCTGAGTACTTTCTGCCATCTCCTCGGTGAAAAGGGCGATATTCGGCTGTCCGGGACGTTTGGCCTGGTAGACAGCTGTATTGGCTTGCCACTGCAGGGAGGCCAGACTGGCGGCATCGGAGGGTCGCGCGTGGGCGACACCGATGCTGAGCCGTACCGGTTCGCGGATGCCGAGTTTTTCGAAGGGGTAGCGGCTCACCGCGAGGTGGACCTGTTTTGCGATCTGCATCACTTTGCGTGGGTGGCAACCGATGAGTACCGCGGAGAACTCATCACCGCCGAGGCGGAATAACTGTTCCTGGCTGGGCAGGTTGCCTTTGATCAGGAGCGATAGGGTAATCAGTGCTTCATCGCCCACCTCGTGGCCGTAGGTATCGTTGATCGCTCGGAAGTGGTCAACGTTGAACAGGATCAGGCTGACGCGACCCCGTGCGTTGTGAAAGATGTCGTTGATCTCGCGCCAATACTCATCGAAAGCGCTGCGGCTTCTGGTGCCGGTCAGGGGGTCGTGATGGGTCAGATCCTGGAGTTGTCGGGTCTTTTCACTCAGGTTGCTGCTGACATCGTTCAATTGGTTGTGGTAGTCGTTGAGCGATTGGCGGATTTTGTCCAGCTCCTGGATCAGCAACGGCTTTTGGAAAGCTTGATCGACCGGTTCCCGTGGGTGACGCCTCAGTGAATCGATATGTTGGGAGATCCGGAGAATCGGACGGCTCATGATGCGTGCCGCCAGGGGAAAGATGATCAAGCTGAGAATGGCGGCAAGGCTGGCCAGTCGAAGTACCGTTTCCGTCATCAACTGGCGGAGGTTCTCAGCATACTTATTGCTGTTGAGTTGATAGTGGATCAAGGATTTGAGTTCCTGACTGCCGATTTGCTCAGCGCCTGTGTTGTCGACGCTCAGGCTTTCCGCATTGACTTGATTGAACTGCCCGCTGGCGAGGAACAGGGGGATGATGCGACTGAGAGTTGCGATGTGGCCGAAGCTGGTTTTACCTTCTTTGTCTTTTACCGCTTGGATAACCACCAGCAGGGGCTCGAACTGATTCAGCTGAATATATTCCTGATAGTCGTCGACGGAGATCTGTCTGGGCAGCAGCGCGGTGTCGATCTGGTTGAGCATGTTGCCCTGTTTGTCGTAGAGCGCGACGTCGATAGTGTATTCCGAAATCAGGTTGTTAGTCTTTGCCCGATGACGATACCAATAGCTGTAAAAAGTTGGATTATGTAGCTGCTGGCGCACCTCTTCCCATTCCGCCAACTGCTGGGTTTGATGACGGATCTTAATGACGCTCAAGGCCAGTGCATGGTCGATTTCCGCATCTGCCCGTATCTGGCCGGCCTGCTGAAATTGGTTGTCGAGTTGATTGACCTGCTGAAAAGTGATACGTCCGAAAACGAACAATAAAATCAGGAATAGGGCCACAAAAATGGCTGTAAAAAGACTGATGGATATCGGTCTGAAGCGGGTATTCATCTTGCCCCTTCGGTATGACTATCGTTCTAATAGTTCTTGCACGGCGTCCAAGAGATCAAATTCGTACTCATGATCGAAAAAGTGGTTGGCCCCGGGTATCTCGACTACCTCTGCACCGGCCTGTTTCAGAGCCGGCAGCCAATCATTGCCCAAACGACGGTCTTCACCGCCTAAAAGAATAGTCGGCTCGATGGCCAAATTATTGAGATTATTAAGCGTTTTATTACCATTCCACTCAAGGTAGGAGAGGTATTTTCTCGCAGTGGTGGTGTAGTTGTCGCAAAAAGCCAGGCGATAATTCGAAATCTCCTCATTCCCCTTGGCCAATTGCTGTATTGCACGCTGACGCTCCGCATCGCTCTCCTTGGCGATGGGGCCCTGGGCAAATGGGATCAGACTGATCAGGATCGCCTGATTGACGGGTGGTGCCGGCTCATCGGCGAGGTAGGAAAAAATTTCCAGGCTACCCGCACTGTGGCCGATGAGGGTGACTGGTTTCTGGCTGCGCTGGTGCAGCCAATCGACCCAGAACCCGATCTCTGCCACATCCTGCCCAAGTGAATGGGTGTGAATCGCCTCGCAGGCAAGGCTCTGCTGTCGATTGTCGATGCCCAGGGTCAGGGTCGGCAACAGCACGGTGTATCCCATGTCATGCAGGGATTCACCCAGTCTCCTCACGCTGAAGAAGTTCCTTGTTTGCAAGAAGCCGTGCAGGATCAGCACAGCTCTCTTCTCCTTCTCGCCCGGCAACAGCTCGGCGGTTGCCTGGAGTCCGCTGGGCAGTTTCCGGAGGATGAGTTCGCTGTGGGCGGGACTGGTTGCCAGCAGTAGACTGGCAAGACTAAGGGCGCGCCAGTTAATCATGGCTCCTCACTTGTTGCCGTATAGGGATCCGGTTGGATACTCCGGTATGGAACAACTTGAAAATCTCGGTATGAATTCGGAGTTCTCCCCTATACGTTATTTGTAATAGCCCAAATCATAATCTACAAGAGATTCCCCTCGGTTTGATAGTGGATTTGAACTGTGAATCACACTCCCTTGCTTTTGCTGGCTGAGATTCACCCCCTTGCGGCGGCATGTTACCATCCGCGCCCTATGCGCTTATCCGACTTTGATTACGACCTGCCGGAATCACTCATTGCTCAATACCCCCAGACGGAGCGAGGCGATAGCCGCTTGCTGGCGCTGCTTGAAGGTGAGGCAGATGCGAAGGATCTGGGGTTCAGAGATCTCCCCTCGCTGTTGCGTGCCGGCGACCTGCTGGTGTTCAACAATACGCGGGTAATGCCGGCCCGACTCTACGGCCGCAAGGAGAGCGGCGGTAAGCTCGAGTTGCTGGTCGAACGGGTGATCTCCCCACAGCACGCTCTGGCGCATGTGCGGGCCAGTAAAAGCCCCAAACCGGGCAGTCGGCTGTTGATCGGTGAGGATCTGTGTCCGGTTTCGGTAGCGGACCGGCAGGGCGAGCTGTTTCTATTGCGCCTTGGACAGGGCGACTTCCATGAACTGATGGATCGTGAGGGGCACATGCCTCTGCCACCCTACATTCAGCGGGGGGATCAACCGGTTGACCAGGAGCGCTACCAGACGGTCTATGCACAACGCCTGGGAGCGGTGGCGGCACCGACGGCCGGACTCCATTTCGATCAGACATTGCTCGATCAGCTGACTTCCCTGGGTGTTGAGCAGGCGCAGCTGACGCTGCATGTGGGTGCAGGTACTTTTCAGCCGGTGAGGAGCGAGAATCTCGATGAGCACCACATGCACAGCGAGTGGGTGGAGGTCGATGAGGCGGTGTGCCGCAAAGTACGGCAGACGCGGGCGGTGGGAGGACGGGTCATCGCCGTTGGCACCACCAGCGTACGCAGTCTCGAGGCGGCCTCCGCTGAGGGTGAATTGATGCCCTATAGGGGGGAAACCCGTCTGTTCATCCAGCCCGGTTACCGTTTTCACAGTGTCGATGCCATGATCACGAATTTCCACCTGCCTAAGTCGACCCTGCTGATGCTGGTGTCGGCATTTGCCGGATATGAACGGGTGATGAAGGCCTATCGGCATGCGGTGGAGCAGCGATACCGTTTCTTTAGTTACGGTGATGCGATGTTTCTGACAACGCCTTAACGATTGGACAAAAAAAAGCGCGGCAGGGGTGCCGCGCTGAAGTATTCCACCAAAGGAGGATGGAGGAGTGTTGTGTTGACTCGATAACGAATCAGCACATAAATATCTTCTAATGTGCAGTGCACAATGTCAAGTTTTTTTAAGGGAAAACCCTAATAATTAGTTCACACTTTCGCTCGTCGGTGATTTTGGCCACGCCAGATTATTCAGCAAGGCGAATTGCAGGCAAAGATAACGGGATGAAATTCGATATTTTTCAAACAGATGGTGCGGCAAGGCGAGGTCGGTTGAGTTTCGCTCGCGGCTCAGTGGAGACACCGGCCTTCATGCCTGTGGGCACCTATGGCACGGTCAAGGCCATGACCCCGGAGGAGCTGCTGGAACTGGGCGCCGAGATCATCCTCGGTAATACCTTCCATCTGATGTTACGACCCGGTACCCAGGTCATCCAGCGTCATGGCGATCTGCACGGTTTTAGCCACTGGGAGGGACCGATTCTCACCGACTCTGGCGGCTTTCAGGTCTTCAGCCTGGGTGAGATGCGCAAGATCAGCGAGGCGGGTGTCACCTTCCGCTCCCCCATCGATGGCAGCAAGGTCTTCATGGGGCCGGAGGAGTCGATGCGGGTGCAGCGCGAATTGGGCTCCGACATCGTCATGATCTTTGACGAATGTACGCCCTATCCGGCCACTGAGCAGGAGGCAAGGGACTCCATGGAGCTCTCGCTGCGCTGGGCTGCTCGCAGTAAGCAGGCTCATGGCGACAACCCCTCGGCCCTGTTCGGCATTGTGCAGGGAGGTATGTACGAATCCCTGCGCGGCGCCTCCCTGGAGGGACTCAAGGCCATCGGCTTCGACGGCTACGCCGTGGGTGGGCTCTCGGTGGGTGAGCCCCCGGTGGATCGCTGGCGGGTGCTCGACTACCTGAGCCATGAACTGCCCGCGGACAAGCCCCACTACTTAATGGGTGTCGGCACCCCCGAGGACATTATCGAGTCGGTGCAACGGGGTATCGATATGTTCGACTGCGTGATGCCGACCCGTAACGCCCGCAACGGCCATCTCTTCACCCATCAGGGGGTGGTGAAGATCCGCCATGCGGCCCATCAGTTCGACGAAGGGCCACTCGATCCCCTGTGTGACTGCTACACCTGCCGCAACTACAGCCGCGCCTACCTGCGCCATCTGGACAAGTGCAAAGAGATTCTCGGCGCCCGGCTCAATACCATCCACAATCTCACCTACTACCAGAAGCTGATGCGGGATATCAGAGAAGCGATTGCGGCAAACAGATTGCAGGCCTTTGTGAGGGATTTCTATGCACTGCGAGGTGGGAAAACACAATAGGTCAAGAACAGACACATGATGGAATGAGGTTGTGTTCTTGCTCTGCTATTCGCGTCCGCTATTCTTGCATCCGGGTTGGGCTGGGTATCTCGCTTGTGAAGGTTGCCGATGAAAGCCAAGGAAATGTGTGGTGTCCATTATAATGGAGGTTGGTCTGTTGACAATTTGAGAATGGCAATGTAGTTTTTTTTAAGAAATTGAATGGACTCGCTTTATCAACTCTCCGAAAGAGAAAAGGGATTTTTCCATGCACACGACTCCTCTCGATACCCATTTTTTCTCACCTCGGCATCTACGCTGTCGATGGTGATTTGTCCATCGCTCAGTTTCTATCTGGCGAATTATCGATATAACAAACGTCATCCTGGTGGTGTGATTAGAACACGGTCATGCCATGCATGGTTTTCTTTTTAGGAATCACTTCATCTTAATCAGTTGAGGTATATATGGCATTTCAGCGTATTGTTTTTGGTATTTTGTTGTTTTTCGCAGGGTCTGCAGGAGTGCTCGGCGAGGAGAAAGTGGATTTATCGGATCTGATCTGTGATATGCCGGCATGTAGTAAGATTGCCGAGCCGAAAGAATACAAAGCCGAGAGCCTGAAACATTCAATTACCCTAAAAACAGGATTATTTTATCTTGAAGTACCGGATGACCCGATAAGTCGAATCGTCTCGTCTGATAGGGATATCATCATCTATTACAAAAACGGGGAGCAACTTCTTGTGGGTGAGGATCCTGGTCCGGATGTAAGTGGCCTAAAGAATTTGAAAGTGAATCAGCTACCCGAGATGGTTTTCACGAAAACAGCCAAAGATACCGAGCCGGAATGGCACGCGGATCGTTTTTTCTGGAGAGTTGCTCTTTACCAAAAGCCAGCATATTTTGATCAAGCGAGTGAAGTTACTTATGCGGAAAATAATGGCGTAAGCTACTTTGTATCCAATAGTGCAGCGTTAGGGTTTTCTGGTAGCGCCATGGTCAGTGCATCAAAAATCGAGGATGTGTTTCTGCATGTGAAGTCAATGCAAATGGATTTCAGTAAATTTAGGAAAGTTATCTCTTCCGTCAATATAGGGAAATAGGAGGAAAAGTGTATGGAACTCTCGGAAAGGGATGTCTCCGACGCCCAGGAAATAATGGCCTTTTTTTGGGGGAAAAGCGCGGGCAATTGGAAGGTGAATAAAAAGGTACTGGATATTTTGGGGGAGATGCTGGGGAATGAAGGCAACTGCTCCAAAGCAATGGATCTGGTGCCGAGGCCTGGATTTGCGGTCAATGTCAGCTATATAAAGCGTCAGCTTAACGATATTGCAAGGAGGGTATCGTCAGGTAGTCATTCATATTACGCATGCAAGGTTGCGGTGGCGTTCAAATATAAAGACAGGGTGAAGTTCGCGAGCGAAGGTCTTTGAGAACATGCGACCGATGAGTGGGATAATAGGCTGAACTGCCGCCATAGGACAACAATGGATCTGCTCTATTGGTTAGTCGGTTATGTCGCCAGCACGCTGTTTTGGCTATGGGTGCTGAGGTGGGGCGGGGCGAAATGGATCGAGGGGTGGAAGGCCTGGGCGGCGGTTGGCTGGTTTGCGGGCCACTGGAAGGCTGAGCAGATCAGGCTTTATGCGTTGCTGCTTCTCACGTTGGAGACGGTCGGGTTCGTTGCCGGCCTGTTTGTCCCTTCCCTACGCGTAGCGGTACTCGGCATCGGATGACTATCCAAGCGCGTAACGCCATCCGGACTATTCAGCGACCGGTGCTTGCTGCTGGTCTTCCAGACCCTTGGAACTGTGCATGGCGCCTTGATTGTCGATGATGACCGCCTCTACATCCGGCAACCGATCTATCAATGCCAAACCGTCGCCCAGACCCAATACGAAGACGCTGGTCGAAAGGGCGTCGGTGCGGGTGGCGTTAGGGCCGAGAACGGTGACGCTTCGCAACTCTCCGGCTGAACGGCCGGTCTTGGGACTGATGATATGGTGATAGCGAACACCGTCCCGTTCGAAATAGCGC
>JBNKOL010000079.1:0-38725 GCA_050294655.1 Sedimenticolaceae bacterium
AGCAGCAGCGAGATCGGCCATAAAGGCATTGCGGGTAATCCCACAGCCGACCCAGGAAAGCTCCAGTGCCTGTGTAGAGAGGGGCAAGAGTGTTAGGAGCAGAAATAGGAAGATGAATGGGTAATGCAAAGATATCCCTCCATATTTGTAGGTCTTATGCGAGATCAATATAGTCATTTTTTCGGCCCTTAACCATACAAAAGGAACGGCTTTCCTGTTCTCATCAGGAAATTGCCTGAAATATGACCGACCACTCAATCTTAATCTGAATTCAGCCATCAAAGCGTCGCAATCAATACGAGGTTACCTTATGTATCAACGATGTGTTTAGAAAAATAGCCTTCTATACATAGAGTTAATTAACCTGATAACAAATGGTACTTTATATGTAAAGCTAATAATGATTCAAGAAATAATTATTTTGCACCTGATATTGTTATGTTTTAGCACTTGAACTCAATCGTGAGACACCATGCTTAAGAGAATCTTAATTTTCACCGCACTTCTCATCCTGTCTTCATCAGTCATTTCTAATGATGCAACTCAAAAAGACAAGATACTCAGCATCAGCAGTGAACTACCGGGGGGCGACTTCGTTCTCTATTCGAGTCAAGGCAAGTTCTCACTGCAACATCTGAGAGGGAAAGTGGTACTTCTCTACTTCGGGTATACGAAATGCCCCGATGTTTGCCCCTCCTCCCTTGCAGTTCTTGCCCAAGCCTTGAATGAACTTAGCGCGGATGAGTTGAAGTCAGTGCAAGCTGTGTTTATCAGCGTCGATCCTGAACGGGACACTTATCAAGCATTGGATGAGTATGTAAGCTACTTTCATCCCAACCTGATGGGGGTAACCGGCAGCGAGAGTGATATTGCAGAGATCGCAAAACGATATGGCGTTCAATACGAAAAAGTTGCCCTTGAGGGTTCTAATTTCGGCTATTCGGTAAACCACTCAGCGGAAACCTATCTCATCTCACAAGAGGGCGAACTTCGTTTCATATTTCCTCATCAAACACCCCCATTCGTCATCCTGGAAGCCATCCGATACCTACTAACCAGCAAGTATTAAAACGACATTCCGGCAATGAGCTATCAATTTATAGAATTATCTTTTTCAGCCACACCAACAAAGGCCGAACGGCAGAAACCACGGAGAGATGCAATCAGAGACTTCCTGGAATCAGGCCTTCGCTATCTAAACGAAATTGACTGACAGATTGGGATATCAACAACCGGCAAGACAAAGGATTCCTTTGCATTCTGCATGCGTATCACTTGATATTCAAATGTAGCACCGGGGTTACTATCCTGTTCTTTGCAATACCTAAAAATGATATTGTAAATATTGAGTTGGGGCATTAAGCACGCTGAGTATCTATACGTTTCAACCACTCCGGCTCCATGTGATGTCGCTCAAAGAATCGATCAAGCCGTTTTCTGAGCTTACCCATGTGTCCGTTTTCCCCTTTCGCAAGCCGAAAAAGTGCAATCACGTTGTTGCTGAACACATCTGTAACCAAGGAGTCATTACCAATCTTATAGAGATATTCCTCCATTAGGCGCGTATAGTCTTGTGCCGAAGCATCAGTTGCAAGCATAAACCAGTCACTACCGTAGAGAAGACGGTCAGCAACTGTTGTGTTTTCGACTCCGGAAACAGGCATCTCTTTAATCTCCTCTACAACCTCGCTCAGCCTGGAGTTCGACTCAAATAATCCAGGCATGAAAGACATATCGGCATAGAAATTTTCCGCATAGGTTGCATGCATCAGTGAAGCAAGACCTCTTGCGCGCGCATAGTCATCTTGCGATGCATGCTTGGTATCGCCACCGAAGTGACCAGCAATGACTTGAAGTCCCTCAAACACGCTTAGTGCATGTCGCCAGTCGTCCGGTCCACCGAATCGTTGGCACACCTTTGCAACTCCATTGGACTCACTTGAATGGGCCAGTATGGGAACTTCATACTCACGACACCACTCGTAGAGCGACTTCAATGATCTGTCCAGTTTTGTCCCATAGTTACTACTCGGCCAGTTGCATCCGGGATCTTGTCCGCTGTTGCCGTACGCCTTGAAGCCCATCGGCGGATACAACTTGACACCGACACAGCCATAGTCCAAGACACCCTTTTTGACCAAGCGTAGGGCTTCACCCTCTTGCATTATGTCTTTGTGAGGATCAAAGGGTACATATGGCAATATGCGCCCGCCTGTCAGCACCGAGATACCCACCATCAGTTTAAGCTGGTCCTCCAGTTCCGAGGAGGGCGGTTGCGCCTTGAGCGATACATCAAAATCGACTGGAGCGGCGAAAAACACGTCAATCTTTGGACCTTCCCCAGCATCGCCATACAACGCCAGCAAGCGGTACGCGTTGTGGTAACGACGTCCCCAGAAGCTGCGCAGGAACGACCAGATCCTGGACGCCTTGGTACGGATGCCAGCCTGCTCATCCAACGACGCCTTAACATCTACGAATGATATATTGCGTAGTATTTCCTCTGGCGCCAGCTCCTCGTCTTCCATCCTGAGCTGATCAGCACGAACGCCGAGGCTTTTCAATTCTTCGCGATCCAGCAACCGATACTGACGCAGGAATTCAGCATTTTCGTTGGCTGTGCGCGCCATAAACTCGGAAAAAAGTATATCGTCCTCCGCAATCTCATTAATTACAGCGCTTTCGATGGAAAATTTCTTCCCGGCGGACATTTCACGCTGGTTTGAGACAAGATCGCACAGCTCAGCGTACTCTTTGCTGGCGCACGGCGCGACGGCACGTATACCAGCCTCCACAGGCTCCGTTATGATCCTGAGCAAGGCATCAAATGGCGGTTCAAAGTGCAAGACTGGCCCAGTAAGAAATTCCGCCAGGGGAACATCGTACCCGTTGAAGATATGGCAATGCATGTCGATACCAACGTAGGCTTGCGCCGTAATCGCCTTGGCCCGCTGCGGCACAAGAACATCCGGCTCAAGACGACCGCAAGGCGGCAGGAACGAGTAAACACTACAACATCCCTCAAGCAACGATCCCAGGCCCAACGCCCCACAGGAAGTCATGAAACGACGTCGAGAATATCCGTTTTGCGGCATAATCACTCCTTGTATTACGTATCGGGTTGTTACTAGGGCCGCCAGCCGGGTGATGAAATCCATCGCCTCGAAGATGACGTGGGTCATGTCATCACGGTAGCAGATCCTTCTCCTTGCAATGATTAGCAATCACCTCCCTCGCAGCGACTTTAAGACGAACGGCCTCTGGCCAGTCATTTCCCTTTGGTTCCAGTGCAGGTGATATGATGATCCGCACCGCGCCGTGGTGTGGAAAATGGGAATCGGATTGCAGGATGGCGCGGGTGCCTCTGATGGTGACCGGTACAATCGGCGTCCCACTCTGTGATGCCGCTATGAAAGCTCCCATGTGGAAAGGTAACAGGCCCGGTTCGGCACGGAAGGTGCCTTCCGGGTAGAAGGCCAGGGACTTGCCGGCAGTGAGTTGGATAGCAAACGCCTCGGTCGCCGTAACGCTACGCTGAGTATCAAAGCGCTCTACGAACAGGGTGTCAAGTCGTTGAAGAAACAGCCTGGAGTGAAATTTCTCCGCCAGTTCCTGTTTCGCCACATAGATAAAATTGCGAGGTAACCCATCGATCAACGCCAGGGTATCGAGATAGCTGGAGTGGTTGGCTACCAGAATGATGGGATGATCGGTCGTTGGCAGATTTTCCAGACCCTCTACAGTCAGTGGCGTGGCGGTAAAGCCTCGCAGGATGCGAATAGCCGTGCGGATCAGACTCCAGCGCCAGGAGAGGTTTGGCAACAACACAACGCAGAGCCATACCGGTGGCACCAGTGTACAGAAGATGATCCAGGCATAGGTTGCAAACAGGTAGCGTGTCGCTCCCCGACGGATGCTGTCTATTCGCCGCGCCATGGCCGATAGCAGCAGGCTCATTACCTGCAGCGGCAGTGGGCGCTGGCGCCGACTCAGGCGTCCCTGCTCATAGAGGGCACGCATAGTGCTCCGCCGCAGCTTTCCGCTGGAGGTCTTCAAAACAGTGTGCGGGGGTGCCAAGAGCAGATCATCCGGAGGCATTCCCAGCAGATCAGTGGTCCGCTCCCGGATTGCCTGCTGTAACGCCGCTTGGCGTTGCTGGTCCGTTTCCCGGCTCTCTGCCACAACGATCAGGCGTTCGCTGCCGGTCGCAGGATCGTTGCTGGGAAACACAGCCACGCAACCCTTGCGGATACCAGGCAGTTCGCCCAGCTGCTGCTCCAGTTCGTAGGGGTAGATGTTGCGTCCGCCACGGATGATCATCTCCTTGATGCGGCCTGTAATATAGATCTCTCCATCCGCGAGATAGGCCCGATCCCCTGTATCCAGCCAACCGTCGCGGAATAAACGCGCAGTGGCTTCGGGATTATTGAAGTAACCGCTGGTGGCGGAGGGTCCCTGAAACTCCAGTCTTCCCTCGCTGCGCTCGGGTAGCGGTCTATTCGTGTTATCCACCACCTGAACTCGGTACCCGGGCAACGGTCGTCCGCAGCCCACGAGCGTCATAGGGTCAGTATCACTATCCTCTGCCGGTTCGGCTATGCCATCCAGCATAAAGCGCGCTCTGTTGACACGATCGATGACGGCTCCGCGCAGTGGGGGTGGGAAGGCCAGGCCCACGGCCGATTCCGCCAGACCATAGACAGGGGCCAGCGCACCTGCCCTCAGGCCGTATGGCGCGAAGCGGTGGGCAAATCCTTGCAGGGTCGCCGCGGTAACAGGCTCGGCACCGTTGAAGGCGAAGCGCCAAGTGCTGAGATCCAGACCGACTATCTCTTCATCCGGCACTTTGCTGAGACAGAGTTCGTAGCCGAAATTGGGTGATGCGGATAGGGTTCCCCGGTGACGGTGGATGGCCCATAACCAGCGGGAAGGCCGCGCCAGGAAGCGCAATGGCGACATGACCACCAGCGGTAGACCGTAGTAGAGACTGCCGAACCAGGCACCGATCAGGCCCATGTCGTGATAGAGAGGGAGCCAGCTTATGAAGACATCCTCAGATGTGACCTCAACCACTTCCCCCATGGCGCGGATGTTGGCCAGAAGATTGGCGTGGGTGAGCACCACACCCTTGGGATCTCCTGTACTGCCCGATGTGTATTGCAGAAAGGCGATATCGTCGCCACTCCGGGCTATGGTTTGATGGGTGATCGGCGCACTGTCGAGTTCAGCCCAGTCGACGATATGCTGTAGAGAGGACACTTGGGTCTTGAGTAACCGCGCCACTCTTCGTGCCTCTTGAACAGTGATCAGTATGCGCACCCCTGCATTTTGCAATATCCGTCCATGGCGACGCAGATGCTCCTCCAATTGCGAAGGCCGGGTGGGCGGGTAGATAGGTACGGGCACGGCGCCCGCCAGCAGGATGCCGAAAAAACTGAAGAAATAGCTCTCGCCGGTTGGCAGCATCAGCGCCACCCTGTCGCCCGCTCTCACCGATCGTTCCCACAAGCCGGAGGCCACCCTGGCGGCACCCATCCATAGGTCCTGATAGCTCAGTTCGTCGGGATCTTCATGACTGCCATAGTGTACTATATGAACTCGTTGCGGCTGGTGATCCAGATGCCAGGCCAATACCTCCATCAGGGTTGAAGCCGCAAATGGAAGCACGGCTCCGCCACCAGGGAGATCCCGTCTTGTGGTGCTCTCTTCCCCTTCCGGCATGCCTGCCGCCTGCACCAGTAGCGTCAACAGCGCACGCGGTGTCTCTGCCAGCAACGCCTCGTCCGGCATGAGAATAGCGAATTTTTCGTTGATGCGCGCAATCAACTCAGTACGTGCAAGGCTGTCCAGCCCCAGGTCATATTCCAGACGGCAGTCCAGGTCCAACGCTTGCCGGTAGTGTTTGGCAGCGGACATCTCATCGATCAATCCTTGAATTACCCCTAACAGGGTATCCGCCTTGACCTCGGTTTTTTGGGGATCCATCTCTTCGGGAAGTCGATTACCCATAGGCTTGGCCCCTTTTACCACGCGTCACAGAAGTCGCGACAGCGCAGAAGCATTATGCGGTGTATCGGCCTCTCCTAGCCGCCTGTTGCTTTATCATACGAGCAGTGTCCGCCACTGAACATAACGCTTTATGAAAATAGTTGTCGGCATACCCAGTCCTACGTCCATGACGGAGTACGTATATTGAGTATAAACCACCTTTTCGCCGGTCGGCTCTCTCTCCCGACTGGTGGCGGCATATGCATTCTGTGGTTTTCCGACTCGGCAATCACCTCTGAGCGGTGTCACGGCATGTGATATCACCTCGGAGAGTGGTTCGTCGGCGCCCTCCTCCGCAAATCACAGACACTCTGGTCAGACGTCAGCGTGACCACGCCGCTAGGAGCGAAGCACCCGAATCGTCGCCTTTGGGTAGTTTGGCTCAGTAGAAGAATAGACACTGGGTCGGCATCCGTCACGGACACCCTGGTGTCATTCTGAAGAAGTATTAAAGCTTGTATCCGGCTGAGAGAGCTTTTTGAAAAGCTGTATCTGCTCTTCATTCAAGTAAGCAAGATTGTTATTCAAGCTGTTTACAATTGAGTCAAAATGACCTGTACGCATTTCCATTAGAGAAAACAGTCCTTCTATAGCGGCATTTTTTAGAACGGGATCGTAGTGTAGTACCAGCTCATTCAGCGCGCTCACGGCTACATCTTCCTGAGATTCAGACAACTCCTTGATGTAGGCTAGTTGCTCTTCCTCAGTGAGTTGAGGCAATTTATCGAGCAGTCTCTGATCTTCCTTTGGCTGTTGATTGGACTGTTGAAATTGATATGGATCTGCGATGAGTGCAGCTTTTAACTGATCATCAGGGTTATTGACGTCGGTTATTGTTATTTCAGCTGACGAGGTTTCAGTTAGCGCTGTATCTGTCACCCCACCCAGGATCCATTGTGCAAATGAGCTAACCTGAAGATCCGTATCATCGTTGGCCAAGTGCGCTATCTGAGTCTGGTACTGATTGGTCATATGATTTCGCCAGACAAAATATAACGCGTTCAGACGATCATCGGTATTTGGAGCAGAAAGCTGTGCGCTGATATCCGATTCGCTTTCATCTGCCGGGTAAGCGACAGGATCATAGAGCCTATTGTGCTCGCCTGATTCTAACGCGGATTGCTGCACTATCGGCTTTGCTACAACGGTTGCGTGGCCATCATCACTGTCTTTGTTAGCTGGCAGGGGCCGGCTCGAATTGGCAAGACCGATAAGAATGCCAATCGATAACAAGAGAAGGCTAAGCGCGCCTAACTTCAGGATGGACTTCATATCAGATGACTCTTTCCTTTGGATAACGCGGGAATCCCACAAAAAGATTCCCGCTGGAGTTGTATTTTAACGATGGAAATATTCGGTCTTAGTGTAATTTTTGCGACTGTCTCCAGATGCAAATGTGGTGAAACCATCCATACGCAGATTACTGCCTATGCGTTTGGCGGCGAAACGAGAATATGCAAAACCGGAGTTGCGATAGGATGTAAAGCCTACAGCGGTATCGGAAGAAACGCTTGCGCTGTGAGGATAAGCCCATACCCAACTGTGTTCGCAATCTGTTGGATGGCAAGAACCCCACGACTTAAACAGCAAGCCGCTTCCATATTTCAGCACCAGAACCTTGGTTATGCCGCTCGTATTAGGATTGTTATTGTACCAAGTACCTACAAGGCCAGATACATTAGTCGGGGAAACCGCTTGAGCGGATGTGGCCAATAGGGCGGCGCCAACAAAAGTGCTTACAGATAAAAGTTTAGATAGTTTCATTTTCACAATCCTTTGCTGTGAGAAGAAGAAATTGAACCAGGGAAGGCTCGTACTCTGTACGGACAATTGTCGTATGTACAAGAGAAATTTTATTGTTGAAAAGATTAAGGGATGTGAAGTTTTACACCTGAAATCCATCGACTAATTACTTGACAATATGGTTACGTTTCACCGTCAAGAAGGTCATCATTCAGATAACCAGCTGTCGATCCGTTGCATGCCTTCACGCACGCCATGCCGAGCCTTGAACGCGGTCTGTCATGGTGGTGAAATCCCCGCTCCACCCGAAGCATGGAATTTTGCGTTAGAGCCGATGCAATACTGAACGAAAGGGCTTGGAGCTTCAGTGCCCCCTTTACACGGCCTATCCGTATGATTGGTTTTTTATTGTCAGATTTATTTACACTTTGACTTAGGCTGACCATCTCAGCCAATGCTTTTCTCTTTAAGAATAACTGGTTACAAATATTGGCACGAGCATTGAATTATATATTCCGTAATAGCAGGGAATGATCGTTTATATCTAAATCACTTAAATTCGAAGCAAGTCGGCAAGAACACGCACTTGAGAGATCTTGGCCAGTCAGTTTTGCGCCACTGCAGTAGCGTGATCCGGAGGCCTTCAATGTGATGACGAAATATTAGACTTGTTTTATCTCGGAAATCAATCCGCATCAGCACTCTCACTGACATTAACGAGAGCGGTCATTTTCTATTTACGTAGCGACATTCACCTACAACTTATCATTGATAGCCTACTATGCATATTCGGTGATTTATATCTCATTTTGTACAACCAGACCATATGGAGAACGAGTATGAAAACAACAGCAAGTCGATTTGCCGCACTCTCGCTTATTGCGATTACTATGACATTCATGCAATCAGCCGGGGCGGTTATTATTGATTTTGAATCGGCACCACTTGGAGCCGATCAAACCGCAAGTTATTACGAGGATGGATTCAGACTGTCTACAGTGGTTGGCGAATACGACATCAACATATCGGATTCATTCATTGGTGACGGTCAATACCTGGCACTGGAGAGAACCCAGCAAGGCAGTCAACAAAGTCGCATACGAATTGATATGTACGGTTCATTGTTTAATTTTGAAAGCCTCGTATCTTCGAGTTTTGGTGGACGAATTACATTTTCGGATGGCGCAACAGAGCTTTTCGGTGACTTTGTATCTGAACCGGTAACGGTTTCATTTTCCGGTCACACCAATCTCACATGGATTGAGTTAAGCTCACGCAGTAATGATTACCTGCGTGTAGACAATATCTCTTTTTCAGTTCCCGAACCCACTTTACTCGTTTTGTCATCGATCGGCTTGATATGCCTAGGTACTGTGCGTCTTCTTAGGCGAGTTTAAGGAATCTCTGATTAATTCTGCATCGAGTGTGTGACGAGATGAAATACGGCGAATCAAGGCGCAAAGCGCATGTAATAGCTGGCTCTTGCGAAGCTTTGGCTATTTAGAGGATTTTTTGGTCAGAGCCGGGGCATTGCAGCCGCCAGACACCGATGCATGAATTGATCAGCAGGTCCTTAATGCACGATTTGCGCGAGGATCTTTTCGAACACATCCGGATCCTCATTGCACACGATGATCCGTCTCAGGTGCCGTGCCCAGGAGATTACGAGCCGACATTCGGCTGAGGTGAGTTCCTGCGGCTCCGCCGTCGGGGGATGCCAGCCTACCCTGCCCCGCTTGGCAGTTGTCACCTGCGCAGGAATATTCGGCCGCCTTAACGAGCACGTCATTGAAGGACTCGCTCGCCACATGCCATTCCCCCTGCACTCACTGCACTGGCTGCTCAGCAAACGCCTTCTCCACCAGCCGCGCTGGAATTCGGACGATTTCCGAGTCCGCGCAATCTTTTTTTACACTCTCCACGGCTACAAAGGTGCTGGTTTGCTGCACCAACGGTAGCGTTGAGTTTTTTTGACAGCCCCGCGCATTGGACAAGCTCTGTGTGCGGTATGCGCCCGTTCTGTTGCAATTCATGCAACATAGAAAGATTAAACTTCTACATAGGTAGATTTCTATGTACAACTATCAGCTTTCATGGAATTCCAGAAATTCACATATAGGCGAAAATGTCATAGTCTCTATTTCTCGGGAAAATCCTTTATGTTTTTACTAATATTCTCAAAACAAAGGCGACATGAACTGATTTTTCAATATAAATACCGAACTCCGCCCATTTCTATGCTGATAGGCTTATGTCTCAGTGAGCCTGTGAGTGCTAACTGTAGGTAGTAAAACGAGCATCTAGGCGCACACCAAACAAGCACTACAGGAAAGTAGTCACAATTAGCGACTCAAGCCGGGGTACATAACACATGGTAACTGCGACATTTATCGTCTATCTCTTCGTCATGTTGGGAATTGGTCTCGTTGCATACCGCCGCACCCTGGATCTTTCAGACTACGTTCTCGGCGGACGCAATCTTGGCCCGATTCCAAGCGCACTCAGCGCAGGTGCCTCCGATATGAGTGGTTGGCTTCTGATGGGGCTGCCCGGATACGCCATGGCCGCCGGGTATGGTTCCTTCTGGCTTGCTGGCGGCCTGCTGTTGGGAACCTGGTTGAACTGGCTGCTGGTCGCACAACGCTTGCGTGTCTATTCGTACAACGCAGAGAACGCGCTAACCCTGTCCGCTTTTTTTGAAAAGCGCTTTGAAGACGGTGGACACGGTTTGCGCATCGTCTCAGCCATTTTCATTTTGATCTTTTTCCTTTTCTACACGAGTTCCGGACTGGTGGCCGGTGGCAAGCTGTTCGAAACCGTATTCGGCTTCGACTACCCTATGGCGGTTCTCATCGGCGCTCTCGCGGTTATCTCCTATACCATGTTCGGCGGTTTCCTGGCGGTTTCCTGGACAGACGTCGTTCAAGGACTGCTCATGGTCAGTGCGCTGTTGCTGGTACCTTTAATTGCGATGGGAGAAGTGGGTGGTCTTGGGGGCGCCTTGGACGCGGTGGCAGCCAACAACCCGGCCCTATTGGATATGTTCACCGATGCCGAGGGTAAGAGCATAACCCTGATCGGAACGCTGTCACTGCTGGGTTGGGGACTGGGCTATTTCGGGCAACCACACATTCTGGCCCGTTTCAAAGGCATCAAGAGCAAAGACCATGTTCCGGCGGCACGCCGAATCGCCGTAATCTGGACCGCCTTTTCCATGGGCGGCGCTTGCCTGATCGGTTTAGTGGCCATCGGCTATCTGCCTGATGGTCTGTCCGACACGGAAACCGTCTTCATGGTGCTGGTGGACGCCTTGTTCCACCCAGCAATCGCCGGGGTTCTGCTGGCTGCTGTTTTGGCTGCCATCATGAGTACCGCCGACTCCCAGTTGCTCGTATCCTCTTCCGCCCTGGCGGAGGATTTCTACAAGGCCTTGTTCAACGAGAAGGCATCCCCCGCGCAACTGGTCAAGGCCGGCCGTCTCGCGGTGGTGGGTATTGCCGTGATTGCCACGCTCCTAGCCATGGACAAGGATTCTAAAGTTTTGTCTCTCGTCTCCTATGCCTGGGCGGGATTCGGCGCGGCCTTCGGTCCGGCACTCATTCTGTCTCTGTATTGGAAAAGGATGAATAAAGCCGGTGCCTATGCTGGCATCATCGTCGGTGGTTTGACCGTAGTGATATGGAAACAGTTGTCAGGCGGTATATTCGAGCTTTATGAGATCATTCCCGGCTTCGTCTTCTCTTTCATTGCCATCATCGTTGCATCGAAACTGACGTCAGCACCTTCTGAAGCCATGCAGCAGCGCTTCTCCGAAATGGAAGCGGAAGTCAGAGACTAACCTCATCATGGTATTGGACACAGAGGCTTTCGGGACGAAACCGAATGCTGCTTAGTTATTTGTAGTGATTTCCCCACCATCAAACCGCTGAATTCAGTAGCATTCGGCTCAGGACCCTGCACGATCCCGATGAAACACCGAGTAAACCGCCGGAATCAACACCAGCGTAATCAGCGTCGAAACAGTCAACCCTCCCACCACGGCCCGTGCCAGCGGCGCCTGCGCATCAGCCCCCTCACCAATACCTAGTGCCAGCGGCAGCAGCGCCAGAATGGTGGTCAGCGTGGTCATCAAAACCGGCCGCAGTCGCCTTCGTCCGGCTTCCACCAGGGCTCTATCCGTAGCCATCCCCTCTCTTCGCAGGCGCCCGGCCTGGTCAACCAACAAAATAGCGTTGTTGACGACTATACCCCCCAGCATGATGCAACCGATGGCCGATTGCAGATTCATGGTGGTATCGGTAAGAAACAGGGTCAGTACCACACCGATGGCAGCCAGTGGCACTGACAGCATCACCACCAGCGGATCACCGAAAGATTCATACTGGGAGGCCAGCACCATGTAGACCAGCAGCAGGGCGAGCAGCAGGGAGATGACCAGTTCGTTGAATGACTTCTGCTGCTCTTCGTAGTTGCCGGCGATGATGAGGTCATAGCCGACCGGGCGGGCGATAGTGTCGAGGCGTGTCTGTATATCGGCCGCCACCGAGCCCAGGTCCCGCTCGGCCACATTGGCAGTGACGGTGACCAGTCGCTGCTGGTCCTTGCGTTCGATGGTGACCGGTCCCTCCCCTAGCGTGGTTTCGACCAGGTTGCGCAGGGCCACCTGCTCGCCGCTGGGGGTGCGCAGGGTGAGGTCGAGGATCTCGTCGATGGAGCGTTTCTCCGCCGCTTCGAGCTGCACCAGGATACGGTAGGAGTTGCCCTCCACCCGGTACTCACCCGCCTTCGAACCGGCCACCGCGGTCTCGATCACCTCGGTGACGTCACGCACGCTGAGACCCAGGTCGCTGACCTTCTGCCGTTCCACGTGGATCTCCTGCTGGGGGATGCCCGCCTCCCGGCTCAGCTCAACGTCGGTGATGCCGGGCACATCCTTGATGGCGCCCGAGACCTGTTTTGCCAGCAGATCGAGGGTGGCCAGATCGAAGCCGCGCACCTCCACTGTCACCCCTTCCACCGTGTTCAGGATACGTTCCAGCAGGAACTGGCCCTGGGGCGCACGCACCCGGATCTTCATGCCGGGGATGCCGTCTGCGAGCTGCTTGCGCAGGTCGTCGGCGATCTGCCGGTTGCTGCGGGACCGGTCCTTAGCCGGACCGAGAGAGATGCGGATATCCCCCTTCGCTTTGGAGCTGCCACGGGTCCCCGAGGTGTAGACGCTGACCACGGAGGAGACCGTCTCGGGCACGGCCGAGAAGACCTGTGCCTCCAGCAGGCGAGTCTGCCGGTCGATCAGATCCAGCCGGGTGCCCACCTCCATCTCGCCGGTGACGCGGACCTCCCCCTCGTCGCTGGGGGGAATGAACTCGGTGCCGATCCAGGGAGTGAGAAGGAGGCTGGCGAGTAACAGGGTCAGAGCGGAAACGATGGTGGTGATCTTATGGCGCAGCACGCTTACCAGCAGTTGCCGGTAGGTGTTTTCCAGCCCCCTGAATAGTCCCGCCGCGAGCCCCGCCAGACCGCTGAAGCCAGCCTCCGAAACCGCCCCGCTCCCCTTCAGCAGATGCGAGCCGAGCATCGGCACCAGACTGAGCGAAACCAACAGCGCACAGAACAACGCAAACATGATGACGTAGGCCAGCTCCTTGAACAGCACCCCGGAGACCCCCTGCACGAAGATCAGGGGCAGAAAGATGACCAGGGTGGTGACGGTACCGGCGATCACCGCCGAGGCCACCTCGCCGGTGCCCTGCACCGCCGCCACCGCGGGCGACTCGCCCTGCTCCTGCTGGCGGCGGAAGATGTTCTCCAGCACCACCACCGAGCTGTCCACCATCATGCCGACGCCGAGAGCCAGGCCGCCGAGGGTCATCAGGTTGAGAGTGAAACCGCCGAAGTAGAGCAGGCCGAAGGTGGCGATCACCGAAATAGGGATCGCCAGCGAGATCACCAGCGTACTGCGCAGATTGCGCAGGAAGAAGAGCAGCACTCCCACCGCCAGGGCGCCGCCGTAGAGCACCGACCGGGAGACGTTGGCGATGGCCCGCTCGATGAAGTTGCCCTGATTGATCACCGGGGTGATCTGGATCTGGGGGAAGGCGTGATTAACCGTCTCCACCTCTTCTAGAACCGCCCGCGCCACCTCCACCGTGTTGGCCTCGGGTTGCTTGCGGATCGCCACCCGCAGCCCCTTCTCGCCGTTGACGCGGATGATGCGGGTCAGCTTTTCGTAGGTATCCCGCACCTGTGCAATCTGCCCCAGGGTCACCACCGACCCCTGCTGGCGGGCGATTACCGTGTTGCGGATCTGCGCCAGACTGCCGAACTCCGCCGGAGCGCGCAGGGTCACTTCATAGGAGCCGCGCTCGATCTTGCCGGCGGGCAGGTCCAGGTTGGCGTCGCGAATGGCATCGAGGATATCGCCGAGCGGCAGTCCCAGGGCGTTGAGTTTGGCCGGATCGAGTTCGACACGCACTTCGCGGCTGAAGCCGCCCCAGGGGTCGACCTGGGCCACGCCGGGAACGCGGGAGAAGCGGTAGCGGACCTGGTCCTCCACGATCTGGGTCAGCTCTACCGGGTCGAGCTTGCTTGAGATGCCGAGGATCACCACCGGGAAAGTGTCCACGTCGAACTTGCTGACCCGGGGGCCGACGATGTCGTCGGGCAGCTCACTGATCTCGTCTTCCAGGGTGGCGCGCACGTCCACCGCCGCCGCGTCGAGGGGGGTGCCCCAGCCGAACTTCACCTTGACGCTGCTGTTGCCCTCGTAGGAGGTGGAGGTCAGCTCCTCCACGCCGGGCACGGTGCCGACGATCTCCTCCACGATCTGGGTCACAAGCCGCTCCATGACGATGGGATCGGCCCCCTCGTACTGGGTGCGTACGGTGAGCGTGGGCAGCTCGATGTTGGGCAGCAGGTCGATCTGCAGGCGGCTGAGAGAGACCAGACCGAGCACCACCACCATCAGCGTCAGCATGGTGGTAAAGATGGGACGGCGCACACTCGCACGGGCGAGATTCATGTTCAGCGGCCCTGCTTGCCGTTGTTGTCGATGGCGACAGCCGAACCGTCATCCAGCAGCTGCTGACCCAGCACCACCACCCGACCCGTGAGACCTTCACCCTCGATGCCGACCCGCTGGGACTGACGTATACCGACCTTCACCGGACGCCAGCTGACTTTCGTGCCGCTGCTGTCGACCACAAAGACACCGTCCTCGCCAGCACGTTTGGTCAGTGCCTGCTCCGGTACGATGGGCACAGACTCGGACCGTGCCAGGACCACCCCGACGCGCGCGAACATACCCGGCTTCAGACGCAGCTCGGGATTGTCGACCTTGAGCTCGACCTGGGCCTGGCGGGTGTTTTCGCGAAACACCGGTGAGATGCGCACGATCTCGGCCAGAAAGGTCTCCCCGGGATAGGCGTCGGTGGCCAGTCTGGCCACCTGGCCAGGTCGCAACTGGGCATAGTCCCGCTCGGTGACGTAGAAGACCACCTTGATTGGATCCAACTCCACGATCCGCAGCAGCTGGGCATTGGCGCTGACCGTCTCGCCCTCGTCCACATAGCGCTCCGCGACGATCCGCTGTTCGCTGCCGCTGCCCCAATCGGCCTTCACCTGAGTGTAGCCGAGACGGATACGGGCGGTCTCCAACTCGGCCTGAGCGCGGGTCACCTGGGCCCGGGTCACCTCCACATGGGCCTGCTTGGCCAACTGGTCGGCCTTGGCGGTATCGCGCTGGGACTCCGAACTCACGCCTTTCTGACGCAGCCGCTCCACCCGCTGCAGTTCCCGTGCGGCGATCTTAAGCAGGCTCTCCGCCTCGGCAAGATTGGCCCGGGCCACCGCCAGATCGGCCTCGGCCTGACGCACCGCCTGCACATACTCGTCGTTGTCGAGCCGCGCCACCAACTGGCCACGGGTGACGAGATCGGCCAGATCCGCATCGATCTGTTCGATCCGGCCACTGACCTTGGGTGCGACGACAAATTCCGAAGCGGCCTGCAGGGTACCGGAGAAGGCACGGCGCAACTCCACATCTCCCACTTCGATATAGGCCACCTCAACCGGCACCGGGCGTTGCTCGTCATCCTGAGGCTCAGATCCACTCCCTGACTCATGCAGACGCTGATTGATCAGCCAGCCAATCGGCACGATGAGAAGAACAACAACTAGACTCGACCAGATTTTCTGCTTCATGGGGAATACGATATCGAGTGGTAACGATCTGTTAAAACAAACTTCGGCTTGACTTTACCCATCTCGCGAGCATAAGTCAGTACTGCTAAGAATAGATGAAACGAAATGCACCCTACCGATGAGAGGCGTGAAAGAGAGCAACGGCTTTCAATGCGGAGGGCATGCCGACCCTTGAGCTGTAAAGACGTTCCATCGGCTCACGCAGGGGTCCAGGCCGGTTTGGCCTGCGGGGAGGCCGGCATGCTGACTTAGGGCAGCAAGAGCGTTCGTTCAGCGGTTTTCGGTTTCTTCAGTTAAAATTAGTGATACGAATTTCGGGTCAAAAATCAGGCAGTACATCATGTCTTCAATCGAAACCAGTCCGGTGTCAACACTTGTATCTGAATTGCCGGAAATATTAAATAAGATAGAAGCTAACTGGCCCATACTTCCCTCCGGCATATGGAATAGCTCTTCGATTCAAAGACTGTCGAGACATCTGCATGAACTGGCCAGACGCAGTGAACAGGCGGGAGCAGAGGATCTGCAGCATGTGATCTACGGCATCGACGAAGCGATCAATGCGATCATCGACGGCGGCACCACACCTGACGACCGGCAGATTGATGAACTCACTAATTACCTGGAGCAGCTGCGTGAGATGGCCGGCAAGCAGCGTCAGCCACCAGCGGTGAAAACAACCGAAGCGACTGCCGAACTGGAAACCTACCCCTTCGACCTGATCTATCTATCCGCCTTCCCTGCGGAACGCGAAGCCTTCACCCTCGCCCTTGAAAAGCAGGGTTTGAAGGGCCGTATCCTGTTTGAACCGGAAGCTTTACAACCGCTCCTCGCAGGCCCTGGGACGACGGCGCTGTTGATAGATTACAGCTTCCTGGGCACAAAAGCCCTGGAACCGACGCTGTACATGCTCAAAATGAACAAATCCATAGCGCCGGCACTCTCCATCATCTCCGATCAAAGCACCATAGAGGCGCGCTTGAACGCCCTGCGCGCGGGTGCCACTCAACAGTTTTCCAGACCAATCGAAATGGAGCGGGTGATCGAGGACCTGCTGGTCCAGATACATCCCCTGCCCCAATCACGGCCTCGGGTCCTGATTGTGGAGGATGATGAATCCCAGGCCAACTTCGCCTCCAAACTCCTGCAAAAGGGGGGGCTGGAGACACTCAACATCACAGATCCCCTGGGCGTCATCAATGCCGTGACCCGATTTCAGCCCGACCTGATATTGATGGATCTCTACATGCCTGGCGCCGACGGTATTGAATTGACCCGGGTGATCCGTGACCGCTGGGAGACATCTTCGATTCCGGTTGTGTTTTTGTCGGGTGAGGGTGACCCGGAAAAGAAGCTGCTTGCACTGCAGGTGGGAGCAGACGACTTCCTGACCAAGCCGGTGCGACCACAACAGTTGCTGGCGACTGTCGGCACCCGTATCGCGCGTGCCCGACAGATCGCCGCGGTCGCCGTCAAACAGGCCCAAGAGAAATCCGGCCGGCTGACAACCCGGAGAGAGCTGCTGACACGGCTCGACCTGGAACTGGCCGGCGGCAGTGAGCTGCTGGGATATCACGCCCTGCTGGTGATCTGTCTGGTCGACCCCTCAGCTGTCTTCGAGGCGGAAAGCGCGAAGGTGAACGACGATCTCAGTCGTTCGATGTCCGATTCAATCCTGCCCTTACTGCAGAAGCAGGACACCTTGGCGAATCTGGGTGACGGCCGTCTGGCACTGCTCTATCGACGTCACGCTGAAGACGGGCTGGAGACCCTGGCCGGACAGCTGTTTGAGACACTATCCCAGAAACAGGATGACCCGGATCAAAGGCATATCGGCCTCGGCATGGTGTTGCTCAATGGCGCGGAACGCAACGCCTACGAACAGCTCTGCCGTGCCGAGGCAAGCGCCGAATCAGCCTATGAAAAGAGACTGAGCGGTTTCGAACTTTATGGCGAGGAGGCTGCAGAACCGGCGGAAGTTCCCGATGCAAGCGCTGGAAATCGCAATGCACTGCTGAAAGCCATCAAGGAGGATTCGCTTGAATTCCAACTGCAGCGCTACAACAGCCGTCGTGAAAATGGCGCAGACACTTTCGAGCTGCTGCCACTCCAGGTCCCGGCTGACCCGAACACAGACCTTTACCAGCAGGCGGCAGCTTACGGTTTATCCAGCGAGTTCAACCAATATGTCTGCCTTCGGGCAGTGCAAGAGCTCGGTGAGTGGAGCCTGCGCGGCGAGAGGGGGCGCCTGATCTTTAAGCAGTCGTCGGCTGTGGTCGAGGAGCCGGATTATATTGAATTCATAAAAAAGGAGCTGCGTCGGCGCCAGATCGTCGGCACCGGCTTGATGGTGGACTTCGATCTACCCACATTGGCGGCCAATCTCAAGGCTGCCAGCAGGCTTATCGGTGAGCTGGCGAGCCTGGGTATCGCCACAGCCCTCAGCAACTTCGCCTGTAACGAGACTGCCTACAAGGTCCTCGCCTATTTAAAGGCCGATGCGATCAGACCCCACCCGTCACTGTTGCGCATCGATGGGGAGAGAATCCAGCATATCGCCACACAGATCCAATCTCTGCATGTGGAGATCATTCTGCCGCGTATCACCCGTCACAATCAGTTCTCGCTCCATTGGTCGGAGGTCGTCGACTACATCCAGGCCAATTTCATCGAATGAGAATTCGGCCTCGCGCAAACCCAAAGGACAGGTAAATCCCTGGACAATGCGTTTCGGGACAACCGGCCAATCCTTCGAGCCGATAGTGGGTTACCTCCCCCTGAAAGAAGCCTGCGACTGTTCGGAAATCTCAGCCGCCGAACACGAACCGGAAATGAATGTTTTGATTTCGTTGGCAAAAAAGCAAATAATCGCTTAACTCATATGTCGGTTTGAATGGATTTTGACAAGGCAACATCACATGTCCACCTTTGAATACAGGGCTGTATCACCACAAGCCTCAGAGCTGCCGGAAATAGTTCAAAAGATAGAAGCCGACTGGCCTATACTCCCCTCCGGCATCTGGAGCTGTTCATCGAACCAGCGATTGACGAAGCATCTCCATGACCTTGCCCGCCACTGTGAAGTTAAGGGAGAGGTAAGGCTGAATCGCTTGATCGGCGTTATCGACGAAGCCATCAATCAGGTCATCGATGACAACTCTCCACCCGACAGCCGACAGATAGAGACCCTCAACCGGCATTTAGAGGAGTTGCGGATCGCAACCAACGTGGTCACCGCAGGGCTCACGGAAGAACGCGATGTCCTCACAGCCAAACGCGATGCCATGCTGAAATCCCTCAAACAGGGTTCGGTTCATTTCAGCAAACGACGCTTCAACGGCCGTTCGGCGGATAGTTGGCCAACCTTCGAAATAATCACTTCACCTTTGGCCATTTCCGCAGATGACGACCCCTATAAGGCGGCTGCGACTTGCGGATTGTCGGGTGATTTCGACCGTTTCGTCTACCGCCGGGCGCTGCGGGAACTCAGCCACCTTGTCATGCGGGGGAGGATGGAACGGGTAATCTTTCGTCAGTCGGCGACTCTGCTCAAGGAACCGGACTACCTGGATGTCATCAAAACCGGCTTACGCCAGTGTCAGGTCGTCGGCACCGGACTCATTATCGAGTTCGATCTGCCATCCCTGGCGGGCAACCTCAAGCGCGCAAGAAGCGTCATCGAGGCACTGGCCGAATTGGACATCGGTGTAGCAATCGGGAAGTTCGTCTACAACAAAACCGCATACAAAATACTCAAATACCTGAGAGCGGACGCGATCAGACCCCACCGGTCACTGCTTTGCGCCGATGAGAGGAAGGTTCGACATCTGGCCAGGCGAGTTCACTCGCACCATGTGGAGATCATACTGCCCCGCGTCGCCCGGCGGGAACAGATCGCCTTGCATTGGTTGGAGTATGCCGACTATTTCCAGGCGGATTTCGCCGACTGATTGCACACGCTTCAGACAGGATCTGAAGCGCGGCTGCTTACCGACTAGCGAGTGCGCTCGCAGATACCTTCGGGAAAGAAGAAGGCGATCTCGGCCTTGGCGGTGTCCGGACCGTCTGAGCCATGTACGGCGTTCTCGTCCACAGTCTCGGCAAAGTCGGCGCGGATGGTGCCCGCAGCGGCATCCTTCGGATTGGTCGCGCCCATGATCTCGCGGTTGCGGGCGATGGCGTTCTCCCCTTCCAACGCCTGCACCATGACCGGACCGGAGGTCATGAAATCGATCAGGTCGTTATAGAAGGGACGCTCTTTGTGGACAGCGTAAAACTCACCGGCCTGTTCCCGGGTCAGGTGGAGCATCTTCGCGGCCACGATTTTCAGACCGGCCTGCTCGAAGCGGCTGTAGATCTGACCGATCACATTCTTTGCCACGGCATCGGGTTTGACGATAGAGAAGGTACGTTCAATGGCCATTGAATAACTCCGGTGATTAAAAAAAGTTGAGTATGACGCATGATGGGCGCAGAAACGGGGGATCGCTCCTGCTGCAGCGCGGCAGCGGTGCGCACGGTACTGTTCCCCGCCGTCCCTGTCAAGCCGGTCGCTGACGCGAACCGCGATCGACCCAACGCCAGGCAATCGCCAGCGCCAGCATGGCATAGCCGGCGGCCACGCCATAGGTGGCTGCCGGACCGATGCCGGTCCATAGATAGCCACTGAGCAGACTGCCGAAGGCGCCGCCGGCACCAAAGCTGATGCTGCTGTAGAGGGCCTGCCCGCGACCCTGGTGACGACCGATGAAGTAGTGATGGATCAGGTGGATGGCGGCGGCGTGGAAGGTACCGAAGGTGGCGGCGTGCATCAGCTGGGCCAATAGCACAAGCGGGAGATTCTCCGGCGCCAATCCAACCAGAATCCAGCGCACCACGGCAATCGCCAGGCTGGCGATCAGCACCCGCCGCGCACCCCAGCGCTGCAGCAGCCGATGCATCACCAGAAAGACCAGCACCTCGGCGATCACGCCCAACGCCCAGAGCTCGCCAATGGCACTGCTCGAGTAGCCGGCGTCTTCCATATAGATGGAGTAGAAGGCGTAATAGGTACTGTGGCTGGCCTGCATGAGGAAAGTCACCAACAGCAGTGCGCTCACGTCCGGCCGCTTCATGACCTGGATGATCGACACCTGTGGCGATGTCGGGTGCTCGGCGGGTCTCTCCGGTACCAGCAGGCTATTGATGAAGATCCCGATATAGAGCAGCAGCACCATCTGCGGCACCAGTTCGACTCCCCGCTTTTCGAGCAGGAAACCCAGCAGGCCGACTGTCAGGATAAAACCGATGGAACCCCATAGACGAATGCGGCTGTAGTCCTCCGGGCGCTGCTTGAGGTGGCTCATAGTCACTGCCTCGAACTGGGGCAGCGAAGCGTTCCAGAAGAAGCTGAAGAGCATCATCACCAGCGCCAGACGCCAGAACCCCTCAGCGAAAAAGACACCGACGAAGCAGACCACCGACAGCAGGGAGGCCAAGCGCACGATGGGCATGCGCAGACCGGTGTGATCGGCAATCCAACCCCAGATATTGGGCGCGATCAGCTTGGTGACCATGATCACAGCCATCAGCTCGCCAATCTCCGCCGGACCGAAGCCTCGTGCCTGCAGATAGGGTCCCCAAAAGGGCAAAAGCGCGCCGAGGGAGGCGAAATAGAAGAGATAGAAACCGGATAAGCGCCAGTAGGGCATCCCGATTCAACGCCGTCGGATGAAGGGAATGTACAACGCAAAGTGCGCGATGAAACGCAAAGGACGCAAAGTCAATGCATGGATTTCATGATTCATTCTGCTTGGCGAGCTTTGCGCTTCTTGGCGTGCATTGCGTTATAAGGGTAGTGTAGTGCTTCATATAAATTGACGATTATAGCGTGACGCTAAGCGGCCAGCCGCTAGGCGTGCGACCGCAGGACTAGCAGGGCTAATTCAAGGGCGCACAACAACGCGGATGGCCGCTTAGCGTCTCGCCCGAAGGGAAGCCCGCTCAGGCCAGGATCCTGCGTTGCAATGCTTGAAAAGGGCGAGCCATTCCCTGCGCATTGCGCCTTGACTCCTGGCCTGAGCGGGCTTCTATAATCGTCAATTTATATGAAGCACCACACTAGTGTAGTGTCCTATACTGCAGCAGGAAATCAGAAGCCCCCAAATTTCCCAAGACAAGGCGCAGTTCGCAGGCAATGGCAAGCCCTTGTCAAGAACTGCAACGTAGGATTGGGGAATTTGGGGGCTTCCCTTCGGGCGCGCCGAGAAGCAGCCCTCTGCTGCGTTGTCCTGCTTGAAAAGGGCATGCCATTCCCTGCGCAGGACGCCTTGCATAGGACTGCTTCTCGGCACGCTGATTTCCTGCTGCAGTATAGGACACTACACTAGGGCCAGTTATCTCAATCACAGCCGTCATCTTCTCATCCGCAAGCGGTCGCTCGGCTTCAGTGCACTTGTGCGCCTCGAAGGCATGAACCATTCTTTCTGGGTGTCCGAATAATTACCTTATTATACAAAGTGTTGATGTTGGTTGCGCGGCAGGGTGGAGGGGCTGGGCGCGCGCTGTCCCGGTCATTTCGGGGGATGTTGGATTTGGTATGGGTGATGGGATTGCTATTGACCCTAACCTAGGCAGTGGGTAGAATTCCGCCTCTTTACCTCGCCGGATGTCCGGCGGGTGGATATCGGTATTTTTCGGGGTTAATGCAATGTATGCGGTAATTCAATCCGGCGGCAAGCAGTATCGCGTTTCTGAAGGCGACACCATCAAGGTCGAAATGCTGACTGCGGACGAGGGTGCATCCGTCGAGCTGGACAAGGTGCTGATGATCACCAACGGCGAAGACGTCAAGATTGGCACTCCTTATGTGGATGGTGGCAAGGTGACGGCTACTGTGAAATCCCATGGTCGCGGTAAAAAGGTCAAGATCATCAAATTCCGTCGTCGTAAACATCATCTGAAGCGTCAGGGTCACCGTCAGTGGTACACCGAGCTGCAGGTCACCGGCATCAGCGGCTGAGGAGAGAGCAGAGATGGCACATAAAAAAGCAGGCGGTAGTACACGTAACGGCCGCGATTCAGAATCCAAACGTTTGGGCGTCAAGATCTACGGCGGTCAGGCGGTCAAAGCAGGTAACATCATCGTACGTCAGCGTGGCACCCAGTTCCACAAAGGCGTGAATGTGGGTATCGGCAAGGACCACACCCTGTTCGCCACCGCGGATGGCAAGGTGCAGTTCGAGGTCAAGGGCCCGCAGAACCGTAGATATGTGAGTGTCGTCGCCGAGTAATCATAACCCGGTTCCGTCACTCGAAAGCCTCGTTACCAGACGGGGCTTTTTACGTTTTGGCTACTACGCTTCATAACGTAAAGCACGCTATGAAGCGCGAACAGCGCCATGGCGATCAAATTCATAAACTTTGTGTGCTTTGCGTTATATTCCATTCAAACCAAGTTGAATCCACACCATGAAATTCGTCGATGAAGCCAGGATCAAGGTCATTGCCGGTGACGGCGGTAATGGCTGTGCCAGTTTCCGGCGTGAAAAGTATATCCCCAAAGGCGGACCGGACGGGGGTGATGGTGGCAATGGCGGTAGCGTCTACCTGGTGGCTGACAGTGGACTCAATACATTAGTCGATTTTCGTACCCAGCGTACCCATAAGGCGGAGCGGGGTCAGAACGGCATGGGTCGCGAGCGCACCGGCCGCAGGGGACATGATCTGCGCGTCAGAGTACCGGTGGGAACCCGGGTAATGGACGAGGCAACCGGCGAGTTGATCGGTGAGCTGCTGGCACCGGATGAGCAACTGCTGGTCGCCAGTGGCGGTGAGCGCGGTATCGGCAATGTCCATTTCAAGAGCAGCACCAACCGCGCGCCGCGTCAGTTCACCAGCGGCACCGAGGGAGAACGGCGGGAGCTGCTGCTGGAGCTGATCCTGCTCGCCGACGTGGGGTTGCTGGGTATGCCCAATGCGGGGAAATCGAGTTTGATCAACAAGGTTTCCAGCGCCCGCCCAAAGGTGGCCGATTACCCGTTTACCACCCTCTACCCCAACCTGGGGGTGGTGAGTCTGGGACGCGACCACAGTTTTGTAGTGGCGGATATTCCTGGTGTTATCGAAGGTGCAGCGAGTGGGGCCGGTCTCGGACTGCAGTTTCTCAAGCACCTCTCGCGTACGCGCCTGTTGCTGCATTTAGTGGATATCGCGCCAATCGATGAGGCGGTGAATCCATTGGAGCAGGTGCGCCAGATCGAGCGCGAACTCTTTGGCTATTCGCCGGAACTGGCCGATAAGGAGCGCTGGCTGGTACTGAACAAGAAGGACCTGTTGAGCGAGGAGGCGTTTCAGGCGGAATCCGCCCAACTGATCGAGGCACTGCAGTGGAAGGGGCCGGTCTACGGTATTTCCGCTGTCACAGGTGAGGGGACGCAGCAGCTGAGCGCCGATCTGATGGCCCGACTGGAGACGATCTGGCGGGAGGAGTCTTCAGCACAGCAGAAGGACGATACTGACGAAGAGGCCTGGCATCCGCTTCAGTAGTTGCTGAGTTGCATGCAGTGGGTGAATGGTGTGGTAGGGACCCACCCTACACGCGCATCGGATTCGGTAGGGGGGCTGTCTCACCGATCCTACTGAATAGAGGTCGCGAATTTTCTATTGTGTGATTTAGTCGGTGTGATGCGGGCCTGGGTCCGATCGGAGCCAAACAAAGTAAAGTACAGATGATTAGCCGGGAAAAAATCGCCAACGCGCAGCGCTGGGTCATCAAGATCGGCAGTGCCCTGTTGACCGCCGACGGGAAAGGCCTCTCACACCAGGTGCTGTCCGGTTGGGTGGAGCAGATGGCGGCACTACGCCATGCCGGCCATGCGGTGGTGCTGGTCTCATCCGGTGCGGTGGCCGAGGGTATGAGCCGTATGGGTTGGCGTACCAGGCCGCACAATCTCAACGAATTGCAGGCCGCTGCCGCGATTGGACAGATGGGGCTGGTGCATGCCTGGGAAGCCTGTTTCCAGCAACATGGCTTACATACTGCGCAGATCCTGCTGACCCGTGACGACCTGGCGGATCGCTCCCGCTATCTGAATGCCCGCAGTACCCTGCGTACCCTCCTGGAGCTAGGGGTGGTGCCCGTGGTCAACGAGAATGACACGGTAGCCACCGACGAGCTTCGTTTCGGCGACAACGACACCCTGGCCGCTCTCGTGACCAATCTGGTCGAGGCTGAGCTGTTGGTGCTGCTGACCGACCAGGAGGGATTGTTCGATGCCGATCCCCACCTCAACCCCGGCGCCACTCTGATCAATGAGACGCGGGTGGATAATCCGCAACTCGACAGCGTGGCCGGCGGCAGCAGCAGCGGCCTTGGGCTGGGCGGCATGGTGACCAAGGTGCGTGCGGCGAGGCTTGCCGCCCGTTCCGGCGCCGGAACGGTGATCGCTTCAGGGCGGCGCGAACGGGTGGTGGCGGCGATCAGTCGGGGCGAATCCGTGGGTACTCTGTTGGTGCCGGTGCAGGAGCCGCAGGCAGCGAGAAAGCGCTGGCTCGCAGGGCAGTTGCAGGTGCGCGGTAGCCTCACACTCGATGCGGGGGCTGTTCGTGTGTTGCGGGAGCAGGGGAGTAGTCTTCTGGCCGTGGGTGTGTATGACGTAAAGGGCCAATTCTCGCGCGGCGAGGCGGTGGTCTGTGTCGACCCGTCGGGGCGTGAGGTGGCCCGGGGACTAGTCAACTACGATGCACAGGAGACCGCCAGGATAATGGGCCAGTCGAGTCGCCGGATCGAGTCGATACTCGGCTATGTGGACGAGGAGGAGCTGATCCACCGGGACAATCTGGTGTTGTTATAACGCGATGAAGCGCAGAGAGCGCAATGGTAATAAGATCCTCGAGATCTTTGCGTAAAAAAACCGGCCCTTGGCCGGTTTTTTTCGATTCGGAGTATTTGGTGCCTTACATGGCCTTGATCTGAACATTCATGCGGCTCTTGTGACGAGCAGCCTTGTTCTTGTGAATCAGGCCTTTGTTGACTGCGCTGTCGATCACCGGCACAGCGGCGGTGAAAGCGGCAACGGCTCCCTCTTTGTCGCCGCTTGCAATCTGCTTGGCAACCTTCTTGATAAAGGTGCGCAGTTCACTGCGTTGCGCCATGTTGCGCGAATGCCTCTTGTCTGCTTGGCGTGCGCGTTTACGAGCTTGGGCTGAGTTGGCCAAGGTTTTCTCCTGGATGAAAGGGGCTTCATTAAAGGGGGCGAATTTTCCCCAAACCAGTGGGAATTGTCAACCGTTTTGCGGTTCTGGAGCCCAGGTGCTACATTCCTTAAGTTTTTTTGGCTTTATTTGCTCTGCTGCTCTATTAAAAAAGCTTATACTCGCCAAGGGTATACGTGGATCAGTCACCAACGCTTTCAGGATAAACACTCTGGCTTCCTTTTTTCGCTCCTTTGCCGCTGTTGGTAGTAGTACCATGATCTCCCGGGTTCTGGGTTTCACCCGAGATCTGGTGCTTGCGCGTATGTTCGGCGCGGACGCCTTGACCGATGCCTTTTTCGTCGCCTTCAAGATTCCCAACTTCCTGCGGCGACTGTTTGCCGAAGGGGCATTCTCCTTGGCTTTCGTGCCGGTGCTGACCGAATATCGGGCCAAACGAAATCGGCAAGAGCTGAAGGATTTCGTCGACAGGATGGCGGGTACACTTGGTACCGTGTTGCTGATAGCGACCGTGGTCGGATTGTTGGCAGCCCCATTGCTGGTGTTCATCTTCGCGCCCGGCTTCTGGCTTGAAGGGGAGGAAAAGTACCATCTCGCGGTGGATATGCTCTATCTGACCTTTCCCTATCTCTTTTTTATCTCCCTGACGGCTTTTTCAGGCGGCATCCTCAATACTCACAATCGATTCGGCGCGGCGGCCTTTACCCCCGCACTATTGAATATCTCGTTGATCGCTAGTGCTCTGTTTCTTTCGAAATACATGGATGTGCCGGTAGTCGCCCTGGCCTGGGGGGTGCTGATCGCTGGCGTGGTGCAGTTCACCTTCCAGTTGCCGTTCCTGCATCAACTGAAGATGATACCGCGGCCGCGGTTGGCGTTCAGGGACAGCGGTGTGGTCAGGGTAATGAAGTTGATGGTGCCGGCCTTGTTTGGTGTCTCAGTGAGCCAACTCAACCTGTTGTTGGATACCTTGATCGCATCTTTTCTGGTCAGCGGCAGCATCAGCTGGCTCTACTACTCCGACCGGCTGATGGAGTTTCCGGTGGGTATTCTGGCAGTAGGATTGGGTACGGTAATCCTGCCCAATCTGTCACGCAAGCACTCGGAGAAATCTCCCCAGGAATTCTCCGATACACTGGACTGGGCATTGCGGGTGACGCTGCTGCTGGGCATTCCCTCTGCCATTGGCCTGTTGTTGTTGGCCGGCCCGATGCTTGCGACTCTCTTCTATTCCGAGGCCTTCAACGAACATGATGTGGCCATGGCGTCACGCAGCCTGATGGCCTATTCGCCGGGACTGCTTGCTATCATGTTGATCAAGATTCTCGCCCCCGGGTTCTATGCACGCCAGGACACCCGTACGCCGGTACGTATTGGCATCATCGCGATGGTGTCGAACATGATCTTCAATATCATCCTGGTGTTTCCGCTGGCGCATGCGGGTTTGGCGTTGGCCACCACCCTCTCATCGGCGCTCAACGCCTATCTGCTCTATCATGGCTTGCGTCAAGATCAGGTGCTGATGCCCAGCAAAGACTGGATGAGTCTAGTGCTGAGAGCTCTCCTAGCTGGTGTGGTCATGGGAGGATTTCTGATCTGGGGGGTCGGTGACCTTGAATTCTGGCTGAGGGTCAGCTTTTGGCAGCGGATTGAATATCTGATCTTCTGGATCGGGTGTGCTGCCGGCATCTATTTTGTCGCGCTCCTGGCGATGGGTGTGCGACCAAGTCACTTCCGTTCCAAGACCCCCTGAACGCTGTGCCTGAGTCCACTGTTCAGGGGTGCCCAAGCCTATGTCTTTGCCTATAATTGGCTGTTCCTGTTAAGGGGCGGTTTTTATATGCAACTGGTTCGCGGAATTCACAATCTCAGGCCGGAGCACCGTGGCTGTGTGGCCACGATCGGTAACTTCGATGGCGTCCATCTCGGTCATCAGTCGGTGTTCCGCCACCTGATGGAGAAAGGCGCTGAGCTGGGCCTGCCAACTACAGTGGTTACATTCGAACCACAGCCTCGGGAGTTCTTTCAGGCGGCTACCGCACCCGCCCGACTGACACGCTTGCGCGAAAAGCTGCAGGCGATCCAGGAGGAGGGTGTGGAACGTGTGGTGGTGCTCGAATTCAACAAGCGTCTGGCCGCCATGCCGGCGGAGCGTTTCGTGGAGGAGTTACTGGTCGAGGGTCTGGGAACGCGTTTTCTCTCGGTCGGTGACGATTTCCGTTTTGGCAGAGGGCGACAAGGGAATTTTGCGCTGCTAAAGCGCATGGGTCAGGCACATGGTTTCGAGGTGGAGAACATGAACACCTACCGGCTGGACGCCGACCGGGTCAGCAGCACCCGAATCCGCGAACTGCTGACCCAGGGGGATTTCGCGACCGCCAATCAGTACCTCGGCCGCCCCTATAGCATCTGTGGACGTATTGGTCATGGCGACAAGCGTGGACGCGACATCGGTTTTCCGACCCTCAACGTCAATCTACATCGGCGGGTCAGCCCACTGCACGGTGTCTATGCTGTAAGGGTGGATGGGCTTGAAGACAGGCCTGTTCCCGGGGTGGCGAATATCGGAGTGCGCCCCACGGTTGAGGGTGATCCGCGGTATCTGCTGGAGGTCCATCTATTCGGGTTCGATCGCAGCGTCTACGGTGAACACATCTGTGTGGAGTTCTTCCGTAAGCTGCGGGATGAGCAACGTTTCGATAGTTTTGATGACCTGCGTCGGCAAATTCTGCTGGATGCGGACGCCGCCAGAGAGGCCCTCGGTGTAATCAACTAGCTGCGGTTTTATGCATGGCCATCCGCTTTGTTGGCCGGATAACTTGTTGGCTTGGGCAAAATTACCGATGATCTTTGCGCCGATGGCGGAATTACGTTTCAATACGCTATTTTTTCGCACCCTTTAACAGGCAGCCGTCCGTGAGCGACTACAAGCAGACACTCAATCTTCCTCAGACCGATTTTCCCATGCGGGGTAATCTGGCCCAACGCGAGCCGGAAATGCTGAAACACTGGGATGAGATCAACCTTTATCAGAAGGTGCGCGAGGCCTGTGCCGGCCGGCCGAGTTTCATCCTGCACGATGGCCCCCCCTACGCCAACGGCGACATCCATATCGGTCATGCGGTAAACAAGATCCTCAAGGACATCATCGTCAAGAGCCGCACCCTGGACGGCTTCGACTCCCCCTATGTGCCGGGCTGGGACTGCCATGGTCTGCCCATCGAGCTGCAGGTGGAGAAGAAGATCGGCAAGCCCGGCAAGAAGGTGACCACGTCCGAGTTTCGCAAGGCGTGTCGGGAGTATGCCCGCAAGCAGGTGGACGGTCAGCGGGCCGACTTCATCCGCCTGGGCGTGATGGGCGACTGGGAGAATCCCTACCTGACCATGGATCACGGCTTCGAGGCGGATATTATCCGTGCCCTCGGCAACATCGTCGCCAACGACCATGTACAGAAGGGATATAAACCGGTCCACTGGTGCACCGACTGCGGCTCGGCCCTGGCCGAGGCGGAGGTGGAGTATCAGGACAAGGACTCTTTCGCCATCGATGTGCGTTTCCGCGTGGTGGATGAGGAGGATTTCCGCAGACGCTGCCACCATACCCCGGAGGGTTGTGGCGAGGGCGATATCTCGCTAGTGATCTGGACCACCACCCCCTGGACCCTGCCGGCCAACCAGGCGGTGGCGCTCAATCCTTCGCTGGAATACGCGGTGGTTGAGTGTGATGGAACCCGGGGCAAGGAGCGCATGCTCATCGCCGACGCCATGCTTAAGGATGTCATGGACAGATACGGCATCGAACACTATCAGGTGGTGGGCTACGCAAAGGGTGATGCCTTCGAAGGGTTGCAGTTGCAGCATCCCTTCTACAATCGGAAGGTTCCGGTGATCCTTGGCGAACATGTCACCCTGGAGGCGGGCACCGGCGCGGTGCATACGGCTCCCGGTCACGGTCTCGAAGACTATGTTGTGGGCGTCCGCTACAAACTTCCGGTCGATAATCCGGTGGGTGGCAATGGCTGTTTTATCGAAGGTACCGAGCTGTTCGAAGGCCAGCATGTGCTGTCTGCCAACGAGCAGGTCATCGAGGTGCTGCAGGAACGGGGCGCGCTGGTGCACGAGGAGAGGCTGCGTCACAGCTATCCCCACTGCTGGCGCCACAAGACGCCGATCATTTTCCGCGCCACTCCACAGTGGTTCATCAGCATGGAGCAGAACGGACTGCGCCAGGCGGCCCTGCGCGAGATCGACCAGGTGCAGTGGATGCCCGACTGGGGCAAGGCGCGCATCAAGGGCATGGTGGAGAACCGGCCCGATTGGTGTATCTCACGACAGCGTACCTGGGGGGTGCCGATCACCCTGTTCGTACATAAGCAGAGCGGCGAGCTGCATCCCGACACTCAGTCACTGGTGGAGCAGGTGGCCAAGCGGGTCGAGGCCGAGGGTTTCGAGGCCTGGTTCAATCTGGAGCCAGAGGAGCTGCTAGGCGCCGCCGCCGGCGACTACGAGAAGACCCACGACACCCTGGATGTCTGGTTCGACTCAGGCGTTACCCACCACTGTGTGCTGCGCCGCCGCGAGGGGATGAGCTTTCCGGCCGACCTCTACCTGGAGGGTTCCGACCAGCATCGCGGTTGGTTCCAGTCATCGCTGATGACCTCGGTGGCGATGAACGACTGCGCACCCTACCGACAGGTGCTGACCCACGGTTTCACCGTGGACGCCGAGGGGCGCAAAATGTCCAAGTCGCTGGGCAATACGATTGCACCCCAGAAAGTGACCAAGAATCTGGGTGCCGACATCATTCGTCTCTGGGTGGCGGCCACCGATTACCGCAACGAGATCAGCGTCTCCGACGAGATCCTCAAGCGCACCGCCGATGCCTACCGGCGCATCCGGAATACGGCGCGTTTCCTGCTCTCCAATCTCACAGGCTTCGATCCTGCGCAGAACATGGTGGCTCCCGAGCAGATGATCGAGCTCGACCGCTGGGCGGTGGATCGCACCCTGCAGCTGCAGCAGGAGATCACGGATGCCTATGCCAACTACCAGTTCCATGTCATCTACCAGAAGATTCACAACTTCTGCGGCAATGAACTGGGTGGCTTTTACCTCGATGTGATCAAGGATCGGCAGTACACCACCCAGGTGGATAGTCTGCCGCGCCGATCCTGCCAGACTGCCATGTATCACATCATCGAGGCGATGGTGCGCTGGTTGGCGCCGATCCTGAGTTTCACTGCCGACGAGATCTGGCGATCGATGCCGGGCGAGCGTGGCGAGAGCGTCTTTCTCGAGACCTGGTACGAAGGTCTCTTCGCTCTGGATGCCGATGATCCTTTCAATCGCGACTTTTGGCAACGAGTGATCGGGGTGCGCGAGTCGGTGGGCAGGGCGATGGAGTCCTTTCGCTCAGCAGGCAACTCCTCTTTGGATGCGGAGTTGGAACTCTACTGCGAAGATGTGTTGAAAGGTCAGTTGGATCGACTTGAGGATGAACTGCGTTTCGCTCTCATCACTTCAGAGGCCAGGGTGCATGCGTTTGCCGATAAGCCCGCAGAGGCGGTAACGACCGACGATGCAGGCCTGGCAGTGGTGGTGAAGTCATCACCTCACAATAAGTGCGTACGCTGCTGGCACCACAGGGAGGATGTAGGGCAGCATACCGAGCACCCGGAACTCTGCGGACGTTGTGTGGAGAATGTGACGGGAGACGGCGAACCGCGCCGGTTCGCCTGATGTCGGAAGTGGGGAAGGGCATGCTGCGCTGGCTCTGGCTCACGCTGCTGGTGATCCTGCTCGATCAGGGGAGCAAGCAGCTGGTGCTGAATCTTCTGCAGCTGACTGAGCAGGTCTATGTGCTACCCATCTTCAATTTCACCTATCTCACCAACCCGGGGGCCGCGTTCAGTTTTCTGAGTGAGCAGGACGGATGGCAGCGTTGGTTCTTCATCGCATTGGCACTCATCGTAAGTGGCGTTCTATTGGTATGGCTCTCCCGTCTCGAACGCCGTGAGTCCTGGACCGCGATGGCCCTCGCATTGATCCTTGGTGGCGCACTGGGTAACGTTATTGATCGTATCTTTCGCGGCGGCGAGGTCATCGACTTCCTCCAGTTCCACTATGCGGAGCACTTTTTTCCCGCTTTTAATATCGCCGACTCCGCCATCTCGGTGGGGGTGGCGGTGTTGTTGTTCGATGCGCTGATTTTATCGAACAGACGGGCATGACCGATGCGGCCCGAGTGGCCGCACTCAGTATCGGTTAAGCAAAGAGACTGCTGAACAGGGCGGGTATGAATAGATACCAGATGCCCGCCAGAATGGCGTACTTGATTACCGTGCCGATGCCACGGCTCGGTTTTTGTGCGCCCTGCTTCAGTTTCGTCATGATGGGCGGCTCTTTGAATCGCTGAACCAGTGCCATGACTGCCAGGGCCATGAGCAGGCCGCCGATGATCAAAACCCCAATGGGGCCGATTAGGTCAAGAATCCATAAGAAGAGCGCCTTGATACCCCGGTGTCTTCCTGTGATCTCGGCCTCGGCGCCGGCCGCGATTTCGGCTGCTGTATTGTGAAGCAGCCAGGTTAGGAAGCCAAAGATTGTCAACGTGAGTAAAGGTGCGTAGACGGCGCGGAGTTTGGAGAAGCTCTCCGTAAGGGAGGTAAAGCTGTCGCCAAGCCGGTTTTCGATCAGTTGAAAGGCCTCGGTGCGATCCGCTTTATCGGCAAACTCAAGGGTCTTTGTCTTGCGTTCCTTCTCGGCTTTATAGCTGATCTCTATCTCTTCTTCATGGGCATCGAACTCAACGCCCGTTACGTTGAAAAAGGGGATATGAGTGGCGTTTTGGCCGATGACATTCAGTGGCGATTCGCCCGCTTCGATCTTTGCTTTTGCTTCTTCCAGCTCTTCGCTATTGAGGTTGCCTGTAATGATAGCGTCGTCACTGATAACGGCGATGTTGTTCAGTGAGGCTTCCTTTCGGATCCAAATATGCATTTTTTTTGCTCCTGTCCTTTAACTGCATTCCCCTGATCTGGCTTCAATCGCACACATCGAATGCTCTATCGGCGGTGATATTCGAATCTTGAGATTTTCGCTCGTTTCCAGATTTCCATGAAACAAGCGTAGAAGCGGTATGTGTTCAGCTTGCTCAAATCCGGTGTCACACCTGGCCTGACGTCACTTGGCCGCACAACTCGATCCAAAAACTGCCAGTAGCAGCTGATCGGGTTTTGTTTAAAATCGCTTGACACTCTGAATTTCAGAGCTATTATACTCTGAAATTCAGAGTAAAGGCGTAAGGAGGATTAGGTGTTATGACAATGAACTCGCTGAATGGAGGCAGGGCGCAACTGCAGGCGATACACTCCATGCTCGCCAGTGGTCATGCCAGTGTCCGCATGGAGCGACATACCTTTGTTCTCTGGGGGGTGGCTGCCAGTGGTTTGATTCTGTTGGTGCCACGGCTCTTCTCAATGGAGCTGCTTCCTGATCATAGTCAGCGTATGTGGCTGCAGAACATCTTCATCTCATTCGTTTTGGTGAGTGTCGGTGTGCTGGACGCGGTGTGGACCTCTCGTGTTCGTCAGCAGCGTGACGAGACCCTCTCCTTCATACAGCGACAGGTAACCAAGCTCTGGTGGTTGCTGATCGCCATGGTGGTGGTGATCAACATCGGCATGAATCTCTATGGTGGCGGGTATTTTTTCTACGGAATCACTCTGGTGCTCACGGGTATTGGCATCTATGTGCATGGGCTCTTCTCACGTCAGATGTTGACCTGGAGTGGCGCCATGCAGATCTTGCTGGGTCTGGTAATGATTGCGGTATCGCCCGCGTTGTATATCCAGGAGTGGGTGGCGGCATCTGCTTTCGGTATTGGATTTCCTGCCTTTGCCCTGATGGTCGACAGGACTACCGAGCGAACTGCATACAGGGAGTTCCTGTTGAGTTTCTCCTGGCTTGCTATGGTCCTGGTGCCGGCGTTTTGTGCTGTGGCCGTATGGCATGGAAATCGATTCGAAGACTGGCAACGAATTTCATGGGAAGCCTATCAGCAAGGCAACATTGGCGAGAATGAGGATGTGGTGATGACCCTGCCCCAGGGTGTGGAGGTCCCTGTCACTATCCATATTGCTGGTGATCTGCTGCAGCCGGTTGACCAGCCTTTGCCGTTGATAATGCGAACGACGCGCCCCGTGGAGCTTGCCATTGAGCAGGGAGAAGTGTTGGGGATGATACGCATCGGCGAGGGGGAGTGGCGTTCGGGTCACGACTACCGCATCACTGGATGGGATGCCAAGAGCAGACTCAGTCCACTGCAGGGTCCATCGGTGGACCTCAAGCTAAAAGTCGAATTCGAGAGGTGACGAGATGAACGAAACCGAGCTGGATCCGCTACTGCATCAACCGATACGTACCCGTTTGGCGGCCTATGTGGCGGCACGGGGAGAGGCGACCTTCAAAGAATTGAAACGGGCCCTGGATGCAACTGACGGTAATCTTGAGGGTCACGTGAAGAAGCTGGTCGCGGCAGGCTACCTGAGCGCGATCAAGGCAAAGGGAGATGGGCGACCGCAGACCATTTACCTGCTGACGCCGACAGGGTTGCAGGCTTTCCGCGAATACGTGGCAGCGTTGCAACACCTGTTTCCCAGCCTGACGGGCGATGAAAGCGAAACGGCTTCTGCCGACAAGCGCCAAGCACACAAGTTACAGATGACATGAACAGAGACTTGAAAAGGAAGTGAGTGATGAAAAACAGTAAATTATCTATAGTCGCCTTATGCCTGTTCTTTTCCGGCTGTGCCTCGGTTTCGGGGCCGAAGACGTCTGAGATCGGTAAGTTGCCGGTTGTGGAGTTCGGACAACCGGTGCCGGAGGACGGTAACTATATCCTCCACTTCCCGGCCGGTGTGGCCATCGATACCCCGGTGACGTTTAAGGGTAATCTTTTCGAGCGGGAGGCGCGGGAAGTTATGAGCGTGAAACCGCTCAGGGATATCTACGTACACAAGGAGTGGATGAGTTACGACAAACAGAAGTGGGTCGATGCCAACAGCTCAGTCAAGCTCAAGATAGATGTCATTTTACCCGGATACCACCGCCCGCAGCCGGGTCATGTGGTATTGGAGTTGAACTCGGTAGATTGAACCGACGTCAGGGTGCGGCACTGCCGCATCCCGACACGTCTGAAATCAGAGTGTCTTGCCTTTAGCTGATGTTGCCTGAAGGTTGCGGCTTGGTCATGACATGGAAGTTGTTCTGAATGTTATGCTCGAGTTGATGACAGTATCATCACCTGCAATGAGATCATGGATGCGGCACAGAAAATGGTCCTCGATGTAGGTCAGACAGGCAGTTCGGTCGGGAAGGTGGTAGATGGTGCGGGTATCATCAAAGGGACATATTTTTATCAATTCAAGACCAAGCATGACTTGACGGCAGCGTTGATTGAACGCTAAGCCGACGAGAATCAGCATCACTTTGATGACTTTATGCAGACGGCGGAGCAGCTGATTCAGTGCCGAAACCATATTGAGGTGCTGTTTGTCACAGAGCCATGACGCGTTGGTACCGGGTAATATTCTGGCGGCGTTAATGGCATGTCACCGAAACGGGCATGACGTCTTCCGGGCCGAGAATTCTTGATTCGTCAGGGGGTTTAATGCAGTAGACGATGCCAAACGCGGTGACAACGCGGATGGTGCCATCCGCAAGTTCAGTGACACCGGGTGCTTCGCCCTGCTGTCCGAAGAGTTCCTGCAATCTTTTTTCGATAGCGGAACGCTTCTGCCTCAGCGTTGTTGTATCTTCTGCTGCAATTGATTTCGCCAGGCTTTCTGCCGTGGCCTTAATTTGAGCGGAAGATGGATTTGAGGGAGTTCGCATAGTCTCTGGCTGATCATCTGCATTTGGCGGGTTTGCCTGTTTGATTTCTCTGTCGTGCAGTGATTGCGTGGGTGCGTGTTTCGCTTTACCGGTTGCAACTTGAGATGACGGGCGCTGATCGGTTGCATGAACATCTGTCTTGGTTTGTTGTTCGTTTACGGACTCGAAAGAGAGGTGAATAGTCCGGCTTTTAGCTGGAGAGTGAGTGGGTTGTGTTGTAAACAGGAGATGAACAGCCAACCAAATAAGCAGTATATGCAGACCGAGGGATAGCGCTAATGCCCAGCTGTATCTTGCGCGAGCCGTTAGGTCGTGGGGAATTAAGTTGACAGAATGGTTGGCGTTGAGTGCCCCCCATCCATGGCTTTCGTTTGACATGCCACTGTTTTTGCAAGCCGAACTGAGGCGCTCTGTCGCCTCGAGTATGAATGTCCGGTCGGTTTGTCAGCCGCTTATCCGGATCGTTAAATACTGCCCCAACCGAATGAAAAGAGGGGTTCGGCTATGGAGCCGGTTGGGACTGTTGGCTATTCGACAGGTGATTGCAGAAGAGGTTTCACCAGCGTGTTAAATACCTGGTCATCGATGATTCCCCGATGGGCGGTGACAATGCGCCCGTGTTTGTCGAAGATCACCGTGAAGGGAATCATGCCGGTCTTGTTACCCCAGGCAGCGAGCACCTTCCTGCTCTCTTTTTGGTCAACGGCAAGGATGGGATAAACCATCTGAAGCGAGCGTTGGACGTTTATCAGTTTGCGCGGGTCGTCAAGGCCAAGACCGACTACCTGCAGCCCGCTGGCTCCGAAATCATGTTGAAACTGGTTGAGGTGGCGGATTTCCGAGAGGCAGGGACCACACCAGCTGGCCCAGAAGTTGAGCAGCAACACATCGCCTTTCCATTGTTGAAGATTTTGTTGTTTGCCTGCGAGGTCGGGATAGCTTAGATCGGGAATGGTGGGTCTGCCGTCATCGTTGGCATGCGCAACCTGAAGTTGCAGCAAGAGGACGCTCAACAGCCAGCAGGCAACGGCCAGCACCCAGCGGCTGGTCGCCAACCGCTGGGTGTTGATGTCAGATATCACTTCACTGTTTGCTCGCATCGCTCACCACATGCCAAACAACCTGATACTGCTCGGCCAACTGGCTCATGTATTTCGCCATCTGATCCGTGATCCAGATCTGACGTACCCGGTCGCGGATACTCTGATAGCTTTTCTGCCCACCGGGGCGGCGCTCTAGAATGGTCACCAGATGAAACCCTGCCGGGGTCTCGATTACCTGGCTTACCTGTTCATCTTCCAGCTTGGCGATGGCCAGTTCAATAGCCGGGTGGCCCCGGCCTTCCATTTGCCAGCCCATGTCGCCTTTGTGCTTGCGTCCATAGGGATCGATGCTGTATTCCGCGGCAAGCGCAAACAGGCTTTCACCAGCGAGGATCCGCTGGCGTAACGCTTCGGCTTGCTCGCGCTTAGCGGTTACCAGCTGGCCGATATGGCGGCGTTCCTCGATACGGCCGATCTTGGGGTTGCTGTCATAGAAGGCGCGAAGGACATGTTCATCTGCAGTCCACTCCCGCTGTTTCATCTCCATCAACAGGGCGGGCAGTCGTTCGCGGGCAAAGCCCTGCAGCCGCTTGCTGACATGGACACCGGCCTCCTCAGCCGCACGGGCAACAGTAAGCAGTTCGGCTCGTTTATAGAGCTGCTCTTTTATCCATTCCGGATTGGTTGGCGGTTGCTGCTGGTGGCGGATCAATTCACCGTAGGTGATCTGTATGCCATCGCCCTCCAGCAGGAAAGTGTCGTTTGCGCTCATGCCCGGCTGGATACGCTCCTCGTGCAGCTTGATGTGATAGGTGTCACGCAGCTTCTGAATGGTGTGATAACGCAGGTTGCGGTAGCGATCGGAGAGATAGGCGGAGCGAGCGGCGTCCAAGGCGTCCGCGTCGCCCCGGAGTTGGGATTGCATGTCCGCCAACACATCGTCAGGTACCGTGATGCGTTGGCGCAGCTTGTCCATGTAGTGACGATAGAGCAGGCCGAGGCGGAAGGACTCCAACTCGTCCAGATAGACGCGGCTTTTGTCGAGCTTCAGGCGTTGGGCCTCCAGGGTCAACAGTCGTGAAGCGACCAGGCGCTGTAGCATGCCGCCGCGCAGGGCGGCCTGGTCGTTCTCTTCCATGCCGGGAAAACGCTCAGCGAAGGGAGAGCTGGCGAGGGCCGACTCGAGTTCATTCGAGGTGACCTGCAGTTTGCCGATGGTGGCCAGTACTTGGGACTCCGCTTGGGCAAAGCATGGGGGTGTAATAATCAGGGCGGCAGCCAACAGGCTATGTTTTATGAGGGATTTGGGATGCATGATTCGGATCCTGAAATAGGGAAAGAAACGGGGGACGACAGTCCCCCGAGTTTCAATCTTATGACGGCTGGCCAACCTGCCGGTTGGTCAGCCGTCTGTCGGAGTTGATCACTCTTCGGGGATCTTTCCGCCCAGGTCGGGTGCGCTGGCATGCATCCAGGAGACCGCGTCATCGTAGTCTTCCAGGATCGGCTTGCCTTTCCAGACATGTTCCTCGTCATCCGCGATAAACGGTACACCGTTTTCGTTCACCTCATGACAGGCCGCGCAACGGAATGGTCCATGG